>CAZEZJ010000001.1:0-4406 GCA_964516695.1 uncultured Blastocatellaceae bacterium
CGCCAGCATTCCGCCGAAGACCACATAGACAATCATCAACACGCCGACGCCAATCACCGCCGTCACGTAGTTAATGCCTGAATCCTTCAAGAGCAACGAAACGAGCGCGCCCGCTCCGACCATCTGCGCAATCATGTAGAAGGTGCTGACGGTCAGAGTGCTCAAGGCGGCCATCGAGCGCACGGGCCGCGCTTTCAAGCGATAAGCCAGCACGTCAGCCATCGTGTACTTGCCCGCGTTTCTTAGCGGTTCAGCGACGATTAAGAGCACCGTCAGGTAAGCGACGAGAAAGCCGACCGAGTACATGAAGCCATCGTAGCCCTGAAAGGCGATGATGCCCGCGATGCCGAGGAAGGAGGCCGCGCTCATGTAGTCGCCCGCCACGGCCAGCCCGTTCTGCCAGCCCGTAATCTGACGGCTCGCCGCGAAGAAGGCGTCCGCTCCGGTCGAGCGGCGCGCGGCCCAGTAAGTAATGCCCAAGGTGACGGCGATAAAGCCGAGGAACATCAAAAGTGGTGTTGACATCAGCCCTTTCGTCCTCCCTTCGGCTTTCCTGAATCGCTGACGATGTCGCGCGCCATGCGGTCGTGACGGTTCGCCGCGCGCACATACAGCAGGGCCAGAATCCACGCCATGAAAAACTGCGACAGCGCGAACAAGTAAGCGATATTGACGACGCCAATCACGCGGCGACTCATCAACCCGGGCGCGAGCCAGATGAGAACGAGCAACGCGAAATAGTAGATGATGAAAAAGATTGTGGCCGGAATAATGAAGCGACGCTTCGCACGCACGAGTTCGCGGAAGCGGTCGCTCTGCGCCACGCTCTCCCATTCGGCCACGTCCAAATCCTCGTTGGCCGTCCATTCGTGCGGCGGCTTTCCGTGGTCGCGGCCCAAGGGCGCAACGTCCGTCTCCGCCCCGACGAGCGGTGTCGCATCGTCTGCCCTCTTAGCCAAAGGGTTATCCTCATCTTGTCCCATCAAGCTCGCTTCTCCTTCCGCTGCAATTCCGATACGTGCAAGCACGCCCCGCGCGTCTTCCTAGCAAACGTCTGTCATCATCCGCCACTACTTGCCGCCATTGGCGCGCTCGACCGCCGCCCGCGCAAACTCCGCAATAGTCTTTAGATACTCTTCGCCGCCACGGCCCACCATATCATTATGGCCCGCGTCCGCGATGATAACCAGGCGCTTAGGCTGGTGCGCCGCGTCGTAAAGCAGTTGGGCCTGCTCGACCGGGATAGTGCGGTCGAGCTTTCCATGAGCTACCAGCACCGGACAGCGCACGCTCGCCAGCTTACGCGTCGAAGCAAAACTATTCTTCGCCAGCCCATGCAGCCAGCGAAAGCCCGGCGGCAGTATCAGCGCCGCCATCTCGCGCGCCGAACTCAGGCCGGATTCGAGAACGCCCGCCGCGCAGCCGCGCCTTGATGCCACATCAACGGCGGCGGTCGTGCCGAGCGATTGGCCGTACAAGATTATTCTTTCCGGCAACACCCCGCGCTCGCGCGTGAGATAATCATAGGCGGCATCGGCGTCCGCGTAGATGCCCTGCTCGTCCGTCGGCTCGCCGTCGCTTCGGCCATAGCCTCTGTAATCGAGCGCCAGCACGTCAAACCCGCGCTCGGATAAATCCTCCATCAGCCAGCCGTTGTAACTCAGATTGCCGCCGTTGCCGTGAAAGTAGATGAACGTGCCCGCGGCTGGCTGGCTGGCGGCGCGCACGAACCAACCGTGCAGGCGCAAGCCGTCCGCGCTCGTCATCCACACGTCTTCGCCCCTCACAGGCAACCGCCACGCGTCGCCCGGCGCATAGCGCTCTGGATGAAACGTCATCGCCCGCTCCAACATTCGTATCCCAAACAAGGCCAGCACTCCACACACCGGCAGGATGACAAGCAGCGGCACCAGCCTGCGCTTCATTCTGCGCCGCCAACTCGCAGGCGCGGCATCTCGATTCTGTTTCTCCAACAGCATCGCCGGACACGTTTTCGCTAACTAATCAGACCTTCAATACACTAATCGGCTATCGGTCATAGACATCTTTTCGGTGGCCGACACGGATGACCTCGATGATTAGAGATGATGCGATAATGGTGTAGACGACGCGGTAATCGCCCTCGCGGACGCGGTATGTGTGCTCCGCTCCTAACAGTTTCCGCACGCCCACAGGATAAGGATTCACAGACAACTGCTCGACTGCTGTGAGGATTCTCGCAACCGCATCTTTGGGCAGCACGCGCAATTCTTTAACGGCAGACCTCTTCCACTCAATCGTGTAGGATGCCATCTCTTTTCAACTCAGCGAGAAGTTCCTCATGTGAGATGGTCGGCTCGGCGCGGCGTTCAGCGACCGCTGCAAGGTCGCGTAAGTCTTCCAGTAGCTCTTGAAATTCACCGATGGGGAGGATAACGGCAGTCTTCTCGCCCGCCTGATTTGTCACGTACTGAAAATCATCTTGTTTCATGCCAGATATTCTCACCTTTTCATCTTCAGAGCACAAGCCCGAAGATAACGCGCCCGGCGCTTCAGAGTTATCGCACCAAATGAAACTCCGTTTGTCGCTTCAAGACCCAACTGATGCGGCCCTGCTCATCAATCGCGGCGTCCTCTTCTTGGCCCACCCAGAGTTCCTGATTATTCCACTCGGGCACGGGCGTCGAGGCGGCGAGTTCGATGGCGAACCATGAATTGGCGACGAGCGGCACGTCGCCTCTGCCGGGGACGCCTTGCTGCCTGTCCCACAATCCTATCAGCGGGCCTGCGCCGTGGCCGTGCGCGCCAATCGGATGCGTGTAGACCGTGCCGTTGATTCCGGCGGCTTTCATCGCAGTGAGCGTGTCGGCCAAGACTTCGTTACCCGTGCGGCCAATCTTCATGCGCTCCATCAATAAATCTTGCAGGCGATTTGCCATCAGCAACGCGCGCTTAATGCCAGCGGGCGCATCCCGTTCACCTTCACGCAGGACGTAGCCCATGTGCTGCGTGTCCGTGTTGAGCCGCATCGCAGTGATGCCGAAATCTACGTGAAGCACGTCGCCGCGCTCAATCACAACGGGCGCATCTTCCGCCAACAGGCTAACGCCGACGCGTTGCTGTTGGCGCTGCACGCGCACCGAAGGTTGAAACCACGTGCCGAGGCCGAGGTCGTTAACCTGCTGGCGCAGCCACCAGACAACGTCCTGGTTCGTCGTCACTCCCGGCTTGATGACTTCGTTTGAGAAGGCGCGAGCTATCAGCCAGTGAACCGTCTCCATCATCTGACGGTAGGTGGGCATCATTTCGGCCAAGCGCACCTCTACGAGTTCGAGCGCCAATTCCTCGGCCCGCACGACCTTGCGCAAAATCTCCGCGCCAAGCGTCGCTTCCAGCTTTTCGCGCTCGCCCGCCGAGAGGCCGTCAGAGAAGGCGTGCGTGTGCGAGATGTTGACGGCGATGTTTGCAGGATTGCGCTCCGCGATTAATTTCTTCAGCAGCGCCCATTGGCCCTCGCCATAGATTTCGCGATTCTCCACCTCCGGGTCGCGATAGACCGTATACAGCCCGCCCTGCGAGCCGCCGCCGAGCGCCAGCCGCTCGATTGGCTTGTCCGGCCCGCGGTCGTGGAAAACATAGATGGTGCGCCGACGAGCGGCAAACTGTGTGGGCGCGACCAGAGAGAAAAAGACAGGGTCTTCATTATACTCGCGGCAGATGATGAGCCACATCTGAACCTTGTGCTTGCGCATCAGAGCGGGCAGCACGCGTTCGAGCCTGAGCTTCAACCATTCCTGCTGAATCTGCGCCTGCTCGCGCAAAGACGGCAGCCGTCGCGGCGTCTGCTGCTGGCCCATAACAGAAATGCTCGCCGCCAGCAGCACGCACAACGATAACAACCACAGGGCGCACATGCGTCTCAATGAAACATTTTTCATCAGCTTATTCTTTCACATGACAATGCTGCTTGGAGCTAGCGCGCAGCATGACGGTCAAGATAATCGAGCAGCACGTTGCTCATCACTTTGACGCCGATGACCAAGCTTTCTTCGTCAACGTCGAAGGCGGGCGTGTGAATCTGCGCGGTGATTCCTTTGGCGGGATTGCCGACGCCGAGGAAATAGTAGAAGCCGGGGATGACGCGTTGGTAGTAGGCGAAATCCTCAGCGCCCATCTGCGGTTTGCGCGTGACGACGTTTGCCGCGCCGACGACACGGCGCATCAAGGGCAACGTCTCCTCGACGAGCGCGGGTTCGTTGTAAGTGAGAGCCGCGCCCTCCTCGAACGCTAGCTCGAAGGAAGCGCCGTTTGCACGCGTGATGCCGTCGAGCGTCTCACGCATTAACTCTTGCGCACGTTTGCGGACATCTTCGCTGAGCGTGCGCATAGTGCCTTCGAGTTTCACTTCGTCTGCGATGATGTTGAAG
>CAZEZJ010000001.1:4416-7230 GCA_964516695.1 uncultured Blastocatellaceae bacterium
GGCTCGGTTGTGTCAATGCGGCGGCTGCGGATGGTTTGCAGCGCGGTCACACATTGCGCGGCGACGACGATGGCGTCAACTCCGTCGTGCGGGTAAGCGCCATGCACCTTGCGCCCGCGAATCGTCATCGTGAAGCGGTCGGAAGAGGCCATCGCCGCGCCGGAGTTGTAGCTAACTTGCCCGACCTCTATGGCGGGCAACACGTGCAGGCCGAAGATGGCGACGGGGCGCGGATTTTCGAGCGCGCCTTCTTTAATCATCAGGCGCGCGCCACCCTCTTCGCCCGGCGGCGCGCCTTCTTCCGCCGGTTGAAAGATAAACTTGATGGTGCCCGAAATCTCGCCGCGCATCCGGCTTAAAATTTCAGCGACGCCGAGCTGCACGCTCGTGTGCACGTCATGCCCGCAGGCGTGCTTCACGCCCGGCACGCGCGATTTGTAGGGCACGTCAATGGTTTCCTGAATCGGCAGCGCGTCCATGTCGGCGCGCACGGCAACAACGGGGCCGGGCTTTGTGCCCTTCAAGAGCGCCGTTACACCGTGGCGGCCCACCCCAGTTTTGACATCTTCGAGACCGAGCGCGCGCAGGCGTTCGGCGACGATGCGCGAGGTTCGCTCCTCTCGGTTCGATAGCTCCGGGTGCATGTGAAAGTCGCGCCGCTGCTCGATGAGGCGCGGGCGCATGGCTTCTGCCGCCTGCGCAATTTGTTGCTCGCGTCTGGTCGTATCGCGAAGCGCGGGCGCTTGGGCACCGGCTGCGTTTGGCCTTGGCAGAGGCATAGACAACAGCGACAGCGTGACGCCGAGCGTCAGGAAGACCAATCTCATGTTCATGTTTTCTCCTGCCCGTGTGGCTTTCGATTATAGCGGCTTTGCTCGCAACCTGGCCGAAAATATTTATCTTGACAAGCAAACGGCCGCTCCCTTATGTTGAATGTTCGGGCTGACTCGGCCCGACCTCTCGGAGCCTTCGGATAACCTCCAGTAAGCTCTGACGGTTCGCACGTTAATTTATCCCAACATTTTTTTTCGATGAAATTTTTAACCTCGCGCCGTGTCTCTGTCTGCGTTAAGCGCCTTGCTCGCTTTAAACGGATGGACGAGTGTGTCCGCTCAAGCGAGCAGCGATAACGCGCGCCTGTGCCTGCTCTTAAATAATCCCGACGAGAGATAACCCCGAGAAAAGTTAACCCGACGCATAAAGCGCTCCCCTGTGTTTTGCGCCCGTCAGGCGATGTTGCTCTTGCGCCGTTGACCCGAAAACCGAACGACGCATCTTCCCACTTTTGAAGGAGACCTCAAGTGCTTAACTCATCTTATCTGCGCAGCCGCGCCGTCGTGCGTCTGGTGTGCCTCACGCTCGCGCTCGTCGGCCTTGGCTGTTGGCTGCTGCTGTCGGGCCATTCAGCGGGTCAGGCCGCGAACCCTTCGGCGGTCGCCGCGCCTCCCGTAGCTTACGTTCGTGTTCTTCCCCTAGCGACAAAGGATATTGTCTACGACCCTGTCGGCCACTTCATCTACGCCAGCGTGCCTTCAAGCGCAGGGCGGGGCGGCAACAGCATCACGCCTATCGAGCCGCTGGCGGGAGCAATCGGCGCATCCGTCTATATCGGGTCCGAGCCAAGCAAGCTCGCCATCTCCGACAACGGGCAATACCTTTACGCGGCGCTCGACGGCTCGGCCAGCATTCGTCGCTTCAACGTGGCGACGCGCACCGCCGGACTGCAATTCTCGCTTGGCTTCGGCTCTTTCGGCTCAGGCCCGATGTTCGTCGAAGACATGGCGGTGATGCCGGGCAACCCGGCGGCGCTTGCCGTCTCCCGCAGGAATATCTACTTCAGCCCGAAGCATGAAGGCGTTGCTATTTACGACGACGGCGTGCAGCGGCCCACGACGACCGCCAGACACACGGGCAGCAACGCCATCGAGTTTTCCGCGACGGGCGGCACGCTCTACGGCTACAACAACGAGACAACCGAATTTGGTTTTCGCAGGATGAACGTTGACGGTGCGGGCGCGACCATTGCCAGCACCAATACCAGCCTCGTCTCCGGCTTCGGTGTTGATATTAAGTTTGACAACGGCCTCATCTATGCGACGACTGGCCGCGTTGTCAACCCTGAGACGCAAACCCTCGTCGGCACGTTCAGCGGACTCGGCTTCGGCTCACCCTTTGCGACCGACTCAGCGACTAATCGCGTCTTCTTCCTGACGGGCAGCAGCCCGACGCTCACCCTTCGTGCCTTCGACGCGACCACGTTTCTCGAAGTCGGCTCGGTCGCGATTGGCGGCGTCAATGGCACGCCGACGAGCCTCATTCGCTGGGGCACAAACGGCCTGGCGTTTCGCACCGACAGCAATCAACTCTTTCTGATTCAAACTGACCTCGTGCCGTCCGGCGACCCCATCCCTGCGCCGACGCCCACGCCCGCTGCGACGCCGACGCCCACGCCCACGCCTCTGGCTGACGACGTGCGGCAACTGACGCTCACAACCAAAGACCTCGCATATGACGCACGCACGCAAACCATCTATGCCAGCGTGCCGTCGAGCGCTGGCGCAAACGGCAACAGCATCACGCCGATTGACCCGCTGGCGGGAGCAATCGGCCCCTCCGTCTTCATCGGCTCGGAACCCGGCAAGCTCGCCATGTCAGACGACGGGCAATACCTTTACACGGCGCTCGACGGCGCGGCCAGCATTCGCCGTTTTAATTTGGCGACGCGCACCGCTGGTCTTCAATTCTCGCTCGGCAACAGCCAGTTTAACGGGCCAAACTACGCGCAGGATATTGCCGTGATGCCCGGCAATCCCG
>CAZEZJ010000001.1:7240-49362 GCA_964516695.1 uncultured Blastocatellaceae bacterium
TGTTTTAGTCCGAGCCATGAAGGTGTGGCTCTCTTCGACGAAGGCGTACAGCGGCCCACGACGACCGCCGGACACACGGGCAGCAACGCCATCGAATTCTCTCAATCGGCGGATACGCTCTACGGTTATAACAACGAGTCAACCGAATTTGGCTTCCGTAAGATGAATGTGAGCGCCGCCGGTGTAGCGGTGACGAGCGTGACGCAGAACTCCATCTATGGCTTCGGCGTGGACATCAAGGCCGACAACGGCCTGATTTACTCAAACACAGGTCTCGTCATTGACCCGCAGACGGGCGCACGCGTCGGCACGTTTAGCGGCCCCGGTTTCGGTTCTCTGGTCGCGCCGGATTCAGCGACGGGCCGCGTCTATTTCCTCACTCCCCAATCTTCGACTATGCTTTTGCGCGCCTACGATATGCGTACCTATCTGCCCATTGATGCCGTTCGCATCACAGGCGTGAGCGGCACGCCGACCGGCCTCATTCGCTGGGGCGCGGTCGGGCTGGCCTTCCGCACAGACACGGGCCGCGTCTATCTGGTTCGCACGCATCTCGTGCCCGCCGCCAATCAGCCGAGCGATTTTGACGGCGACGGCAAGGCGGACGAAGCAATCTGGCGTCCCAGCGACGGCAACTGGCACATTCGTCAAAGCTCGGATAATTCTTCCAGAGTTCAGTACGACTGGGGCAGCGGCGCTCTCGGAGACGTGGCCGTGCCGGGCGACTACGACGGCGACCGCAAGACTGACTTCGCCGTCTGGCGCAAGCCCGAAGGTAATTGGTACATTGTGCGCAGTTCGACCAATACCGTGAGCGTGCAAAATTGGGGCGACAGCAGCGACGTGGCTGTGCCGGGCGATTATGACGGCGACCGCAAAGGTGATTTGGCCGTCTGGCGGCCCTCGGACGGCAACTGGTATGTCCTGCAAAGCCTGACGAACACGGTCAGGATATACAACTGGGGAACTCTCGGAGACACGCCTGTGCCCGGAGACTACGACCGCGACGGGCGCACGGATGCCGCCGTCTTCCGTTCAGGCGAGGGCAATTGGTACATCCTTCAGAGCGCGACTAACACGGCGCGGCTGGTCAGTTGGGGCGGCGGCGGAGACAAGCCTGTCGCAGCCGATTATGACGGCGATGGCCGGACGGACGTGGCCGTCTTCCGCGAAGCTGAAGGCAGTTGGTACATCCGCCGTAGTTCCAACAACACCGTCAGGGTGAAAAGCTGGGGCCTCGCCGGTGATGCGGCTGTTCCGGCGGACTACGACGGCGACGGGCAAGCTGACCTCGCCGTCTGGCGTCCCTCGGACGGCAATTGGTACATCCTCCAAAGCATTACCAACACCGTGCGCGTTCACGGCCTCGGCCTCTCCGGCGATGTCTGTGTTCCGTCCGCTTACCTGCCGCAGTAAGCGCGCGACAAAACGGAAGCGCGAAAGTTTTGGCAGATGAAGATAGCCGTCGCAGACACTATGACTGCGACGGCTATCTTCATCTGCTTTAACGCCGTGAGTTGCCAGCTAGCCTTTCGGAATTTCGATGCCGATGGCTTGGAGAAATCCGGTGGGCTTATCGCCGCCGATGAGCGCGAAGATATAATCGTTTGGCAGCTTTATCTTCTCTTCTCTCGTGCGCGCGTCCATCAGCGCGACTTCGCCGTCCGCGATTGATTTGATGGCTTCGCCCAGACGCAACTTGATTTTGCCTTCGTCGATACACTGGTAGACCTGTAGCTTGTTGCCAAACTTCAAATCGTTCTTAAAGTCGCTGCGCACGACGAGCGTGACGTCGTTAATCTCCGGCGGTGGACGAAAAACAATCTGCTCGCCGTCGCGCCGCGCGACCAAATCCACGGCGGCCTCAACGGCTGAGTTGCCGCCGCCGACGATGATGACGCGGCGACGTTTGAAGTCGTCAGGGTTGGAAAGCTTGTACATCACCTTGCTGCCCGTTTGCCCGTCGCGCGTAATCTGCATGTCTTCATTTTTGACGCCGAGCCGCATCGGCGTGCCGCGATTGCCGATAGCCAGCACGACGCGCCGCGCGCGATACGTCGCCTTCACCTTCTGCGGGCCTTTCTCCGTCTCAATCAAAAAATAATCGCCGTCCTCGGCCTTCAAGACCTTCTGGCAACTCTCGCCTTCGTTGATGTGAACGTCGCCCGCCCTCATGTTGTTGAGCCACGTTTCCAGCATCTCCTCGCGTTGCTCTCCGGCGATTTTCTTGCGCATCTCGCCCATAATCTTTTCGCGCAAACCCTTGACCAACTGCGCGCGCGCGCTCTCATTGAGATTGCCGCGTAAGGGGGAAACGACCTGTTCCATCGTCTCGACGACCATCAGCTTGCGCTGCTCTATCGGCATCTCTAAAGACTGCGTTCCCGCTTTATCTTGCAAAGCCTCCGCCACGGGCAGAGCGCGTTTACCGTGTCCAGAGTCCGTCATCTGCCCGGAGAGTTCGTCCACGATGATTTCGCAGATGGCTGTCAACATCAGGTCGCGCTGTTCGGAAGCGAGTTTGTCCGCTTTCTTAAAAAGCGATTCGATAATCCGGCGCACGAGCGCGATGTCGCGCACCAGCGCATCCGAATCCGCCGCGCTTTGTTCGCTGAGGAGTTTGGCGAGCGCTTCTTCGACAAGCTGCTCGCGATGGTCGTATAGCCCTGGAACTTCTATTGCGCCGCGCCATTCCATCGTCTCCGGCTTGAGAAAAACGTACTTGCCCTTCGGATACGCATCAATCGTCGCCAGCACTTTGTCCTGCTCGATGGCGACGAACTTGAGATTGCATTTGCGCGCCATCAAAGCCGCTGACAATCCTGCGACGCCAATGCCGATGACGGCCACATCAAGCTCCGCCTTCGGCTCCGGCGCGACACCGTTATTCAGTTCTTGCGCGATGTGCTTGATGACATCCGCGCCTTCGTTAGCGGCGTTTTTGATGAGCGGCGTGCCCGACACATCGCCGATGATGTAGCAGCCCGCAACGTTCGTCATAAACTTTTCGTTGCGCACGGGAACGGGACGCGGGCGTATCTTCTTGGTCGTGTTGACGACGATACACGCCTTCGGATTAACGGGACATTCAAGCTGGCAGGCCGTGTCTTCCAAACACTGGTCGGGAGCAACAGGCGTGGCGATGTTGTCCTTCATCGCCAACACGTCGTGCGGGCACGCATCAACGCAGGCATGACAGCCGATGCAGCGGTTCGGAAAAATAACGGGGTGCGGATAGTCCGGCCCATTCGGGTCTAAGAGTGCGAGTTCTTCAGGTGTAATCGGAATGGTCAGGTCAACATCGTCGTCAACAACTTTCGGCGGCGCGGCTGGCTTGGTCAACAAATAACGGGCCAGAGCCGCATCGCTCAAAGCGAAGCCGACGGCGACGATGATGAGAAATACACTGATGCCCGCCCACCCGTACCACGGCAGGCCGCCGAAGTAGCTCTTCAAAAACTCGCCCTCGCCGGACCACTGGTTAATCGCCAGCAGCAACATCAGAAGCGCGAGAATAAGCAGCAATTGCGACTTCTTCATAACTCTTCAGGTTTCAAGGTTTCGAGTTTCAGGTTTCAAGTTCTGCTCCGTAACTTGAAACCTGACACTTGAAACCTAATTTATTGCGCGATGAGCGCAGGCTCCGTGGTCT
This sequence comes from uncultured Blastocatellaceae bacterium, assembly GCA_964516695.1. Taxonomy (GTDB): domain Bacteria; phylum Acidobacteriota; class Blastocatellia; order Pyrinomonadales; family Pyrinomonadaceae; genus DASVTR01. Next base: position 10,893 of record CAZEZJ010000001.1, read on the forward strand.
TCAAATCCTTGATGATGGGCAAGCCCGCGGGCGCGCCAAAGAGCTTGGGCGTCCAGTGTATGTCTTTGATGTGTTGGACGTGGCAAGAGGTGCAGCTTGGCCCGCTGGCCGAAGGCATTTTAGCATCGGCGCGCTCGAAGAAAAGATTTGTATGACACTTCGAGCAGGTCGTGCGCGGGCTTTCGCGGTCGAGGCGTGCGCCGATGTAGCCCGTGCGGTGGCAACTGCTGCAAGACATCACACGGTTTGTGTTGTCAACGTCTTCAATGCCGTGGACGTTGAAGGGCACGCGCACGCGGTACATATGAATGCCGTGAAACTGCACGTTGCGCCAGTTGCGTTGATTGTCCGGCGTGACGCGATTCTTCCTTAACAGTTCGACGACTTCGGGCCTCACGGCCAGTTCTTCCGCGTCCAGTCCCTTCCAAACCCACTCGCCGTTTTTCACCGGATAGCCGAAGGTGCCGCCGTGCGGAGTATGCACGCTCTTGCCGTTGTAGAGTTTCTTGTTGTTGTCGTTGTGGCAGCGGGCGCAGGCATCGAGCGCGTAGTTCATCGGGCTGAAATTCTCGCCGCGATGCTCCGTGTGGCAACTCATGCAGCCGATTCCGGCGTCGCGATGAGGCTTGATGACCGTGGCCGTGAAACCGTCGGTCGTATGACAAGAGGTGCAGTTGGCCTCGATGCTGTTCGCCATCGTGTGGCAGTTTGTGCATGAGCCGGCGTTCGGTTTAGTGGCAATCGCGGGGATGAGCGAAAAGGAGGTCGCGTTGTGCGGGTTCGAAATGGGCTGCGGCGCAAACGCGTTGGCGTGAGCGTACCAGGCCAGAACTGACAGCCCGCCGATGACGAGAGCGCCCCAGACGAAAATCGAGAAGGTCCACGGGCGAACCAAATCGCGCGTCGGCGTCCAGTTAAAACGCGACTTGCCGACGTGCGGCGGGCGGCGCGGGTGCAAGGGGCTGGGGCGTCCGGCCTTCTCGCGCGTGCGCTTGCCCCAGAAGACCTTGAGCGCGTCGGCCACTTCCGACGACGCGCGCTTGGCCGCGGCGCGCTGCTGCATCGCCCGCATCTCGCTCGACTTTGCGCCGCTCGTCCGCGCTTCAACCTCTCCGACGTTCATCGCAAACTGGTGCGAGACTCTGATATGCAAATCGTTGTGGCGATAGTCGAAGTAAAGAGAAAAGGGACCGATTTGCAGAACGTCGCCGTCAGCGAGCGCTTCCGCTTCGTCAGCTTCGATGAGCCGCCCGTTGAGCGTCGTCGAGCTTGAGCGGCTAAGATTGATGAGAAAGAAGCGTCCGGCGATGAAGTTGATTCCGGCATGGAGGCGCGAAACCGAAGGATGATTAAGAGAGACTTCGCACTCCGGCAGACGGCCCACGCGCAAGCCCTCTGTGACCAGCGTGGTCGAGTCTTGCGCACGGTCCTCGCGCGTGATGACGATGGTGCCTCTCTGTACGTCCATAACTTTTTGCGAGTGATAGGTGATGGGTAATAGGTGATAAGTAAAAGAAAGATGTTTTCTCCTATCAACTATTACCTATCACCCATCACTCTTTTACTTATCATCTATCACTCATCGCTTTTCACTACTTGCTAATGCGCCCTGAAGTAGACGACCTGAAAAATGTGCACGAGCATGAGCGCCAGCATTAAAGAGGTGGAGACGACGTGCGGCGCGAGCCAGAGCTTGAGCAGTTGGTGCAGGTAGATGAGCGCATCAACGCGCCGCAGCGTGGCGGTCGTCTCGATGGCTTCGATTAAGAGACGCCGCGCCGCGGGGTCTAGCAAGTCTCCCGCCGCACGCTCAAACGTGGTGCGGGCCTCGGCCCACAGCGCCGTCAATTCCTCGCGCCGGATATACTGCCGCAGCAAATATCTGAACGAGAGAAAACGCTTGCGCACCTTGCGCGTGATGAGCTTGCGCAATTTGGTTTGGTCCGGCTCGGCAATGGTCGCAATCTCGTCGCTAATCTGCGAGAGCGTTTCGCGCAATTCCGCGCGCCGCTCTCTTAAGTCTTCGATGAGCAGCGGGTCGCCTTCGATGCTGGTCATAATGCGCGGCACGACGACGTAACAAATGATGCCGAAGAGTCCGGTGACGATGACGAGGTCGAACGTGACCATCAGGAGCGAAGTCAGCAGCCCGCCGGAGGAGCGCCCGCCGTGCAGGAGCAAGACGATGCCGGCGATTAATCCCAGATAGACGTGCGACAGCATCCAGTAGCGCAAGGGGCCTGCGCGGCGGCGGTAAATCTGCTTGCGCGCCGGATAGACCATCACCCACGCGATGCCGAAGAGTCCAACGAAGCCCGTCAACCAGCGCACGGTCAGCCAACTGCTGCCGCCTAGAAGCGCGTCCATCGTGTACTTACGCGCGGCCCAGAAAGTTAAAACAGTCAGGGCAACGGTCGCCAAGATTCCGCCGATGTGCCACATCAAAGCAACGGGGTCGCGCTTGTGTATGTTGCGCCCGATGGCGTGCGTCTGGTCGCGGAAGATGAGACCGATAGCGTTTTTCGCCTCGCTGAAATATTCACGTGGGTTCACGCGCACGAGCGCGCCCGTCGGGCAATTCTCCTCGCAGGAGTAAGCATGACGGCGCGTGCCCACGGGATTGAGCGGCGTGTTGTTGCAGAGATTGCATTTGACGGCGAGCAGGTTTTCCGTCTCCGTCACAGGCAGAGGCTTTCGCGGCTCTGCGAGCGTCACCCAGTCAACGAGACGTGCGGGCAGACTGATGTGCGGTAGAGAGGCTTTGCGCGGAATCATCGAAATCGCGTTGTAGGGACATTGCGTGGCGCAATCGCCGCAGCCGATGCAGGTCTTCGGGTTAATGTCTATCTGCCCGCCGGCGAAGCGTCCGATGGCTCCGGTCGGGCAGCCCGTCAGGCATTCAGGGTCTTGGCAGTGTAGGCAGACGGCGGGCATCAAGACATGCTGAATGGAAGCGCGTTGCGGCTCGACGGGGCGCGAGATGTGTATGCCGCGCCTGAGCAGCCTCGACTGGCCGTGAATCTTATGACAGGCCAGCGAGCAATTGCCGCAACGGACGCACAAGTCCATGTCCATCACGAGCAGATTCATGCCGTCAACGACGCCCGTGGAAATCTCCTTTCCGGCGGCCATCACCACGCGCTTGTCGGCGGCGGGCTGCGGCGCGGCGGCGTCAGCCAAACCGGAGAAGGCGGCAAACTCCGCGAGCACGGCGGCGCGCAAATCAGGATTGGCTTGCAAGTAAGAGACGGAAATCTCCAACACTTCGGTGCGCGCCATGACGGTCGCCGTGTAGAGCCAATCTTGCTGTTCGCGCAGGGCTTCGAGGCCGAGGCAATTGCCAGCGCCGAGAAAGTCAACGCCCATCTGCTCGCTCACACCCAAGACCATCTCCGACAGTTCAGGGTTGAAGGCCACGCCGCGCGTGCGCCTGACCCAACCGTTTTTGATGAAGACGACGCGATTGATGGGGTCTTTCTCTTGAAAGAGCACGTGGTTTTTTCCGTAGACGGTAAAGCGCGCGGCGTTGCCAAGTTTCTTCAGCAGTTCAGGACTGAAGGCGTTGCCCGCCGCTTGTCTGACATCTTCGAGCGTGCGTTTTAATCCGTGGTCGCGGTAGGTCACGTCGAGCATGTGGCCGAACTTCGGAAGCTTGCGCAGCAGTCGAAACGCGGGCCGCTGGATTTCGAGCACCTTGGCCTCTGCTTCCGGCGAAGCAATGACGGATGCGTTGCGCGGCAAGCCCGCCAGCACGGCCATCTCGCCAAAACTCTTGCCTTGCGGAATCTCCGCGACCTTCGCGCTCTTGCCGCTCTCATCCTGAACGAAAACGTCCACCTTGCCTTCGACCAGAATATAGAAGGCGTTGCCGCCCCAGTCGCCCTGATTGATGATTTTCTCGCCCGGCTCGTAAATCCAGTAAGTCGCATAGGGGCCGACCTTCTTGCCCGCGTAGTTGCGCCCGTAGACGATGACTTCCAAATCAAGCTCATACTTGAAATGGCCGTCTTGACGGTCAACCAATTCGGCAATCAGGTCAACGCTCTTGATGGCTTCGAGGATGCTTGTGTGATTGGTGATTTCGCGAGGCATAGAATGCTCAACTCATGGCCGAAAACGGCGCAAGCATCAACCCCATAGCTACCGCCTGGCACTCTTTCGGCTTCGGGGAAACTCAGCATCGCTGCTCTGAGGCTTTTATACCACTAATCAGGCAAAGGATGAACAGTAAAGCTGTTGGCGCTCTGAGGCCAGCGGCCGGCAATCAGTTGTTCGCTAGCGACGGCTAATTTATCTTCCGCCGCTCTCCTTTTCTGAGACACACAACCGGCGACCGCAGGCGCGCGACACACCGCTCGCCGCGCGGAACTAACCACTGACAGCTTTATCTCTTTTTGTGATACCATGCGCTCTGTTCGATTCACAAACAATGCTCTCAGAGTTGTCCGCTCGGGCGGTCTGTCGCGCCCTGTGTTTGCCGCCGCCCGATGATGACGACTCATCGAAGTCACGCACGTGCTTTTGCGCCTGGCTTTGCCCCCGCCGAGAGCGCCCGGAGGGGCGCGCCTTTAGCGGGCGTTTAATTTCCGACCTCCGCATCTGAGGAGCCAATTTATGAGCAACAATCTGCTTGCATTGATGAAGCTGGGCCAATCCATCTGGTACGACAATATCCGGCGCGCGATGCTGGAAAGCGGCGACTTGCAGACGAAGATAACGGAAGACGATTTGCGCGGCGTCACGTCGAACCCGACCATCTTTGAAAAGGCCATCACCGGCTCAACAGACTACGATGAGCAGTTTCGCTCGCTCGCTAGCTCGGGCAAGAGCGTGCAGGAGATTTACGAAGCGCTGGTGCTCGAAGACATCGGTGACGCCGCCGATATCCTCCGGCCCGTTTACGACAAGACTAACGCGCTCGACGGCTACATCAGCCTCGAAGTCAACCCGCGATTGGCCTACGATACACAGGGCACGATTGAGGAAGCCGAGAGACTGTTCAAGCAGTTGAATCGTCCGAACGTGATGATTAAGATTCCGGCCTCGCAAGAAGGCTTGCCCGCCATCGAGGAGAGCATCTATCGCGGCATCAACATCAACATCACGATGATTTTCGCCATCGCCAATTACGAGCAGGTGGCCGAAAGCTTCATCAGAGGACTCGAACGCCGCGCCGCCGAAGGCAAGCCGGTCGAGCGCATCGCATCGGTCGCCAGCTTTTTCGTTTCGCGCGTTGACACGAGCATTGATAAAGAGTTGGAAGACCGCGCCGAGAAAGCGGCCACCCCCGAAGAGAAACAGCGTTTGGAAAGCTTGCTGGGCCGCGCGGCCATCGCCAACGCGAAGCTTGCTTACCAGAAATTCAAAGAGATTTTCCACGGCGAGAGATTCAAGGCGCTCAAAGCACAGGGCGCGCAAGTGCAGCGCTGCTTGTGGGCTTCGACGGGAACGAAGAATCCGAAGTATTCGGACGTCCTGTATGTTGATAATCTGATTGGCCCGGAGACGGTCAACACCGTTCCGCCCGCGACCTACACAGCCGTTCGCGACCACGGGCGCGTGGAGTTAACGCTCGAAGAGAATCTGGACGAAAGCCGCGCTCTCATCGCTCAACTTTCAGGATTAGGCATCGACCTGAAGGCCGTGACCGACAAGCTACAGCAGGACGGGCTGACGGCTTTCGTCGGCTCGTTTGACACGCTCGTCGAATCCATCGAAGCCAAACGCGACGCCCTTCTCTCCGGCATTCAAGGGAGGCTCGTGTCCAGCTTGGGAAAGTACGCTGACGCGGTGAACGCCGCGCTCAAGGAGGCGGACAAGGGCGAGGTGATGCGCCGCATCTGGCGCAAAGACGCCTCGCTTTGGAAGACGGACGAAGCGCACCAGAAGATTATCAAAAACGCGCTCGGCTGGCTGAACGTGCCCGACGCGATGATTGGCGTCGAGGATGATTTGATAGCCTTCGCTGACCGCATTCGCGAGGGTGGCCGTTTTCGTCACGTCATGCTCTGCGGGATGGGCGGCTCGTCGCTCTGCCCCGAGGTCTTTCGTCAAACCTTCGGCGCGCAAAGCAACTATCCCGAACTGCTCGTCCTCGATTCGACAGACCCGGACGTGCTCGAAAGTTTCTCCCGGCAGATTGACCTCAAAAGCTGTCTCTTTATCATCTCTTCAAAATCGGGCACGACGACCGAACCGCTCGCCTTCTACAAATATTGGTACGACCAGGTAAGTAAGGTGAGCGACAACCCGGGCGAGAGCTTCGTCGCCATCACAGACCCCGGCACGAAGATGGAGCAGATGGCGACTGAAGACAAATTCAGGCGCATCTTTCTCAACCCGCCGGACATCGGCGGGCGCTACTCCGCGCTCTCTTACTTCGGCATTGTCCCGGCAGCGCTCGCTGGCCTCGACATCACGAAATTGCTCGACCGCGCGGAGCGCATCGTTCATTCTTGCGCATCGGTCGTCCCGGCAGCCGAAAATCCCGGCGCGCGTCTGGGCGCAATCCTCGCGGAGTGTGCGCGGGCCGGACGCGATAAGCTGACCATCATCGCTGACCCGAAAATCAGCGCGCTCGGCCTCTGGATTGAACAACTCGTCGCGGAAAGCACCGGCAAGGAAGGCAAAGGAATCTTGCCCGTCTCGGGCGAGCCGCTCGGGGGCCCATCCGTTTACGGTGATGACCGCCTCTTCGTCTCTCTGGCGGTCGGTCGCATTGACGGCGAGACGGAAGTGAAGCTCAAAGCGCTCGCAGCCGCGGGCCACCCAATCGTTTATCGCACGCTGACGGATTTGTACGACTTGGGCGAAGAGTTTTTCCTGTGGGAGATTGCGACCGCGTTCGCCGGCTATCGTCTCGGCATCAATCCGTTTGACCAGCCCAACGTGCAGGAATCGAAGGACGCCACCAAAGAACTGCTCGACGCGTTTACACAAAGCGGCGCGTTGACAGAGCAGATGATGCTCGCGACCGACGGCACGTTGACCGTCTACGTTGACGAACCCGTGCGCGCTCTTCCGTCTTCTTCCGTGGGCGACGTTCTCGCAGCACATTTATCAAGGGCGGGCGCGGGCGACTACATCGCGTTGCTCAGCTACATAGAGGAAACACCCGAGCACGAAGCCCTGCTTCAGGCCATCCGCACCAGCTTGCGCGACGCGACCCGTTGTGCGACAACCACGGGCTACGGCCCGCGCTTTCTGCATTCGACCGGACAACTGCATAAGGGCGGCTCCGACGCTGGCGTCTTTCTGCAAATCACCGCGCCAGACCACACAGACCTTCCTATTCCCGAAGCGGCTTACACCTTTAGCATTCTCAAGCAGGCGCAAGCGCTCGGTGATTTTCGTTCGCTCTCATCGAGAGGCCGCCGCGCCATTCGCGTTGACTTAGGTGCGGACGCGGTCGCAGGTCTCAGGCAGTTGCAACAACTAATCGGCGCAGCCATCCCGCGCTCCGAAGCACAGAAGCAGTAAAAGGAGGAATGATGAACGCGGAACGATGAACTATTCGAAGCTTGTCTTTGACTGCCGCGTTCATCGTTCCTCCTTCATCATTTTTCCGAAGGAAAGTTATGTCCTCGATTGTCATGGAAAACCCTCTGCGTGAGGGCATCAGGCTTGAACGAACGGCCGGGCCGTGTGCGGTCGTCATTTTCGGGGCGAGCGGCGATTTGACGAAACGCAAGCTCTTGCCCGCGCTCTACAGGCTGGTGCAGCAGCGTCTTGTCCCCGCCGAGTTTGCCATTGTGGGCCTCGCGCGAACGGAGATGACGAGCGAAGAGTTTCGCGCGCGGATGCGGGAAGCGATTGAGGAGTTTTCGGCGGAGAAGAGCGTTGACGAAGAGGTCTGGAATTCGTTTGCGCAGAGCCTCTACTACATCACCGGCGACATCAACACGCCCGCCGATTACGTGAAGCTCACCGAACTGCTCGAACAGGTTGACCGCGAGCGCGGCACGCAAGGCAACCGCCTCTTTTATTTGTCCGTCGCGCCGCGCTTCTACAGCGAAGCCGTCAAGCAGTTGGGCGAGGCCGGACTCGCCAAAGCTCAAGACGGAGCGTGGGTGCGCGTCATCATCGAAAAGCCGTTCGGCTCTGACTTGACGAGCGCACGCGCTCTCAATCAGGAGATTCACCAGCACCTACACGAGTCGCAAATCTATCGCATCGACCATTATCTCGGCAAAGAGACCGTGCAGAATTTGCTGGTCTTTCGTTTCGCCAACGGCATCTTCGAGCCGCTCTGGAATCGCCAGTACATAGACCACGTTCAACTGACGAACGCCGAGGCGGTCGGCGTTGAAGGACGCGGCGGCTACTACGAGACGGCGGGCGTCGTGCGCGACATGATTCAGAACCACGTCTTTCAGGTGCTTTCGCTAGTCGTGATGGAGCCGCCCGCGAGCCTCGATTCGGAAGCCGTGCGCGACGAAAAATATAAGGCGATGATGGCCGCGCGCCCGTTCACAACTGAGCGCGTGCGCGAGGAATGCGTGCGCGGGCAATACGGGCCGGGTTCGATTGCGGGTCAACCCGTGCCCGGCTACCGGCAGGAAGAGGGCGTCGCGCCTGACTCCGCGACCGAGACCTTCGCGATGCTCACCATGTACTTCGACAACTGGCGCTGGGCGGGCGTGCCCTTCTTCATCCGCTCCGGCAAGCGCCTGCCAAAGCGCGTCACAGAGATTGCGATTCAATTCAAGTCTGCCCCGCTACAGCTTTTCGGTGAAGCCGGAGAACACGTCGCGCCCAACCAACTCATCATCCGCATTCAGCCCGACGAGGGCATTACGCTTCGCTTCGCCGCCAAGATTCCAGGACAGACGACCAACATCCGCGAAGTCAACATGGACTTTCGCTACGGCGCATCCTTCGGCATCCAACTCGCGGAGGCTTACGAACGCCTCCTGCTAGATTGCATCCTTGGCGATTCCACGCTCTACGCGCGCAAGGACATGACCGAACACGGCTGGGAACTCGTCATGCCTATCCTAGACGAATGGGCCGCGACGAAAAACGAGGTTGAGTTTCCCAACTACGAAGCCGGAACCTGGGGGCCACAAAGCTCTCACGAGATGCTCGAACGCACGGGCCGCCGCTGGCGCAGGCCGTAAAAACGGTAATAGGTGATAAGTGATGGGTGATAAGTAAAAGCTTTTCTCCTATTACCTATCACCCATCACCCATCACTGTTTTTGAGAGTTATGGAAACACAGACGCACGAAAGCACGGTTTCGGTCTCGACGCTGCGAGGGATTGATGTCGGCAGGATAGAGAAGGAACTGGCGATGATGTGGCAGCAGGCATCTGCCGTGGGACAGGGCGCGGATGACGCGGGCGTGGTGCGCGCGTGCGCGTTGAATCTGATTGTTTACACGACCGCGCAGGAAGACCGCGCGCAGATAAACGAGATGCTCGAAGCGATTAACGAGCGGCATCCGGGACGCGCGCTGGTGCTGGTGGCCGACCGCGCTTCGAGCGCTTCGAGCCTTGAGGCTTACGTCTCCAGCCGTTGTCGCGCGCTGGGCGCGAGCAAGCGGCAGGTCTGCGGCGAGCAGGTGACGATTGAAGCGGCTGGGCCAATCGTTGAGATGGCAGCCAGCGCTATCGCCCCGCTGCTCGTGCCCGACGTGCCTGTCTTTCTCTGGTGGAAAGACATTCCGCATGATGACGATAAATTGTTTGACCGCATGGCCCGCATGTCGGACCGCGTGGTGATTGATTCGGCGGCCTTCGACCACCCGCGCGAAGACCTGCTGCGCTTGGCAGACATAGTGCGCTCGCTTGGGCGAGACACGCGCATCTCCGACCTCAACTGGGGACGCCTGACTTCATGGCGAACGCTGCTGGCGAGTTTCTGGGACGTGGCGGAATATCGCCCGCATCTTGAGCGCATTGAAAGCGTGAAGATAGAGTATGACCCGCCCGATGTCGCGCCAGGCGAGATAGCGCCGAAGGCTCTGCTCGCCGCGGGCTGGCTCGCCTCGCGGCTCAATTGGAAGTTGGAAGAGGACGGCGCAACGAGAGAGGGCGACACGTCGCGCTTCAGGTTTACGACAGCGGCGGCGCAACCGCTCGTTGTCGAAATGCGTGCGCTGCATGATGAACAAGGAGCGGACGGAATGCTGGCCTCTTTAACTCTGACGGAAGCGACAAACCGCGCCAGCTTTTCCGTCGCTCTCAGCCGCGACGGACACAGGCTGGAAACAAAAGCCAGCATGGATGACACACACACGGTCGGGCGCGTGCTGGCCTATGAACAGAAAAGCGAGGGGCAGCGTCTTAGCCGCGAGCTTGGCTTGCTGGCGCGTGACCGTATCTATGAGCAAACGCTCTTTCTCGCCGCCGAATTGACCGCCGCCGTAAAATAGAGAGTATCAAAATGTTCTGCTCTTAAATCTCTGTAGCGACGTGATGATAAAAAAAATGATTCTGGCCGGGGATATTGGTGGAACGAAGACGAATGTGGCGCTGCTGGAAACAGACGGGCGCGAAGCGGGCGCGCTCGTCGCCCAGAAGACGTTTCCGAGCGCCGATTATGATTCGCTGGAAAAGATGATTGAGGAATTTCTCGCCGCGGAGCGACGGCCCGCTTTGACGCACGCTTGCTTTGGTGTGGCCGGGCCGGTCGTTGACGGGCGCGTGGATGCGACGAATTTGAAGTGGGATGTGAGCGCCGATGCGCTAGTCAAAGTTTTGGGCATCTCTCGCGTCAGTATCATCAACGACCTTGAAGCGACGGCTTACGGCATCGAAGCGCTCACGCCCGCGCAGTTGCACACGCTCAATAAAGGAACGGGAGCACGCGACGGCAATCGTGCATTGATTGCCGCCGGAACGGGCCTCGGCATGGCCGGACTCGTCCGCCATGAAGGCCACTATTATCCTGTCCCCTCCGAAGGCGGGCATACGGATTTCGCTCCGCGCAACCATCTGGAAATGCAACTGCTCGATTACCTGTTGAAGAATGAAGAGTTCGGCGGGCACGTCTCTTACGAGCGCGTGCTTTCGGGGCCTGGCCTCTTCACTATCTATAGTTTTCTGCGCGACACGGGCTTCGCCGAAGAGCCTGCGTGGTTGGCCACAGAGATTGCCGGCGAAGGCGACAATTCGGCTGTCGTCTCGCGTGCGGCGCTGGCACACGAATCCGAGTTGGCCGTCAAAGCCCTGGACATGTTCGTCCGCATCTACGGCGCGATGACAGGTAATCTCGCGCTGTTGATGATGGCGACAGGCGGCTGCTATGTCGGCGGCGGCATCGCGCCGAAGATTATCGAAAAGCTCAAGGACGGCGCTTTCCTTGAGACCTATATCGCCAAAGGCAGATTCCAATCGCTGCTGGCCGCAATGCCCGTGCATGTTATTCTCGACGATAAGACGGCTCTCTACGGCGCGGCGCTCAAGGCGCTCGAAACGAGCGGGTGAGTTTTCAGGTGACAGAGACAAAGCAGTTCCCAAAAGTTTCCATCTTTGAAGAAGCGGAAGAGGTGGCGCGCGCTGCCGCCGAACGCTTCGTCGCAGCGGCAGGCGAAGCGATTGAGGCGGAGGGTCGTTTCAGCTTGGCGCTCGCGGGAGGCTCAACTCCGCGGCGCACCTATCAACTGCTGGCGAGCGACGACTTCAAAGACCGCGTTGACTGGACCAAAACGCACGTCTTCTTTGGCGACGAACGATGCGTGCCGCCAACCGATGCCGACAGCAATTACCGGATGGCGGATGAAGCGCTGCTCTCGCGCGTCAGCATTCCTGCGCGCAACGTTCACCGCATCAGGGGCGAGGGCGACGCGGTGGCAAACGCGCGGCTCTACGAGGATGAGCTTCAGACTTTCTTTGCCAATGAACGCTGGCCGCGCTTTTCGCTCGTCCTGCTCGGCATGGGCGACGACGCCCACACGGCCTCGCTCTTTCCCGGCACACAGGCGCTCGCGGAGCAAAGAGCGTGGGTGGCGGCCAACTGGGTCGAGAAGCTAAACGCCTACCGCATCACGCTCACGGCTCCGGCCATTAACCACGCCGCGCGAATTGTTTTCCTCGTGACGGGAGCGGGCAAGGCCGAGAGCTTACAATCAGTCTTGCTCGGCAGAGCGCCCGATTCCGGTTTAGAGTCTGAATTATTACCTTCGCAGTTGATTCGCCCCGTAGACGGCGCGTTGGAATGGCTCGTTGATAGAGCGGCAGCAGCACGCCTCTAAAATTTAGAGCGATTGAATTTGGCTCTCGGTGGCTGGTAGCTGGCCTAAGCAGCTACGCGCTAGAGATGAAACTTCAAAGCATCCCAGTTCGCAATGCCGCATATCTCTTGCTCTCTATTTTCTTGTTGACGGCTTGCAGTCGTAAGGAGAAACCTCCGCGCGTCCTTGAGTCGGTGGAGAGCGTCAAGCCGCAGCCGGTTGCGCCGGTTGACCGCGATTTGAAGTCTATCAAAGAACGCGGCACGCTCGTCGTGCTCGCTCCTTATAATTCGACGACCTACTTTCTCTATCGCGGCGAACCGCTCGGCTATGAGTTTGAATTGCTCCGCGCCTTCGCTGAAGAACACGCATTGGCGCTCGAAATGCAGGTGGTGACAGACCAGAAAACGCTCTTTCAAAAACTCAACACCGGCGAGGGCGACATAATTGCGGCCCGCCTCAACCCCAAGCCGGAGGATAGCGCGGAGGTCGCCTTTACCAACGCTCTCTATCGCACGGAGCCGTCGCTCGTACAGCAGAAAGCGCCGCCCGATAACGCTAACCTGACCGAAGCGGCCAAGACCGAAATCAAATCCGAGCCGACCGATTCCAAAACGGTAGGCGATGCCTTCGCCATCCACGCGCGCCTCATCGAGCGGCCCGCGCAATTGGCCGGAGAAAAGGTCACGCTCCCGCAAGGCTCCGCTTACAAAAAAACGCTCGTCGAATTGGCTGACGAAATTTCGGGTGACATCAGCGTGGTCGAAATCGGGGATAACGCAGACGACGAAGCGTTGGTCGCGAAGGTCGCCAAAGGCGATGTCGAATACACGGTGGTGCAAGACAATCTGGCGGAATTGAAGGAGGCGCACTATACCAACATCAAAATCCGCCCTGTGGTCGGAGCGTCACACAAGGTCGCTTGGGCCGTCAGGAAAAACGCCGATGCGTTGCTCTCCGAGTTGAATCGTTGGATTGCGGAGAAAAAGAACGGCTCGCTGTTTGACCGACTGTATAAAAAATATTTCACTGACCGCAAGGCTTACAGGGAGCGCGTCGTGAGCGAGTATCTAACTTCGGCCACGGGCAAGCTCTCGCAGTTTGACCCGCTTTTGAAGCGCTACGCGCCGGAGCTAAATTGGGACTGGCGGCTGCTGGCGGCGCAAACTTTTCAGGAATCGCGCTTCAAGCCGGACGCGCGCTCTTGGGCGGGCGCGACCGGACTGCTGCAATTGATGCCGCGCACGGCGCGCGAGTACGGAGTGAAAAATTCAAACGACCCGGAAGACAACGTTCGCGGCGCGGTCAAGTTTCTTAACTGGCTCACGAAATACTGGGCCAAGATTCCCGACGAGGCCGAGCGCTTGAAGTTTATTCTCGCATCGTTTAATTGCGGCGCGGGCCACGTCGAGGATGCGCAGCGCTTGACCGTCAAATACGGCGGCAATCCCGAATCATGGAACGACGTGGCATACTGGCTGCTGCAACTCTCGAAGTCGCAATACTCGACCGACCCCGTCGTCAAATACGGCTTCTGTCGCGGCATCGAGCCGGTCACGTACGTCAGCCTAATTCTCGACCGTTTCAACCACTACAAGCAGTTCGTCGTCACTTAAACCACTAAGCCACGCGGCAACATTCAGCCTTCCTTATGAAGACTCGAAAGATTGCCATCGGCAGCGACCACGCCGGATACGAAGCCAAAGAACTAGCGAAGCGCGAACTCGACGCGCTCGGAATGCAGATTGTGGACAAGGGCGCGCATGGGCCAGAAAGCGTTGATTATCCAGATTTCGGCGCGGCGGTCGGGCGCGCGGTCGCCAGCGGCGAGGTCGAGCGCGGCGTTCTCATCTGCGGCTCGGGCATCGGCATTTCGATGGCGGCCAACAAGGTCGCGGGCGTGCGCGCGGCGCTCTGCTGGAACGAAGAGACGGCGCGCCTGGCGCGCGAGCATAACGACGCCAACATCCTCTGCTTCGGCGCGCGCTTTATCGAACCCGCTCTGGCCGCGCGCATGGTGCGCGTCTTTATGGAGACAAAGTTTGAGGCCGGACGTCACGCCGGACGCGTCGAGAAATTATCCCAACTAGACAACTCGAAAGCATAACTCCGAGCGCCCCAAGCCCCTTCACTATGACTAAAGAGCAAGAGAGGCTGCACGAAGGCTTTACAGTGGTGGATGCGCCGTGGAAAAAGCCGCTCGTGCCTTGGCGCAAGTGGGGGCCGTATGTGTCTGAGCGCGCGTGGGGAACGGTGCGCGAGGACTACAGCGCCGACGGAGCGGCGTGGGATTATTTCCCGCACGACTTGGCGCGCTCGAAGGCTTATCGTTGGGGCGAGGACGGGCTGGCGGCGATTTGCGACCGTTATCAAGTGCTCATTTTCGCGCTCGCTTTGTGGAACGGGCGCGATGCGATTTTGAAGGAGCGGCTCTACGGGCTGGTGCCGGGTGAAGCCAATCACGGCGAAGACGTTAAGGAGTACTACTTTTATCTGGATTCGACGCCGACCCATTCCTACATGAAGTATCTGTATAAGTATCCGCAAAGTGAGTTTCCTTATGTGCAATTGATTGAGGAGAACAAGCGGCGGCGCGGAGTCAAGGGCAGTTCCGAGTATGAATTGATGGACACGGGCATCTTCGATGAAGACCGCTACTTTGATGTGTTCGTGGAATATGCGAAGGCCAGCCCGGAAGATATAGTGATTCGCATCGAGGCGTTTAATCGCGGGCCTGAGGAAGCCTTGCTCGACATCCTGCCGCAACTCTGGTTTCGCAATACCTGGGCTTGGGGAACAAAACCCCTGCCCGAGCCGCACATCAGCGTTGGTCCAACGGGCGCTGGCTTCAAATCGCTCGCAGCTTCCGACGCCACCTCCGACAAACTTTCAACCCTGCCGTTTGCATACGAACTGGGCCAACGCTTTCTCTACGGCGATGCTGACTGTCGCTTACTGCTTACAAACAACGAGACGAACGCGCCGCGCGTTTGGGGCGAGGGCGCACAGAGCCGTACAGCTTATGTGAAGGATGCCTTTCATCGTCACATCATCAATGGCGAGCCATGCGTTAATCCGCAAGCGGTGGGCACGAAAGCTTGCTTCCACTACGCGGGCCGCGTTGTTCCGGCGGGCGGCTCGACAATTGTTCGGCTGCGTTTGACGGATACGATGTTGGCCCAGCCGCTCGCTGAAGTTGACGAAATCATAGAGACGCGTAGGCGCGAGGCCGACGAGTTTTACGATTCCATTCATCCGCCGCAGGCCACCGCGGACGAGCGGCTGATTCAAAGGCAGGCGCTCGCGGGGATGCTGTGGAGCAAGCAGATTTATCTTTACGATGTGCAGGTCTGGCTCGACGGCGACAATCCGCAGTGGCCGCCGCCAGCCAAGCGCCGCGCGGGGCGCAACGTGCGCTGGCAACATTTAAACTCGATGCGTGTCATCTCGATGCCGGACAAGTGGGAGTACCCTTGGTTTGCGGCGTGGGATTTGGCTTTCCATTGTGTGCCGCTGGCGCTCGTCGATGCAGAGTTTGCGAAGCATCAATTGTGGCTGCTGCTCTTCGAGCAGTTTCAGCATCCGAACGGGCAGATACCCGCTTACGAGTGGGAGTTTTCAGACCTCAATCCGCCCGTTCACGCGTGGGCCGTCTGGCGCGTCTATAACATGGACCGCATCCGCTCTGGGCGCGCCGACCGCGCCTTCCTCGAACAATGCTTTCACAAGCTGCTGCTTAATTTCACGTGGTGGGTCAACAAGGTGGACCACGAAGGCAACAACGTTTTTGAGGGCGGCTTTCTCGGCCTCGACAACATCACGGTGCTCGACCGCAGCCACGCGCTACCGAGCGGCGCGCAACTAGAACAATCGGACGCGACCGGCTGGATGGGCATGTTCTGTCTGAACCTGATGCGCATCGCGCTCGAACTGGCGAAAGAGAACAAAGCATACGAAGCGCTCGCCACGAAGTTTTTTCAGCACTACATCTACGTCGGCGCGGCGATGAAGCACATGGGCATCATCGACCATCAGCTCTATGATGAGAGCGACCAATTCTTTTATGACGTGCTTCGTCAGCCCGACGGCTCTATTCACAAGTTTCGCGTTCGCTCGCTCGTCGGGTTGATTCCGCTCTATGCCGTCGAGCGTTTGGAAGAAGATTGGATTGAGCCGTTCCCGGAGTTTCGTTCTAATCTCCATTGGTTTCTCAAGAACCGCCGCAGCCTGGTGGAAGAATGTGTGACTACCATCGAGCGTGAAGACGGCAAGAAGGTGCATGTTCTGTCAATCGTCAATCCAGAGCAGATGCGACACCTTTTGGAACGCACTTGGGACCCGGAGGAATTTCGCTCGCCCTATGGGCTGCGGAGCCTCTCGAAATATCACGAGCATCATCCGTTCGTCTTCGGCGGCAGCTCCGTGGCCTATGAGCCGGCGGAAAGCATCGAAATGCTCAAAGGCGGAAACTCAAACTGGCGTGGGCCAATCTGGTTTCCGACCACTTTTATGATGATTGAGGCGCTTCGCAAGCTCGGCACGGCCTACGGCCCGCTGTTCACCGTTGAAAGTCCCGTCGCGGGCGAAGGCAGCGTGACGCTCAAAGAGATGGCCGCGGGCTTTGCCAGCCGTTTGCTCTCCATCTTCGAGCGCAACGCGGCGGGCCAGCGTGCGGTCTATCACGGCATCCGAAAATTTCAGGACGACCCACACTGGCGCGACCTCCTACTCTTTTATGAGTACTTCCACGGCGACACGGGCCGCGGCCTCGGAGCCTCGCATCAAACCGGATGGACGGGCCTCATCGCTTCGCTGATTGATGAATGGCGACGATAAATGTAATGATGCAGCAAGAATAATGAATGATGAGAGCGCGGCTGTTCAGCTTTTGACACGCACGCTTTCGTCATTCTTACTTTATATTATTTTTAACCTAGGGAGAGCTTAATGAAGTCAAGAGCATTGATTCGTTTGAGTAAATTCGGCCAGAGCGGGTTGGCGTTAGTGCTGGCGTCAGTCTTGCTGCTGTGGCCTGTGTCGGTGTCTGCCTGTGCGTGCTGCTCGGAGGAAGGCACTTGGGCCGAGTGGACTGAGCGTTTCGACGCATCGGAGTTGGAGGAACTCAGCCGTATCAGATTCGACGCGGTCGCTAACCTCTATGCGAACAACGAAGAAGAAGCGGGCGGCGGGACTATCGGCAATCTTTACGGCGAACTCGCGCTCTCGTTCTCGAAGCGTGGCCGCCAGTGGGACTTGAGACTCAAAGACCAACAGGGGCACAGCGGCACACTGACGCTGACCGTTCCCAACACCCTCACCGAATTTCAAGTGGACATGCAAGACGGGCAGAAAAGCGCGGGCGGCGGGCCGCTGCTCTACAAGGAATGGCGCTTGACGGGCGCGATTACCGGCGGCGGAGTCTTCAAGCGCCTGAACTCGCGGCAACTGAAATACCGCCTCGTTCTTCAGGGTCGCGGCAATGCCTGCACGAGCGCCGAAATGTTTGATAGCTGGACGCTCCAAATCTTCGGCCCGCGCGTCTCCTACTCTTTCTACGGCAAATTCAAAAAACTCGCTTAACGAATCACTGCCTTCCAGCGTGGCCGATGTGATACGCTTGGGTGCGATGTCGGAGACGATGCAGAAGGTGGGGCGGCATGGCGCGCGCGGGCAAAAGCTGTGGTGGCTGATTACCGGACGACTCGCCATCGCCGTCGTGCTCGTGCTGCTGGCGGGCGCGCAGTGGTCGCGCGAGCAGTTGGGCAGCGCTGGGCGCGGCGCGCTGACGATTTTCGTCGTCGTCGTGTTTCTCTCGCTGGCTTACAGTGTGGCGCTGCGTTTCTTCGGACAACTGAGGGTCCAGGCGGGCGGGCAGTTGTTGATAGACGTGCTGCTGGTCACCTGGCTTGTCTGGGTGACGGGCGATATACACTCGCCCTACGCCGCCCTCTACATCATCATCATCTCTATCGCCAGCATTTTCTTAGGCCCGCGCGGCGCGCTCATCTCAGCGGTCGGCTGCGCGCTGGCCTTCACGCTGATTACCATCGCCATCACGGTCGGCGCAGTCGCGCCCTACACTGGCAATCTGGCCGAGGCCAGCACGATTGATGCGGTCCAGGCCATCGGTCTGAACGACATCGCGTTTCTCGTCGTCGGGCTGCTGTCGGCGCGTCTCGCTGAACGACAGTCGCGCTCCGATGTCGAGTTGATTGCGACCACGCAGACCTTGGCTAATCTGCGTGCGCTGCATGAGCGCATCGTCGAGTCAATCCGCTCCGGCGTCGTCACGACAGACCTACGCGGCCGCATCTACACCTTCAACGCCGCGGCTGAGGAAATCACAGGCTACGAGGCCGAAGACATCCGTGGGCAGGAGGCTTCGATTCTCTTCGGAGAGCTTTCCCGGCGCATTGAGGATTCCATGCGCGCGGCGGAAGCGGGCGACACCAGCCCCCGCTTTGAATCCGATTGCCTGACGCCCGAAGGACACATCCGCCGCCTCGGCTTCAGCATCTTTCCGCTCTCCACCGAATCCGGCGAACACACCGGGCTAGTTATCACTTTTCAGGATTTAACGGAAGTGCGCGCTTTGGAAGAGACTTCGCGGCGGCAAGACCGTCTCGCGGCGGTCGGGCGCGTGGCGGCCTCCATCGCACACGAGATTAGAAATCCGCTCGCGGCGATGCGCGGCTCGATTCAAGTCTTGCGCTCTGAGACGGCGAATGATTCTTCGCAAGCCGAGTTGATGGAGATTATCCTGCGCGAGTCTGACCGCCTCAACCGCATCATCACAGACTATCTGACTTATGCGCGCCAGCGTTCCAATACGCTCATGAGCGTTGACATCCGCGACCTCTTGCACGAGACCTTCACGCTCTTGCGCCATAGTCCTGAGATACGCGCGGACCACGTCCTCGAAGAGGATTTACCGGAAGAGCCAGCGTTGGCCCAGGCCGATGCGGCGCAACTGCGGCAAGTCTTCTGGAATCTGGCGCGCAATGCCTTGCAGGCGATGGACGGCGGCGGGACCTTGCGCGCCGAGTTGCGCCGCGCCAGCGCCGGACGCTTGCGCATCACCTTCAACGATACGGGACGCGGCATGACGCCCGAACAAGTCGAACGCCTCTTTGAGCCTTTCTCCTCGACCACGGGCGGCACGGGCCTCGGCCTCTCTATTGTTTATCAAATCATCCGCGACCACGGTGGTACAATCAACGTCCGCAGCCGCGAAGGACAGGGGACGACCATCGCCATCGAGCTACCGTCAGAAAGCAGGAGCCAGGTGTCGGAAGTCAAGAACCAGTAGGGAGAGGCGAACGCCTGTTTGGCTAGCGCGTTTATTTCACGCAACTGTGGATGCATATAATTGAAGATGGAAAGAGCGGCGGCGAAAACTTTTCAGGATTTGATTGTTTGGCAGAAGGCGCACCAGTTTGCGCTGGCGGTTTATCACTATAGTGATTATTTTCCACAAAAAGAGGTTTATAGCTTAACATCTCAACTCAGACGAGCAGCCGTTTCGATTCCGGCAAATATCGCGGAAGGCTTCAAGAACGAAACCAAGAGTGCTAAAGCTCGTTTGATAAGCACCGCGCAAGGCTCTCTCGCACAGTGTCGCTACTACTTGATACTGGCGAAAGACCTCGGTTATGGTGACAACCAACAACTGATGCCGCAGCTTGAAGAAGTCAGCAAGCTGCTGGAAAAATACAGCGGGGCCATTCTGGCCGGCGCTCCCGACTCCTAACTCTACTGGCTCCTGACTTTCGGCATTGAGGTATGTCTAATCTACTGATTGTTGATGATGAGCAGGGAATGCGGCAGCTCTTGACGATTGTCTTTGAGCGCGCGGGCCACACTGTGCGCGCCGCCGAGAATGGACGCCGCGCGCTGGAATTGCTACGCGCGGAACCTGCCGAGTTGATTATCTCCGACGTGAAGATGCCGGACATGGGCGGCATCGAATTGTTGCGCGCGGCCCGGGAGTTGTTGCCGGAAGTAGCCGTCGTGATGATGACGGCGTTCGCAACTGTGGAGACCGCGCGCGAGGCTTTCAAGCTCGGCGCTGATGATTTCATCCAGAAGCCATTTGACATTGAAGAGATGAAGATTCTCGTCTCCAAGATTCTCGAAAAGCTGGCTCTGAGGCAGGAAAACGAGCAACTTAAAACGGAAGTCGAACTGCTCATCAAAGAGCAGCGCGAGCGCGGCAATCTGGGCAACATCATCGGGCGCTCCGAGAAGATGCAAGCTGTCTACCAGATGATTGAGACGGTCGCGGGAGTGCAGTCAACCATCCTCATCACGGGCGAATCCGGCACGGGCAAAGAGTTGGTCGCCCGCGCCATTCACGACCTCAGCCCGCGCGCCGAAAAGCCTTTCGTCTCGATTAACTGCGGCGCGTTCACTGAAACGCTGCTCGAAAGCGAACTCTTCGGCTATGTCAAAGGAGCCTTCACAGGCGCAAACACCAATCGCAAGGGACTCTTTGAAGCCGCGCACAGGGGCACTATCTTTCTAGACGAAATAGGCGAGATGTCTTCAGCGATGCAGGTGAAGCTCTTGCGCGTGCTGCAAGAGCGAAAGGTGCGTCCCGTCGGCGCGCATCAGGAGATAGAGATAGACACGCGCGTCATCGCCGCCACCAATCGCGATTTGGCCGCGATGGTCAAAGACAGTACTTTCCGCGAAGACCTCTTTTATCGCATCTCCGTCATCCCTATCGAACTGCCGCCCTTGCGCGAGAGAAGCGAGGATGTAAAGCAATTGACGGAACACTTCGTCAATAAATTCTGCGCGCAGGCCGGGCGGGCGCTGAGCGTCGCGCCCAAAGCTTTGAATCTCTTGGAAGCTTATTCATGGCCGGGCAACGTGCGCGAGCTTGAGCACACAATTGAGCGCGCCGTCGCGCTCGAACGCACAGACTCCATTCAGCCCGAACGCTTGCCCGAACAAATCACCAACTACAATCCGGCGCGCGTCGCCTCCGTCTTCGACTTACCCGAAGCGGGACTCAACATCGCCGCGCACCTCGAACATCTTGAAAAGACGTACGTGCTGGAAGCGCTGCGCCGCACGGGCGGCAATCAAACGCGCGCCGCAGAACTTCTACATCTCTCCGTCCGCTCCTTGCGCCACCTGCTTGACAAGCACGGCATTCGCAACCTGACCGCACAGCTACGCGACTCGGCAGCACGCGGCGCAGCCGAATAAGAACCCCAGTAGAAACGATGAGCGCCGAATAAAGCTCACGTCAGACATGAGAAGAGAAGAGGCCGGATGTCAGAGGCTCTTGATGAGCCTCTCACATCCGGCCTCCCCTCGTTCGCGTTCATCGTTTGCTATTTAACGCCGCTCGTCGCTTCTCAGTTTGGCAGATAAGCAAACGGAACGGGCACGTCATTGCTGAGGCCGAGGCTTCGTAAACTTCCCAGCCCGGTGCTGCTCAAGATGATGTACCAGTTGCCATCCGAAGGACGCCAAACGGCGATGTCCGTCCGCCCGTCGCCATCATAGTCTGCGGGAACGGTTCTATCGGTAGAGTCTCCCCAACCTTGAACTCTCGAAGAATTATCGGAGCTATTGCGGATATACCAATTGCCTTCCGCCGGACGAAACACCGCAACGTCGTCTCGCCCGTCGCCGTCATAATCGCCTGCGACGGGTCTATCTCCATTAGCGCCCCAGCCGCGAATGCTGGTCAGGTTGTTGGAGCTATAGCGTATGTACCAATTGCCTTCCGAGGGACGAAAGACGGCGACATCCGATTTTCCGTCGCCGTCATAATCGGCGGGCACGGGCTTATCGAGGCTTGCTCCCCACCCTTGCGCCGTATTGCCGCCGCCGCTTTTCAAGATGTACCAGTTGCCTTCCGACGGGCGATAGACGGCGAAGTCTGTCTTTCTGTCGCCATCGTAGTCTGCCGGAACGGGCTTATCCCCGCTGCCGCCCCATCCTTGAATCTGCACCGTATTGTCCGAGCTGCGGATGATGTACCAGTTGCCTTCGCTTGCGCGCCAGACCGCCGTATCCGTTTTGTTGTCGCCGTCGTAATCACCCGGCACGGCAACGTCTCCCGCGGATTCCTGTCCCCAGTTGGGCACAACTCTGGAAGAATTGTCGGAGCTGTTGGTAATCTCCCAGTTGCCGTTGCTGGGTCGCCAGACGGCAACGTCCGCTCGGCTGTCTCCGTCAAAATCGGAAGGCTTGTTGACGACCGTGATGAAGTTTGCGCTCCTAAAGCCCATCAGATTCGTGTAGGTTCTGCTCGAAGGCTTGAAGGTGCGATTGGCTAGGACGGGCGTGACCGTGTAGCTACTGCCTAAGGTCAGATTACTAAACGTGTAATAGCCGCCGAGGTCTGTGGTCGTAGTTGCCGATTGCGCGCCGCTCAAGTTAACCGTTACGCCCGTCAACACCTGCCCGCTGGCATCGCGCAAGCGCCCGCTGATGGACAACGCGCCGTAGGTGTTACGCAGCACCACAGCTTTCTGTCCCGCCGGATTTGTCGTCACGATGTCCGGCATGTTGTCAAGATTAAAGTCGCCCACGGCTATTCCCTGCGGGCCGACCGGATTAGCGTTTTCTTTAACGCTAAAATTAACTGTGTGGCAGAAGAGATAAAAGTCGCCCGCCCCACCGAGCAGCACCGAGACGTTATCCGAGACTTCGTTGGCAACGGCCACGTCGTCGCGGCCATCGCCGTTAAAATCGGCAACGGCAACAGAGTTCGGGGTGTTGTCAGCGCCGTAGTTGGTGTTATAGCTGAAATATGAGCCTAACTCTCCAATCAAAACTCTGACATCGCCGGTTCCCGCGGCGGACGTGCGGCTGGCAACAACCAGGTCAATCTCCGTATCGTTATTCAAATAGCCCGTGGTAATCGAGACGACACTGCCTCCGACATCATAAGGCGCGTCAATGAAAGTACCGAACCCGTTCGGACGTAGTGCTCTGGTAAAATGCCCGTTTCCGTTTCCGATGAAGATTGTAACGTAAGAGCCGCCGCCGACAGCCAAATCAGGAATGCCGTCAGCATTAAACTCGCTGACGACAATCGCCTCAATTCCTCCACCCAGAAGAAATGAGGTTATGGGAGCAGCGAAGCCGCCTTGCCCGTCGCCCAACAGCGCGGCGACGCCATCCGGGAACTGCGTTATCACCAAGTCTGCGTTGCCGTCACTATTAAGGTCACCGGCGGCGATGGTAGAAGCCCCGGGGAGCGAGGTAGGTTGCGGCGCGCCAAAGCCGCCCGCTTGGTCGGAGAGCAGAATGGAGAAGCCTGTGCTGGGGTTGACTGTCTTCGTGACAGCTATATCAACCCAGCCGTCATTGTTGAAATCCGCGACGGCAATAAAGTAGGGCAGGTGGCCCACAAAATGGTGTGTGGGCGCTCCCAGTCCGCCGTTGCCGTCACCTAATAAGACTGCAACAGTAGAGGCATCCGAATCACCCACGACGACATCGGGTTTTCCGTCGCGATTGATGTCGCTGACGACGACGCCGTAAGGGCGTGTTTGAAGAACACTGTAGTGCTGCGCGGTGGCAAAGCTCGGTATGTCGCACGTGTTAGGCGCTGATTGGCTCGCGCCGCCGGGCCAAGCGCTCAAGGCCAGCAAGCTGATTATCGTTAAGAGGGAAAGGCGCAATAGTAGTGAGCGTGGATTTTCTTTCATAGCAGGGTACTCCATCAGATTAAAGGGATGTGGGTGCGTGCGGCCCGCGCTCTGCATAGATAGTCGCTTGCTCGGGAGAAGCGATTCGCGAGGGCGGCGCACGCTTAGCGTGGACATACGGCTTTAGCGGCGCGTAAAGGGATGCTCCTTTTAGCCCTTGCAGGCTGGCAGGCGTATGTCCGTGAATTGCCGCTCGGATGACGCGCGGCTCTGCGGCCATTTCAAACTGAGATGAACGTCAAGGGATGCGAAGGGGAGAAAGATGAAAAGCTCTTGCTTGCTAAAGAGCGTGCCCCGGCATCATGGAGATATGCCGTCTCTTGTAACAACAGCAAAACGTAACAGCCTTTTTTGCGGGCATTAACGCTTCCGTATTACGGCGCGCCATTTTAGACCTACTCGTTAACGTGTGACAAGGTTTTCCGGGCCGGTTAACTTCAAAGAGGCGACGAGCTTGAAAGCGGCTCTTCGTTTAGCGTTCGCGCCCGTTCGGAACAAGGCCGGAGGGTGCTCGCCGCTCAGAAGTAAGCCAACGTGCGAAGGCCACAGGTCAGGCTGACCGTTCATCTTGGCATAATCATTGCAAGATGAACGGCTGATGTCGGTCTTCGCCGGGTATCAATTTTGATGAGAGTCAGTTAATTAACAAAACTCATGCGCTCAACACCCAAAGGTCAACGCGGCTTCTCGTTAATAGAAGTTCTCATCGTCGTCACGATTATCAGTATCCTCGTGGCGATAGTGATTCCCTACCTGGCGCAGGCACAACAGTCTGCGCGCGGCGCTTCCGCCATCAGTTCGCTGCGCATTATCTTGTCCAGCGAAGCATCCTACAGGGCCATCAATAGCGCTTACGGTGATATGACGGCCCTCACAAATGCTAATTTAATTAGCGATCCCGGCATCAGGGCCGGACGCAAGGACGATTACCTCTTTGCGATTACTGTGGGCGATGCCGTGCTTGGCGATGCCACGCAGTATTACAAGGCGACGGCAACACCCGCCACTTCACCCGCGCGTTGGCTGCACTACTTTGTGGATGCCAGCGGAGTGATGCGCTCAGAGCAGGGCGCGCCTGCGACCACCGATAGCACCCCGCTTGATTGAAAATCGTTCCACCGTTTCTCTCCTCTGCTTTGCACCCGTTCCTCCGCAATATTGACGTAAAGCGTCACACGCGCACTGACAAATTTCGGCAGAGCGGCGCTCTGCTGCCTGTGCGCGTCAGGTCAAAGGCAAGCGACTAACGAGAGATTCCCGCATTTTCCGCCTGTTTTTCGCGTTTTCGACCTTTCCCAAGTTGCGGCACGCTGTTTGTTAAAGAGACTCGTGACACATCGCGCACAGCGCGGCCAAGCGACCTGAGACGAAGCCGATGGCGCGAACAAACTTCTAACACTGAATTCACCCCTGCTTAAGGAGCACCTGAAAGACATGCAACAGAAAAAAGGCCAGTCTGGCTTCTCTCTCATCGAACTTTTGATCGTCGTCGCGATTATCGGCATCATCGCCGCCATCGCTATCCCCAACCTCCTTGCTTCGCGCCGCGCCGCCAACGAAGGTTCGGCTCAGCAGTCACTGCGCACCATCCACTCCAGCGAAGCCACGTATCAGGCGACTGCCGGTAACGGCAACTACGGCACGTTGGCCCAGCTTGGTCCAGATGCGACCCGCCCGGGCGGCGTCGCCGGCGGACAGAACTTGATTGACGGCGTGCTCTCGAACGCGACCGCCGCTGCCAGCGCCAAGAGCGGTTACATCTACAGTGTGACGCCTGTGGCGGCTGTGGCTGGCGTTTCTCTGGCACAGTTTCACGCGACGGCCAACCCCGGCGTCCCCGCGGCTGGCATTATGCAGACCGGCACGCGCCGCTTCGGTATCGCTGAAGATGGCGTCGTTCGTGGCGGCACCGACAACCTCGGCACGGCTTATACCCGCGTCCTCTTAGACACGACGGCTTCAGCCATCGGCAACTAAGAACTTCTGACTTGAGGCTGAGACCTTTTGCGGGGGCCGGAGTTTTCCACTCCGCCCCCGCATTTCTTATCTTCAGTCGCCGCACGCGACAGCAAGCTTGCTCTTAAACTGTTTACCTCGCAGAGACGCCAGATGAACCCGCTATCCTCAATCAAGAAAGCCGCGCGCGAACCGCTCTCCATCATCGGCTCGCTCTGGGCCATCGCGCTGCTCGCTCCCTTCGCGCCCGGCATCCCCAAGCCCGCGCTCAGCGGTTTACCCTATCGTCAGGAATTAGTCATCGCCACTCTCTTCTCCCTCACGCTCCTTTTCCTCGCACGCCTCGCTTGGCAGAGACGCGACTCGTTCGTCAGCTTCAGACAGCACGAACTGAGCCTGCTGCTTCCCCTTGGTCTCTTCGTTTTATGGAGCGCCGCCTCTACCCTTTGGGCGAGCGCGGCCTATCCGGCGCTTCATCACACATTCGTCTGGGCGGCCTACCTCCTTTTCTTCGTTTTGTTGCGCCGCGTCGCAGAGCGTCCAAGGTTGCTGCGCGCATCGTTGCTGACGCTCGCGGCGGTCATCTCAATCTTAAGCGTCTCCTGCATGATTGAGTTCTGGGGCGCGCCAAACGCGAGCGGCGTTCGCACGGTCTCGCTCTTCCGCTACTTCAATGGCTTCGGTGAAATGCTGGCCGTCGTCATTCCTCTCTTCGCGGCGCTCTCGCTCAAACTCAGGCCGACGCGCGCAGCCTTGCTCTGCGGAGCGACCGCCGTCGTCGCGTGGCTGGCGATGTTGCAAGCATTAGAACGCGCGCCCATCATCGGCGCAGGCGTCGCCCTCATCGCCCTCGCTTTCATCTCTCTCGTCCGGCGCTCGTTTAGGCCCCGCAGTCTGCGCCGCGCCTGCCTGCTGCTCGCGGCCTTCGCGCTTGCGACGGCGCTGCAAGTTCTTCCTTCTCCACTCACACAAGGACGCTCTAGCACCGTCGCGCGCCTGCAATCGACTTCCATCTCGGAGCCGAACACGCAGGTTCGCTTCCTCTTCTGGGGCATTGGCTTGGAGATGCTGCGCCAGCACCCCGTCACGGGCGTCGGCGCAAACAACTACGACGCGGCTTATCCGCAAGCGCGCGCGCAATTCTCCGTTCGTCATGCCTCATCGCCGCTCGTGGCGATGCACGAAGAAATGATTGTCGAGCGTGCGCATAATGAGTATGTACAAATACTGGCGGAGCTGGGCATCGTCGGCTTCGCGCTCTTTCTGGCTTTCTGCGTCGCGCTCATAATTGCCGCGTGGCGTGCGCTTCGATATTCGCGGAGCGCGCTGGCGCCCGGCGCGTGCTGTAGCCTGATTGCGTTTGCGCTGAGTTCCGGCGCTAGTTCGGCATCTTTTCGCTGGATGGGAGGCGGCCTGATTTTCTTCTTCGCCGCCGCGCTGGTCTCACGCTTCGGCGCGCGTCAAACGCAAACGCACCAGCGCACCTTTAAGTTAATTCTCGTTCCGGCGCGTCTCGCCACCGCCGTTGCGCTCGCCCTCGCGCTCTTGATGCTGGGCGGTAGAGGTGCACAGGCCGCCAGCACCCTTTTGCATGGCGCGGCGCAGCGCTGGGCCAACAGCCCCGCTCAAGCCGAACAGTTTTTCCGTGGGGCGCTGGCCCTGAATCCCTTTGACGCCGCCGCACACTTTGATTACGGCCTCTGGCTCTACTACGAAAAGCGAGCGCGTGAAGCCGTGCCGCACCTGCGTTATGCGACCGAGCGCGGCATCAACGCTTCCGTTTGTTACGCTTATCTGGTGGCTGCCGAGGCTGGCTCCGGTGACACGGCGGCGGCGGCAGCAACGCTCGCTCACGCCGTCAACGTGTATCCGCGCTCGGTCTTCCTGCGCGTGCGCCATAGCGTTGCGCTCAAACGCGCGGGCCGCGCTGAAGAAGCCGCCGCAGAGTTTGACGCCGCGCTCTCGCTTGACGCGCGGACGGCGCGCGGCTGGCTAGAATTAATGAACGTCGGCGTGGACGAAGCCAAAATCACCGCTCACAATGATAAAAGCGTGGCGATGCCTGGCGAGTTGTATCCTGAAAACTGCATCTTCGCCGTCATCGACGAGTTTGAGCTTTCCCGCTTAGGGCTTGCGGCGAGGGCCGAGAAAGTTCGGTAAAGCTTTCGTTCGCAGTCGTTGCGGAAATATCGTTTGCGAAAAAGAATCCGCCATGAGTACTATCTGCACGTCTTCTGAGATTGAAACGACACGAGGAACATCAGAGATGACGAACGGCGTGGCACCGTCAGCCGCGACCGCCAGCGCGGAGCAGGCAGCAGATTTGCAATCGGCTTCCGTGCGGCGCACAACCGGCTGGCGACGCATTGCCACCATCGCCCGCAACGCTTTTCGTGAAGCGGTGCGCGACCGCGTGCTCTACAATCTGGTGCTGTTCGTGCTGCTGCTGACGGTGGGCGCAATCTTTCTCGGTGAACTGTCGGCGGCGCAGGAATCCAAGATTATTATTGACCTCGGCTTAAGCGCCATCCTCATCTTCGGGGCTTTCATCAGCATCTTCGTCGGCGTCGGGTTGGTTTACAAAGAGATTGAGCGCCGAACGATTTACGCGATTTTCGCGAAGCCCGTGGGCCGTGGCGAGTTTCTGGTCGGCAAGTATTTGGGTCTGTGCCTCACCTTGCTGGTCAACGTGCTGGTGATGGGCGCGGGCGTCTCCATTGCGCTGCTCTACGTCGGTGGCGGCCTCTCTCTGGCCTTGAGCATTTGGCCCGCGGTGCTTTTGATTTACGTCGAGTTGATGATTCTAACGGCGGTCGCGCTGCTCTTCTCTTCGTTCTCTTCGCCCGCGCTCTCCGCGCTCTTGACCTTCTTCGTCTTCATCATCGGCCACTTCAGCGCTGACCTCAAAACTTTCGCGGCCTCTATGGGAACACAGAGCGCACGCTGGCTCTTCACCGCTCTCTTTTACCTGCTGCCCAATCTCGCCAACTACAGCTACATCACTCCGGCGGCGCACGGAAAGCCGCCATCGCTCGCGATGCTGGCGGCAGCTCTCGTCTACGCTCTGCTGTACATCACTGTCTTGCTGGCGGCGGCCACGCTCATCTTCAATCGCCGCAATTTCAAATGAGCACTGAAGAGACAAACACACATGAGACGGTGCGCAGAGAGGCACGAAGGCAGAGCGTGCTGCTCTTTGTCGTCATACTGCTTGGCCTCGGAGCAGTCGTCGCGGTCAGTCGTTGGATTGAACAGCATCGCCCGCCTGTTGATGTTGCCTTAGAGGAAGAGAAGCTCTACGTCACGGGCGCTGCCGCCAAGCGGATGAGCCTGAACTTCAACGGCCTCATCGCCGATTGGTACTGGATGCGCGCGCTGCAATACGTCGGGCGCAAGATAATCAATCATCCGGGCGACGTTCAGCTTGACGATTTACAAGCGCTCGATTTGAAGTTGGTCTACCCGCTGCTCGACACGGCGACCACGCTCGACCCGCAGTTTACAGCCGCCTACGAATACGGCGGCGTCGTGCTTCCGGCCATTAACGACGAAGACGCTATCAGGCTCTTGAGAAAAGGGCTGGACCACAATCCGTCACACTGGCGCTTCCATCAGTATCTAGGTTACATCTACTGGAAGCGCGGTGATTTTAAGACGGCGAGCGCCGTCTATGCCGAAGGAGCGCGCATTCCCGGCGTGCCGCCTTGGATGCAGCAGATGAGCGCCCGCATGGAAGCAGAGGGCGGCAGCCGCGCGATGGCCCGCGAGATGTACGGGCGCATGATGAATGAATCTGACGACGAACAGGTCAAAGAGATGGCCGCGCGGCGCATCCTTCAGGTCTACTCGTTCGACCAGCGCGATGCGATTCGCCGCGTGCTCGATGAGTTCAAACAGCGCACGGGTCGTTGCGCTTCCGGTTGGCGGGAGGTTGCGCCGCAACTGAGCGCCGCGCGCCTCCCCGACGGCTCTCGTCTCCAACAGGATTCCTCCGGCGCGCCGCTTGACCCGTCCGGTACTGCTTACCGTCTAGTTAACAATGGCTGTGATGTAGACCTGGACCCAGGCTCGAAAGTACCTTACAAGTAATGCAGGAGTCATTCATGTCGGCTGTTGTCGAAATCGAAAATCTGACGAAGGATTATGAGGTTGGGTTCTTGCGCAAGCGCAAAGTGCGAGCGCTTGATGGCTTGTCGCTCTCGGTTGAGGGCGGCGAAATCTTCGGTTTTCTCGGCGCAAACGGCGCGGGCAAGACGACGACGTTAAAACTCCTGATGCGTCTTATTTATCCGACCGCAGGACGAGCGCGCATTATGGGGCGCGACATCAACGATGTCGGGATGCACGCGCGCATCGGCTACCTGCCCGAAAATCCTTACTTCTACGACTACCTGACGGCGCGCGAGCTATTGGAATACTTCGCGGAACTCTTCGGCTATGGCAAAAGCGAAAGAAGACGCCGCGCGGTTGAGCTTCTCTCTCAAGTTCATTTGGACGAGAAGAGTTGGGATAAGCAGTTGCGCAAATTCTCGAAGGGCATGTTGCAGCGCGTCGGGCTGGCGCAGGCCATCGTCAACGACCCTGAAATCGTCTTTCTTGATGAACCGATGAGCGGGCTTGACCCGGTCGGACGCCGCGAGGTGCGCGACCTGATAGCGGGTCTTCGCGCGCGCGGCAAAACCGTCTTCATGTGTTCGCACATTCTCTCGGACATCGAAGTGCTCTGCGACCGCGTGGCGATTATGCGGCGCGGGCGGTTGGCGGAAACGGGCCGCCTCGAAGATTTGCGCGAGCGTGCGGGCGAGAGCGGGCGCGTCGAAATTCTCGCCGCCGGCACAAACGCCGAAAGCATCCTTCAGGCGATGCCGATTCTCGAAGACTGTCACATCACGCCGACCACCGTTGGCGCGCGCATCGAAGTCGCGGACGAACGCGACGTAGACGCCGCGCTCGCCGCACTCAGGCAAGCAGGAGGCCGCTTGGTCTCCGTGCAACCTGTCAGGCAATCACTCGAAGAGTTGTTCGTCCGCGAAACAACGTGAGGGCAGAAAGGCGTTTAAAGTTGAGCAGGGGAAAAGGCGCAAGGGTCGTGGGCCGGAAAGCAATCGTGCTGCTAGCTTGTTTTTTGTCTGTCACCTTTGATTCTTTGGCCCTCTCAAACTTGGCCCACCAAGTTTACGCCGCGAACGCTCTTTCGCGTCAGGATGAAGTTGACCGTTTGATTAATCTGCTGGAAGCGCGTTACGGGCGGATGCGTGGATTGGCGGCTGAGTTTGAGCAAGTCTACCGCGCCAACGGCACGCGCGAACGGCGCGAGCGTGGACGCCTGTTCCTGCAACGCCCGCGACGTATGCGCTGGGAATACGACCCGAAGCCCGGCAAGCTGTTCATCGTCAACCATCGTCAGGTTTGGTTCTACGTCGCCGCTGACCGCGAGGCCGTGCAGGCTGACGCCGCTTCGGTTTCCGACGAGCGCTTCCCCTTTCTTTTCCTGCTCGGCCAGACGAATTTGCGCCGCCAGTTTCGCTCCATCACGCTCGTCAATCAAGAAGGTTGGCCCACAGGGACGCGAGAGCTTCGACTCCTGCCGCGCAGTCGTGCCGGAGGATTGCGCGAGATTTTTCTTGAAATCTTCACGGACGGAAGAATCTCGAAAGTGCGGCTGGTAGACGACGCGGGCGCAACCTCGGAAGTAAGCCTGACGAACGTGCGGGAAAACTTCGTTGCGCCGCCGGAAGCCTTCGAGTTTCGCCCGCCGCCGGGCGTGACCGTGAGAAGACAAAAATAAGAGCGGCAAGCCCCTCGCAAAGCCTGCCGCCTGCTTTATCCCTTCCTTCACAAAAGGAGGAACACTCCCACGCGCCGCGCACTATATCACCACTCTAATTCACCGCCAAGAGATTTCTCTTCTCTACAATAAAGCATCCCTTTCACTTGAACTTCACGCCCGTCACTTCCATCTGAATATTGGCGCGAACGTCCGTCTTGCTGAAGCCTTCGATGACGATGGCGACGGGCAGCGTCTTGTTGGGTTCGAGTTCCGTGACGTTTTTCCCGGGATTGGGTAAAACGATGACGAAGCGTTCTTTGATGGGCTTGCCTTCGAGGTCAACGACTGCGGCGCGCATCTCTAGGCCGTTGATGGTCCGCCCCGTAAAATTGCGGACCGTGGTGGTCAAAGTCATCACGATGTCACCGACGACGCGCCCTCCCTCTGTGGCTTCAGGCTCGTCAACGCCGATGCGCTGCTTGACCTGTTCGAATTCGGGCGCGCCCGCGCGCAATGCTCCCTCAAGGCGCTGCTGCGGCGGGCCTGTATAAGGAGCAGGGGCGGGCCGCGTCTTGATGTAGGCGAAGAGACCCGCAATCAAGAGCAGGCCGATGATGGCGGAAATGATAAAAGGCGTGTTGCGCGAGCGTTCGCGCTTGTTGATGTTGTTTTCGGTGGTTGACATGATGCGTCTCTTTCGTTGCCCGCCCAAGCTCTTTTACGCTTCGTCAATTAAGCACGCGTGACGGTCTGCGAGGCGCGTGCTGCGTAAAAGTTTTAGACACTTAACGAAGCCGGAATGTTCCACACCGATTGTACTTCAATCCGGCCTATTTTCCATTAACCCGTCGTGCGCGAATGATGAAGCTCGCCGCTCTCTCTGGGAGCGGGCACGCTCTTTCCGACAAGCGAGCCGGTGCCCGTGCGCTGGCGCACCGTTCGCGGCCAGACGATGCGAAAGCGGCTGCCCTCCTGCGGCTCGCTCTTGACTGTAATCTCGCCTTCGAGCAGTTCGACGATTTTGCGTGTGATGGCGAGGCCAAGACCCGTCCCGCCGTAGGAGCGCGTGAGACGGTCATCGACCTGCCGAAACTCGTCGAAGATATACGAGATGGCATCAGTCGAAATGCCGATGCCTGTGTCGGAGACTTCCAAGTACCAGTGGTCTTGATTGAGCGGGCCAGCCGTGATTGTCACTCTTCCGGCGGTCGTAAACTTGACGGCGTTGCCGAGCAGATTCGAGAGCACTTGTTGCAGCTTGTGGCGGTCTGTCAAAACCTGTCCCAGTTCCTTTGAAACTTCGGCGCGCAATTCGATGCCCTTGCCTCGTGTCTCAGGCTCGTAGTCCTCCGCCATCTCGCGCACCAAGGCGGCAATGTCAACCTTTTCCAGTTGCAGCGCGGAGCGGCCCGCTTCGAGACGCGAGTAGTCGAGCAGGTCGTTGACGAGTTCGAGCAAGGAGCGGGCGTTGCGCTCCATGCGCGTGACGGCCTCGGCCTGCAATGGCGCGAGCGGCAGTTGGCGGTCGCGTATCAGCAATTGGCTCAAGCCGATGATGACATTCAAGGGCGTGCGCAGTTCGTGCGTCATGTTGGAGACGAAGGCGGTCTTCAGGCGGTCGTGCTCGCGCAGACGGTCATAGGCCGCCACCAATTGCTCATGCTGCAAGACTTCTTCGGTCGTGTCGCGAAGGACGGCGACCGCGCCTTCCTGTCGCCCGTCGTCGCTTAGGAGCGGCGTTGCCGAAACAGCGACGCGACGCTGCTCGCCATTGGTGTGCACAATCTGCAACTGCACGTTGGAAATCGTCTCGCGGGCTTCGAGCGCGCGCCATAGAGGCGTCTCTTCAGGGGCGAGCAGGCGACCGTCCGCGTCTCTGAGCGCGATGTCGGAGATGAGCGCTTCGGCTCCGTCACGAAAATCGTTGGGGTTGCGACCGATGATGACGGCCGCCGCAGGATTAATCTTGTAGCGGTGCTGGCGGTCAATAATCACCACGCCTTCGTTCATCTGGTTAATGACGCTTTCCAGCTCTGCGGCGCGCGTGCGCTCGGCGGCAAACGCGGAGGTCGCCAGCTTTTCCGCGCGCACGCGCTTAGAGACTTCAGATAAAACGAAGATGAGGTCGCCGCGAACGGCGCTGCGCTCGGTCGTCGGCCAGATGGTCACATCCCAGAAGCCCGTGTTTTCCGTGTCGCCCGCTTCCTTGTTGCGCGCGACGAGGTTTAAGGGCAGCCCGTAGGTGACGAAGGGCTTGCGCGTGCGCCGCACGTCTTCAATCACATCCGAGAGAACGGCCACACCAGCCGCCGCTTCGTAGAGACCGCGCCCCGCAAGCTGCTCCGCCTCGCGTCCAACAAAACGCGCGAAAGTTTGATTAGCTCGCTGCACAATCAAATGCGCGTCGAGCACCACCACGCCGAGCGGCAAGCCGTCGAGCACCTCTTCGATAAACGCGCCCTGCGTTTGCACTTCCTTAAACTTGGCCTGCAAGTGTGAAGCCATCACGTTGAAGTTCTCGGCCAACGCCCCGACTTCATCGTCCGTTTCGACCGCGGCGCGTTCTTGCAGTTCTCCTTTACCGAGCACGCTGGCCGAGAGAGCGAGCTTGCGAAGCGGTTTGGTGAAGCGCCCGACGGCCCAATAGCCGAGCAGCACGGAGGTGAGCAGGACAGCGGCCCACGTCGCCGCCAGCAGCCAAACGGAGCGGCCCGCATTCGTATGTTCCGCCAGCGGCACGCCGACGGCGACCGCCCAGCCAAACGGCTCTACGCGTTGCGCGCTCGTCATACGCTGAACGCCATCGCTCCACTCGATGCTTCGCGCGGGAGATGAAAAATTGAGTAAGACGGGAATTGGCCCAGGCGTGATGGAGCCTTTCAGCGCGCGGCCCTGCGGGTCGAAGACGGCGATAGCTGTCTCGTTGTCTGCGGCGGCGTGTTGACGCAGCCGCGCTGTGAGCGTCAGCGCCTCTGCGGGCGCAATCATGTCGCCGCGCGTCGCATAGGCCGGATGATTTTCCAGCCATGAAGTGAGCGTGCCGGCGGCGGCGAGACTTTCAATGCGCGCGACGGCAGCCGCCTGTTCGTTCAAATCCCGGCGATAGCTGTTGAGTTGGAGCAGACTGATGACAAGCAAGGGCAAAGAGAGCAGCGCCAGCATCAACAGGAGCTTGGCGCGCACGCTGCGCAGGAATGGAGTGGCCCGGCCATGCTTCATGATCGTTCATCATGTTCCGGGAAGTCAGTCCGGCGGCGGCGCGGTGGCGGCCACACCGAAGTGCGCGTCTCGACTGGCGGGCGCAAGCTAGCAGCATAAACGACAATCACCTGCGCAATCATTTCGTCAACGAAACGATTGACGCGCCGCAACGCATCACGCAGCTCTGAAAGACTTCCCGGCCTGGCGCTCAAACCTTCGCGCCAGAGAAAATCCGTTATCACTTGACGAAACAGCATCAACTCCCGTGCCACTTCGTCCATCAGCAAGCCTTGATAAAAACGGACTTGCGAATGAGCGCGCAGGCGTCTGGTCGCCTCAATAATCTCGGCGTCCGTGCAGCCGTCATCGAGCAGGCGGGCCAGCTCTTCCAGAAACTCCGGCAGATGGCCCACAAGCTGCCCGTAAGAGAGGCGTGTGGGCAATTCGGCGCGGCGCTCCGCATAGACCTCATCCACCCAAGCGCGGATGATGGGGCCTTCATATTCACGCAGCAGCATTGCGAATCGTTCGGACATGAGAGGAAACCCGAAGCCGCGCTGAGCCGCTCAGGTTTTCGGCAGCAGGCGATTCAGAAGCGCCTCCAGTTGGTCAAAATCGATGGGCTTGGTGACGTAGTCATTACAGCCCGCGGCCAGCGCATCGGCGTGAAAATCCGCCGTATCGTGGGCCGAAACGGCAACAATCGGGATATGGCTCAGTTCCTTGACTTGCCGAATCCGGCGCGTGGCTGCCAGGCCGTCGAGCAGCGGCAGGCTCAAGTCCATCAAAATCAGGCTCGGATGCTCACGGCGGGCAATTTCGACCGCCTCCTCGCCGTTAATCGCCTCCAACACGTGATAACCGCTCATTTCCAGCAAACGCCTCATCATAAAACGGTTATCCTCAAAATCCTCGACTACCATGACGGTCTGCGGCTGGTTGCCGTTGTGACTCTGCTCGACCCTATCAACCATTACAGACATCTCCAAACGTCGCTCTGTCCAAGAGCAGTGACGTCCGATTATAAATACTGATTCAACCCTAAGGCCGCTGCATGGCTAGCATACGCTGGCTTTTTTTGCTAAGATGCCGCATCGAAACGCAACACAACAAAGCACAGCTTTTGGGTTCTATCCATACACGCTGTCTAAACAGGATGCTCGACCGCGAAGCGTGGAAGACACCTCTAGGAAAAGGCTATGCAAGCCATATGAAGCCGTTATTATCGGAGTTACAGGACACACAAGCGCTCCAAGAACTGGGGCGCGCGTCCGTCCAAATCGTCCACGACCTAAAAAACCAGCTAAACGGTCTCAAACTCTATGCCACGTTCTTACGTAAACGGATGGAAAAGACCGAACGGCCACCGGACGAGCAAGAGACCGTCAATAAATTAATCGCCGGGCTGGAGCGAGCGGCGGCTGACATGTCTACGCTGGTGCGCTTCGGACGCCCCTTGGAACTGCGCCGCCAGCCGCACGTTGATTTGGCAAAGATCGTCTCCAATCTCCCGCCCAGCGATGACACGAGCCAAGCCGTCAAGCTCGAAGCCGCGCCCGGCCCGTTTGAGGGCGAATTTGACATCGCCGCCCTGACCGAGGCCCTCAAGACCATCACGGCGGGCGCGCTTGGGCTGCGCCGTCCAGACAGCGACGGACCCCTACAGATTCATCTCGGCCCGGACACCAGCGCCGGGCAAACAAGCGCAATCATCGAATGGCGCGGCGTTTCATCTAACGGGACTGATCCTTTTCATTCTTTTGCCGGAAGCGACGCGCTACGAATGTCTCTGGCCGCGAAGGTCATCGCCGCACACGGCGGAGAGACTAGCCAGCAGGCGGACACCATCCGAGTTCGTCTGCCCCTTCAAGGCGACATAAAGAAGTGATGAATGACGAGTAATGAGTGATGAGTGAAAAGACAAAAGCTTTTACTTATTACTCATCGCTCATCGCTCATCGCTCATCACTGTTTTTATAAGGAGTAGAGCACAGGTGGAGAATAAAGAAGCACGCATTTTGGTGATTGATGACGAACCGATGATGGCCGATTCCTTGAAGCAGAATCTGGCCGAAGAAGGCTACACGGTGGATACTGCGGCGACGGGAGCGGAAGCCATCGAGTTGTTCGACCGCGGCGGGCATCATCTCGCCATCTGCGACCTCCAACTGCCGGACATGGACGGCTTGAGCGTCCTGCGCCACATGAAGGACACGCATCCCTCGACGGAGATTATCGTCGTCACAGGCTACGGCACAGTCGCCCGCGCCGTGGAAGCGACGAAGGCGGGCGCGTTCTACTTCGTGGAAAAACCTTTCGACTTCGACCAACTGCAACCGCTCGTCGAAAAGGCGCTTGAGCATCGAGAGTTAACGGCCCGCGTCGAGAGCATGGGCCGCCAGCTTTCCACGCGCGCCGAATACTTCAACATCATCGGCGCATCCCGTCAGATGCAAACCATTTACGAGACCATCGAATCCGTCGCCAAGTCTGACGCCAACGTTCTCATCGTCGGGGAATCCGGCACGGGCAAAGAACTCATCGCCAACGCCATCCACTACAATTCGCTGCGCTCGAAAAAACCCTTCATCAAGGTCAACTGCGCCGCGCTCCCCAAAGAATTAATTGAATCCGAACTTTTCGGCCACACGAAGGGCGCGTTCACGGGCGCTCACGCCGACAAAGAAGGATTGGTGCAACACGCGGCGGGCGGCTCCCTGCTGCTCGACGAGATTGCGGAGATGCCCGTCGAATTGCAACCGAAGCTCCTTCGTGTGCTGCAAGAGAGAAGCTATCGCAAGATAGGTTCGGAAAAGACCTACGCCGTCGATTTTCGTCTCATCACTTCGACGAACCGCCCGCCCGCCGACGCCATCCGCGACGGCGTGTTGCGCGACGACCTCTTTTATCGCATCTCGACCATCACGATTCACGTTCCGCCGCTGCGCGAGCGCACGGACGACATACAACTGCTGACAGACCATTTTCTCGGCACCTACGCGAAAAAATACGAGCGTCCCATCACGGGCGTCTCGCAGGCCGCTTATCAACGCCTCTTCTCGCACGCTTGGCCCGGCAATGTGCGCGAATTGCAGAACGTCATCGAGCGCGCCGTGCTGCTCGCCAAAGGTAACAAGATTGAGCCGCTCGACTTGCCTTTCGATAATGGCTCGCTGCCCGAAGGCGGCGCGCAATCGGCTGGCTGGGACGTGCCACCCAACATGACGCTCGAAGACATCGAAAAACTCGTCATCGAAAAAACGCTGCAAAGAACGGGCGGCAATAAACAGGCTGCGGCCAACATGCTCGGCATCTATCGCCCGCGTCTCTATAGCAAAATCAGAAAATACAACATAGATGTCGCGACGCTGGCTTCGACCTAACGGGCGTCGTGAAAAATTCTGAGACAAGCTAAACGCTTCATCTTTCGCTCAAAGTAATGCCGGATAATTTCGCTGGCTTCCGCTAGCGCGGAATTATCCGGCATTCGCGTGTGCTTTGCGTTTCGCTGTTGAAGAATTTGCTCGTGCTGTGGCGTGTGCGAATTGAGCGTTGTATAGTAGGCGGTATCAAACAGCATCGGAGTTGAAAGAATGATGGAGAAAGCTACTTTTGGAGCGGGCTGCTTTTGGGGCGTCGAAGCGGCCTTTCGTCAAGTTGAAGGTGTCACGGCGACGGCGGTCGGCTAC
>CAZEZJ010000002.1:0-33547 GCA_964516695.1 uncultured Blastocatellaceae bacterium
TAGGTGTATCGATACGTACTATTCAACTTTGGATTGAAAGCGGTTTGGTGCGAGCAATAATCGTTGGCAGGAAATATAGAGTTGACCTTGATTCATTAAGAACCCACTTGAAAAGACAAGTAGGTAAGCCGAATGGATAAATACGTGATCTCGAAAGATTTTGGCGTAATTCACGTAGTTGGCGCATCGGACGAATCTCGCGCTAGACATCTTGAAACTCCTAGCTATCATTATTGTGCGCCGAAGTCCCGTTAGCTCGTCTTCTACGAAGAAGCCCGCTTGAGCCTGTTTTAACCACTCCGCTCCGCAGCAAGTTGCAGAGCAATTTATTGCTAGCCTGCTCCTCACGGAGTCACATAAATGCTCACTTCACGTACTAATGCCACCAAACAAAGCAGTTCTTGCTATCCGAATCGAAATTGCTTCCTACTGGCCCTGATTGTTGTGCTTAGTGCCGTGATCCCGGGGACAGCCCATGCCGAGACGATTCATGTATCGGCGGGTGGCAACGTCCAAGCGGCGCTCAATTCCGCGCAACTAGGCGACACCATCACGCTCGCCGCCGGCGCTACGTTCGTGGGGCCATTCACGCTACCCAATAAGCCGGGCACTAGCGCCAACTGGATCACCATCCGCACCTCCGCGCCTGATTCTAGCCTGCCGCCGGAAGGCCAGCGCATCACGCCCGCCTACGCCTCCGTTTTGCCGAAAGTCGTTTCGCCGGGCAGCGGTGAGCCCGCGCTGCGGACGGCACCGGGCGCGCACCACTATCGATTCGTCGGGGTCGAATTCCGGCCCATCGACAGCAACGCCTTCCTCTACAGTCTCATCGTCCTCGGTGACTTCGGGCCTAATCAGGACACGCTTGAAGAGGTGCCCCACCACCTCACCTTCGACCGCTGTTACATCTACGCCTTCCCGGCACAGGGGCTGAAGCGCGGCGTCGAACTCAACAGCGCAAGCACTGACATCCTCAACTCACATATCTCGGGCTTCAAGGTCGTCGGGCAGGAGGCGCAGGCCATCCTCGGGTGGAACGGCCCCGGCTCCTTCAAGATTATCAACAACTACCTGGAAGGAGCAGGAGAAAACCTCATGTTCGGCGGAGCGGAGCCGTCCATTCCCAATCTTGTTCCATCCGACATTGAGATCAAGCGTAACTACTTCTTCAAGCCGCTGGCATGGAAAAGCCCTCTTGTGCCGCGCGTCGGCGGCACGCAGGCAACAGTCCAGCCGGACGCAAACAGCACCCTCGTCCCCACCACGCGGTACTACTACCGCGTGGTCGCACAGTTCAACGGGTTCAGCGGACAGCCGACCACGCCCGCCGAAGAAACCGAGGTCAGCGCCGTTCCGGGGTTGGGGCAGGCCGTGCGGATTTCGTGGTCTGCCTGGAGCCACAACTCATACACGCCGATGAAGTATATCGTGGTGCGGACTACAGACCCGCCGGGCGGCTCAAGGCAGTGGAAGTGGTTTCACCTCGGCTCGGCGACACTCTCCTTCACCGACATCGGTGAAGCCGGCACCGACAACTGGGTGATTGAGGCGCACTGGGCGGTGAAGAATCTCTTCGAACTGAAGAACGCGCGCCGCGTGGTGATTGAAGGGAACATTATGGAGAACTGTTGGCTCGACGCACAGGTCGGGTTCGCCGTCCTGTTCACCGTGTATAGCCCGGACGTAATCGAGGA
Source organism: uncultured Blastocatellaceae bacterium (assembly GCA_964516695.1). GTDB lineage: Bacteria > Acidobacteriota > Blastocatellia > Pyrinomonadales > Pyrinomonadaceae > DASVTR01. Next base: position 1,695 of record CAZEZJ010000002.1, read on the forward strand.
CATTCAATTCGTCAACAACATCGTACGCCACGCCGCTTCCGCCATTCAGTTTAAGAGCATCGGGACTCGGTTAAGCAATATCACTGTTAAAAATAACTTGTTCGATGACATTAACGGTGAGACGTGGTTGGGCTCCAACGGTTCGACTGGCCATTTCTTGCAGGTGTCTGGCGGAGTGAATGATCTGAACGTCGACCATAACACGGTCTTCCACACCGGCAGCATCGCTTCGGCGGGCGGAGACCCGACGACGGGGTTCATCTTCAAGAACAACATCCTCGCGCACAACGCCTACGGCATATTCGGCGATGGCAGCTCATCCGGTTACGGTACTCTGAACACCTACTTCCCTGGCTATCTATTACGGCTCAACCTAATCGCCGGGGCTGACCCCAACCTCTACCCCCCCAATAATTTTTACCCCGCGTCGCTTGACGATGCCGGGTTTGTAGACAGGGCTAACGGCAATTACCGGCTCGTCGCAGGCAGCTACTATAGCGACAAGGGGACTGATGGGAAAGCCCTCGGCTGCGACATAGATGCTCTGGAATCCGCTGTCTATGGGACGGCCTCGACGCCTTACACCGGAACGCCCGCCGCCGTGCCCGGCATCATCGAAGCGGAAAACTTCGACCACGGCGGCGAAAATATCGCCTATCACGATCAGGATGCTGGCAACAACGGCAGCGTCTATCGAACATCTGACGTAGACATCAGGACAGCCAGCGGAGCGAACAACGGCCACGTCGTGTACAATGCCTATCCCGGCGAATGGCTCAAGTACAGCATTAACGTGCAGACGACAGGTACGTATGACATCGGGGCGCGGGTGGCCTCGCGCCTCGCGGGCGGGACGTTCCACCTCGAAGTTGATGGGGTGAATGTCACAGGCTCGCTTACGGCTCCGACCACCGGCGCATGGACGACCTTCCAATCAGTAGGCACAACAGGAGTGAGTTTGACGGCAGGCACGCACGTCCTGCGACTGGTGCTCAATACAGGAGGCGTTGAAGGAGTAGTCGCTGACTTCGACTGCGTCAACATTAATATCTCAACCGGTCCGTCGGATCATATTGCTTTGACGGCCACGACCGCAGGCACCCCGAACAATGTTCAGATTAATCTGACCTGGACTATCCCGGCGGTGCCCTTCCATCATTACGAAGTCGAGAGAAGACATTGTGTTCCCGATCCTTCCTGTGCCCCGATGCAGTGGAGCACGACGACAAACAGCTTTACCGACACAGGAGTGGACCCCGGCATTGCCTATCTCTATCGAGTGCGCGCCGTTGATGCGGCAGTCACGACTAAGGCCCTCAGCAATTTTGATCTGGCAACAGTCATCATCTTCACAGACGACCCGCTCATCGCCGGGGTAACCACCATTAAAGCTCAGCACTTAATCGAGTTGCGCCAAGCCATCAACGCCGTCCGCATCACAGGCGGATTAACGACAACTACTTGGACCGATCCTTCCCCGCTGGGCGTTTGGATTAGAGCGGTGCATGTGCAGGAGATGAGGACGGCTTTGGACCCTGCGCTCGGCGCGCTCGGCCTACCCGTGCAGCCTTATGCCAATCCTAGCTTGAGTGGAGCCACCGTCATGCGAATTGACTTCGATGAGCTACGCCAGCGCGTGAAATGACAGGAGGACGGCAGCTTCAACCTGACCAATTCCGAATTTCAGCTAATAGAAAGGACAATATCATGAACGACAACGAGCGCCCCGGACGCCGCTCCCACCCAATTCTAATGATCACTAGCCTAACCCTATTCGTACTCACGCTCATTCTGGGGCAGCCAGAACTGGCATCGGCTCAAACTCAATGGAGCACTGCCGGTAACGGGACTGACATTCACACCACCAACCCCAATGCCAAGGTCGGGATCGGGACGACCACGCCGCCGCATCCCTTCAGCGTCCGGCGTAATGGCGGAACAATGGGCGTGCATTCGGTCGGCGAGTTGTTCGTTGATCGGGACAACAACACGCGGTCGGCCTCGCTGACGATCGGCACTGCCGGAGTGTTGAAGTGGATTTTCGGGATGCCGTCGGGGACGGATGGCTTTCAGATCTATGACTTGATTGCGAACCAGACTCGCTTCTTTGTTAACCCGTCGAACGGTAACATTGGCATTGGCACGGCCACACCCACAAATAAGCTTGATGTGGCGGGCAACATCAACGCGACAGGCACCATCACCGGCAGCAACATCGCTGCTAAGTACCAAGATGTCGCCGAATGGGTTCCAGCGACGCAAGCCATTCCTGCTGCCACTGTGGTCGTCCTCGATGCGACCCGGTCCAACCAAGTGCTCCCCTCGATGCAGGCTTACGATACACGCGTCGCTGGTGTGATCTCGACGCAGCCGGGGATTGCTCTCGGAGAGTCTGGTGCAGGTAAAGTGTTGGTTGCGACGACGGGCCGAGTGAAGGTTAGAGTTGATGCGACCCGGCATCCGATCAAGATTGGTGATTTGCTCGTGACGAGCAGTAAGCCCGGTGTGGCGATGAGATCGATGCCCGTTGATGTGGGGCGCACGCGGATGCATCGTCCAGGCACGATTATCGGAAAGGCGGTGGAACCGCTGGCCCAAGGCGAGGGCGAGATTCTCGTGCTGTTGAGCTTGCAGTGAAACTATAAGGGGCGTGGCTCATTTATCCCAAATCCTATTCCGGCACTTTCCGCACAATAATCGACAGATTATTAACTCTACTGAGTAACGGCTCAGGTTTGACCGCCCGCTGCGGACTGAGCTAGCTATTGACCAGCCTCTTACAATTGAAAGGAATGCTATGAACTTCACCCTCTCTCCAGTCCTCTCACAGATACGACTTCGCTCAATCCTTTACCGTTTGCTTCTCACTATTTTCCTGGCTGTGCTTTTGATAGTCTGCGCTGGCTGGCAACATACTGCACAAGCCGCCACCTTGACCGTGCCGAGCACTCAATACCCAACCATCCAGAGCGCGATTGACGCCGCGCAGTTTGGCGATACGATTATCCTCCAAGCCGGAACGACTTTTCAGACGCCGAACGGGCCTTTCATCCTGCGTTATAAAACAGGCGGCAGCGGCACCGATGCCGACTACATCACCATTCAATCTTCCGCCGTGGCAAATCTACCCGCCGGCGTGCGCGTCGGCCCCGCCAACAGCGCCTCCATGCCGAAGCTTGAGACGCGCAACTACAACGGCGGGTTCTCTTACGGCCCGCCCGTCATCGTCACGGAGGCTTACGCCCATCACTACAAACTCATCGGATTAGAGATTACCGCAGACCCCGCGACGGGGCTGAGCGATAAAGATTTAATCGCCTTTGGCGACGGCTCTTCCGCGCAAAACACGCTGGCGCAAGTGCCGCATCACATCACGCTCGACCGTTGCTACGTCCACGTCGCTTCCTCGCAGCCGGCCAAGCGCGGCGTCGCCTTAAACAGCGCCTCGACCTCAATCATCAACAGCTACATCGCTGGCTTTAAGGTGGTGGGCGTAGACTCGCAGGCCATCTGCATGTGGAACGGCCCCGGCCCCTACAGCATCATCAATAATTACATCGAAGGAGCGGCTGAAAATATCATGATGGCAAGAGGCATTAACTCGATACCCGGTTTAATTCCCTCTGACATAACGATCACGCGCAATCATTTCTACAAGCCTCTCTCATGGCGACCGGGCGACCCCTCGTACGCCGGGACGCCGTGGACGGTGAAGAATCTGCTGGAGTTAAAGACCGGAAAAACAGTCACCATAGATGGCAATCTCTTTGAGTATAGCTGGCAGAGCGGGCAAGACAGCACTGCGATAGGGTTGGCCCCCATCAGTAAGGGCAGCGGGGCCACGCCGCAGTTAGAAGACATTACGTTTACGAACAATATCGTCCGAGACAACGTCAAGACGGGCCTCAACAATTCCGGCGACCAACCATTGAACGCCAACTTTCCGGCGGCTGTTTGGACAAAAAATGTTCAGATAGCAAGCGGGCCTGAGCATCCATACTACAACGGCACATATAGCCAGCCAGCACACCTCGGCAACTTCTTTCCCGCCAACGAGAGAGCGCTCGGGTTTGTTGACTATGCGGGCGGCAATTACTGTCTGGCTGCCGCTTCGCCTTATAAAGGACTGGCGACGGATGGCAAAGACAATAGCGTTGATTTCGATGAACTCAATGCAGCGCAGAACGGCAGCAATCTCAATGAGGAAGCTGTCGTCTGGACAAACGCCATCAACGTCACGGTTAACGGCAGCAGCCTGACCAAGAGCGCAGCGACGGCTGCGTGGGATGCCGGTACGTCCTCCACCAAGGCCATCGTCTCCGGCAATGGCTACGTGGAGTTTTCCGCCGGGGAAACCAATACCCACAAGATGTGCGGGCTGAGCAACGGAGATGCCAATCAGAGTTATCAGGACATTGACTTTGCGCTTTATCCGAACGCTTATGGGCAAATCCACATCTACGAGAGCGGAGTCCACCGCCAACAAAATGGCAACGACGGCGTCTTCGGCAATTATACCGCGACAGACCGCCTCCGGGTCGCGGTCGAAGGCGGAAGTGTTAAGTATTACAAGAACGGGATATTGCTCTACACGAGCGCCGTCGCGCCGGCCTATCCGTTACGCGTTGACACTTCTTTCTGGACTGTCGGCGGGAGCATCACCAACGCTGTTCTCGGCGGCAACATACAGCCGTTGCAGTCAACCGAGAATGTCGTTTGGACGAATCCGGTCAACGTCACGGCCAATGGCAACAACCTGGCGCGCTCTGCCTCAACCAATGCGTGGGACGGTGGTGCTTCTTCAACGAATGCGATTGTCTCGGGCGACGGCTACGTCCAGTTCACGGCCGGCGAGGGCGGCTACCGGATGTGTGGCCTTAGCGACGGCAGCGACGCCGATCAGAACTACGCCGAGATTGATTTCGCGCTCTTTCTGGCGGCTCACGGCATAATCAACGTCTATGAGAGCGCCGTCTGGCGCGCCGAGTTAGGGCCTTATGTCTCTGGGGACGTGTTCCGCATCTCAATCGAAGGCGGGGTGGTCAAGTACCGCAAGAACGGCGCGGTGATCTATACGAGCACCGTTGCCCCGAGTTATCCATTGCGAGTAGATACTTCGCTCTACACGCCCAACTCGGCGCTCAATAACGCCATCATCTCCGGCAGCTTGCAAACGATAGCCGCTGGCACGGGAAACGTCGTCTGGGCTAATGTTGTCAACGTCACCGCCAACGGAAACAATCTCACCAAGAGTGCACCGACGAATGCGTGGGACGCTGGCGCGGTCTCCAACAAGACTCTCATCTCCGGCGATGGCTACGTGGAGTTTACAGCCAGCGAAAAGAGCCATCGGATGTGCGGCTTGAGCAACGGCGATGCCAACCAGGGCTACGGTGATATAGATTTCGCACTTTATCCTGCCGGCGAGGATCAACAGATATACATCTACGAGGGCGGAATATATAAGGCCGGGCCGCTGGGGTCTTATGGGCCGTCTGACCGGCTGCGCGTTTCGGTCGAAGGTGGCATCGTCAAATACCGGAAGAACGGGCAGCTTTTATACACGAGCACGGGTGGGCCGACTTACCCGTTGCGGGTAGACACCTCCTTCTGGACTCCGAACGCGACGATCAGCAACGCCGTCTTTACAGAAATTGTTAATCAACCGCCCGTCGCCAACGCCGGCGGCCCGTACACCGGCAATACCGGAACCGCCATCCAGTTTAGCGGTGCCGGGTCAAGCGACCCGGACGGCACGATCACGAGCTACGCGTGGAACTTCGGCGATGGCGCGAATGGCTCTGGGATCTCGCCGACGCACGCTTACACGACAGCAGGCAACTACACCGCGACGTTGACGGTGACGGATAATAGCGGCGCTACTACTTCCGCGTCCACCAGCGTAACGGTTAACGCTGTTCCTACTTCCAGCATTGCAAGTCCCGCCAATGGAACTGTCCTCGCCGCTCCGGCTACTATCATTATCAGCGCCAACGCCAGTGATAGCGATGGCAGCATCAGTAAAGTCGAGTTCTATCAGGGCAGCACCAAACTCGGTGAAGACTCGACTGCTCCATACACCTTCACCTGGAGCAATGTCGCTTCCGGAAGTTACACGCTGACGGTTAAAGCGACAGACAACAATGGCGCGGTGGGCACCTCCGCCCCCGTTAGCGTAACGGTCTCTAACTCTACGGGTAATCTGGTCTCGCCGACCTCGCTGGCTGCGACCAATGGCAGCGGCAACGACATCAACCTGTTGTGGAATTATTCCGAGACGGGGCAAGCGGGCTTCAAGATCGAGCGCAAGCTCGGACGCAACGGAACCTACTCGGAGATTGCCACTGTTGGCGCGTCCACGCTCTCCTACTCCGACACGGGCAGCAAGACGGCCAACCGGGTTTACGCCTACCGGGTGCGTGCCTACAAGACGGGCGAGAATGGCCCATACTCCAGCTTCGTGCAGGCGACGACGCCCTACACCGGCGGCAGCTTCAAGACTGACCGCGCCGTCTATGCCGAGCCGCCGCTGCCGCCGCTGCCGCACGCTGGCGGCAAGTGGCGCGATGAAGTCTTCGGCACGGAGATGATGCGCGCCACGGATGAAGACGACACCGGCTCGCCCGGCCTCTCCACATTCTATTCACACTGGCCGACCTTCAACGCTAACAACACCAAGCTGCTGATTCGCAAGGGCAGCGGCGGTGCTGCGATGCTCAAGGACTTCGATGCCGCCAACTTCAAGCTTGGCGCTAGCTACGCGCTGCCGAGTCTTCCCGGCGGAGCGACCATCGCATGGGAAGGTGCAACGTGGTCGAACACAGACCCTAATATTATCTACTGCCATCCGTCTTATTACGACGGCGGCATGAAACTCTACAAATACGACGTGAGCGTCGGCACATCTTCAGGCTTCACATTGGTGCGCGACTTCAGTTCCTACAACGAAGGCAACGACCTCTTACGGCAGATGTACGTGTCAGGCGACGACGACGTGTTCTGCTTCCTACACGTCCGTGCCGAATACAACAGCAACGAGCCTGTCTATTACTTCGTCTACCGCAAATCAACCAACTCCGTGCTCTATCACAACCCGGCGAGCGCGTATGTCGGCGGCATCAACGAGGTGCACGTTGACAAGACCGGCCATTGGCTCGTCATCGCTCTCAATGAAACGCAGTCGGACGGCAAGCGCGCACGCTACCTCAATCTGGACACGGGCGTGATTGATGGCATCAAGGACGACCCCGTCGAGATGTCCGGCGGGCACGGCGACATCGGTTCGGCAATGGAGGCGGGCTTCGACAGGTGGAGCGACGGCATCAAGATTCGGCAGTATTCCGACCTACACAACCCGCTCACGATATTGAACTTCGCCACCGCCGCCGGACAGGCCGACTGGACGCAGGACTTCCACGGCAGTTTGCTCTCCGATAACGAAAACTGGCTCACCTGCGGCACTTACGACGACAAAGACATCAGAAGCCTCACCGATTACAGCATCTTCGAGGACGAGATTCTTCAGGTCTCACTCGACGGAAGCCATAAATTCAGGCGCATCGCACACACGCGCAGCGACGTTGCCGCCGACGAGCCTATCTCCGGCGAGATAACGCCCAACGACTCGAACGGCTATTGGGCCATGCCAAAACCGACCATCTCGAAGGACGGTCGCTACATCGCCTTCACTTCAAATTGGGAGAATTCCGGCAGAACAGACCTCTTCATCCTGCGCATCCCACGCGCCCCTGTCCTCTCTCTTCAGGACGACTTCAACGACAACTCGCGCGACACGAAGAAGTGGTTAGTCGCCATGCTTAGTGCGGCTGTCTCCGACCCGAACGTGCCGGTCAACGAGCAGAACCAGCGGTTGGAGATGTCGCCGCTGGCGAACACTAGCGGCGCGCACTCGAACGGCTATTCGATAGCCACGCCGATTGACATGACGAACAAGCAGGCCAGCGTCGAAGTCGTGCAAGCGACCAACACGTCCAGTTGGGCCAACACGGTCTTCGCGCTCGTCGCGGATAACGGCTGGTATCGCTTCTTCACGGAACACGGCCAGCTCTACCTTGAACAGTCCGTCAACGGCACGGTTTCCGGCGCGACCCCTTTGACCTACAGTTCGACACAGCACCGCCACTGGCGCATCCGTCACGACCCCTTCTCCGATACCATTTACTGGGAGACGAGCAGCGACGGCGCAACGTGGACTGTGCGACATTCCGCCGCATGGCAGTTGAGTATCACGGGCATGTACACAGACCTCTACGTGCGCACGTGGCAATCGGAATCCTCGCCGGGCACGGCCATCTTCGACAACTTCAAGTTCGAATCCGGCCCCTGGGTGGCGCGCGACCTCGGGCTTGTCGGTCTTGCTGGCAGCACGACGGCCACCACCGGCGGGACATACACCATCAACGCTGCCGGTGGCGGCATCTGGTACGGCAACGACGGTTTCCATTTTGTGTACAGGAAGATGAGCGGCAACGGCCAAATCATCGCGCGCGTGGCGAGTTTCCAGAACGCCGGTTCGGGAGCAAAAGCTGGCGTGATGATACGCGAGAGACTATGGAGCAGCGCGAAACACGCCTCCATGCTGCTAACGGGCGATGGCAACGCCGTCTTCCGGCGGCGTCAGAGCGTCGAGGCGGACAGCAACGCCACCAGCACAACCGTCAGCAGCATCTCAGCGCCTCACTGGGTGAAGCTCGTGCGCAGCGGCAACACCTTCACCGCCTACAGGTCGAGCGATGGAGTCAACTGGGTGTCGGTCGGGTCAGACACAATCAGCATGGAAAGCACAATTTATGTCGGGCTGGCCGTGACTAATCAGAGCACCGCCTCTAGCTGCACAGTAACGCTTGATAATCTCAGTGTCCCGTAGGGGAATAACAACTGCCCTCCGGCAGCACAACACGACAGGCCCTCGTCCACTCGCCACGAGGTGCCAACTGGACAGGCATAGCAATTCCAACGCTTCTCAAATTCAGGGACATATTGTTGGACCCATCTGAGGATAGTGGTATGAGAGACATCAACTCCGCGCTCAGCCATCATCGCTGCCAAGTCACGGTAGCTGAGCTTTTAAGCGATGTACCATCTGACACCGAGAATAATAATTGAGCGGTCGAAGTGTCGGCCATGAAATAAAGAAGGTGAGAGTTGGTGCAGGCTGCTGATTATCAGCCAGCATTATTGTTTGCACCAAATCCAACTAACCTCATGAAGATTCTGCTCCATTATCGATAAAGCTGATAGATGCAGCTCTCTGAGGTCATGGATAAACATATCAGGCCCAGATGCTGAATGAAGCCGATTCAGCCTCAAATTTGATAACGCAAGATAAGACCTCCACCTGCCAACATTAACATCGCAACCATCGGACGCTCCGCCTACGGGTTAGCCTTAACCGCTTTATTAATCGGCATCCACAAATGTTCATAATAGAAGAAAAGTTGTGACCTATAGTAGACACTCAATCGTGCTACAGGCCGACATTATATTCGTACTCATGAGAAATCCTGCCAATTTTGGGGTCGTGTCATTTGGCATGGCCGTTGCAAGGCAACGTAGTTCGGATAAGTATTAGTTTCTTGCCTGTCGGCAGGTTCCACTCCTCAGTGCTGCCTCTTGCCGGCGCTACATTCTGCGAAGATTAGTCTGATAGCATATCTCAGACCCTCTTCTTATTCCTCTATCCTATAACGGAGGGTAGCTATGATAAGTCCTACTTCTCAAACAACCGATCTTTCACCTGACGTATTAGGTCACCTTGTCTGCAACGGGATGGACGAAGCGATGCCGAGCACGGATAAGGATGCGAGGCATGACGCGCGCCCTTTCGATCTGATAGTCATCGGCGGCGGAAACTTCGGCGGGACTTTGGCGCAGCGCCTGCTCTGCAACGATAAGACGCACAACCACCGCATACTCATGCAGGAAGCCGGGCAATTCTTCTTTATAGTCCGTTAGGAAGACACCCTGTGGCTTCGGAGGCCGTCCTCACCCGAAAATAGCGGAAAGGCAGATCGTATAGAGGGGCAATAACGCGCAAGATATTTGCGCAAGAGGAGACACTCACCATGAGTAAGAGATTCCTTCTGTCAGGATTAAGCCTCTTCCTGATTCTGATTTCCAGCGCGTTTCTGACATCGGCCCACCGACAAGTCAGACAAAGACAGTATGACCCAGACCATCGCAGTCACAGCAATGCACGTCGCGAAGCGTCAACGGATGTCTCCGCGTCAAGGCTCAAACCAGCATTGCTGGCAGACGAAAACTCAATCACACTACCTGGCCTGAGCGTTGCGAGGGCGAATCCGCTCCCGACACCGCCACCTGCTAACATCCAGGTCAATCAAGCAGACCATAATTCTGGAACGCTTGGTGACTTCACCAGTGAAACCGAGACCAGTATTGCAGTCTCCGGTTCGACCGTTGTTGTCGGATACACCACCTCGAAGCAAGCGGGCTTGACCGATGCCAGCAATGCGGACAGTTTTACAGGCTTTAGCTTCTCCACCGATGGAGGCGCGTCTTTTACTGATGCGGGATTTCTTAATCCGCTGATGGGAATGAGGAATTGGGGAAGCCCCTCACTCGCTACTGACAGTGCCGGGAACATTTATTTTGCCAGCGAGGCAATGCATCGCACGACGGGCGCGGCCGGCCTTGTCGTGGCAAAGTCAACTTCCTTAAATCCTGTCACTTTCGGAACGCCCGTCGTCATCTCCGATCCTTTCCCGCCGTCTGTCGGGGCACAGGATAGAGAGGTGATAGCGATTGATACCACCGGCGGAGCATTTAACGACGGGGTCTACGTTGCTTGGGCCGATCGGGATAATGGCTCCAGGGTCTTATTTAATCGCTCGACATCTACTTCCCCTCTGGCTTTTGCGACTCCTGTTATCCTCTCGCCGGTTGCCGATATGAGTTCCCCTGACGTTTTCCTAAACGGTGCCATGCCTGCGGTTGGCCTCAACGGCGAAGTCTATGTTATTTACTGTCGATTGCTTTTCTCCGGCAGTAGCTTCACGGGCGAATCAATACATCTTCTCAAATCTACGGACGGGGGTGTTAACTTCGTCAACCCGGACTCCGCCGACCCTGCGCCGAGCAAGGTTGTGGCCCAGCCTACCCCCGGGCCGATTAATATGGGTAACGGAAGTACGACCTCTATCCCGACAGGCCACTACCCGCACATCGCTGTGGATCGCACACCTGCTGGCAGCCCGACGCGTGGCAACCTCTATATAGTTTTTGAAGCTGACCCGGACGGACCCGGTACGGATCGCTCCGATATCTTCTTCACACGCTCCACCAATGGGGGAGTGAGTTGGAGTGTGCCGCGTAGCGTCAATGCGGGAACCGGCGTGCAGAGCGGCGCAGATCCTACGACCAACGACAACTGGCAGCCTTCTATCTCTGTCTCTCCCGTCAACGGGCAGATTACAATCATCTTCTACGACCGCCGCAGTGACCCGGCCAACAACGAGATCAAGGTCTTCAGAGCCGTCTCAACCGATGCGGGTTATAACTGGTTCGACGAACCGATCTCAAGCGTGGCATTTGCTCCAAGCACCGCTTTCGACCCATTCTTTGAAGACCTCATGGGTCTCTACATCCATACCGTTGCGAGCGGTCAAAACATACACTACGCCTGGGGCGATCTGCGGAATATATGCTCGCCACCGACAGGCGCTGTCGACCCTTGTTCTCCTACGGGCAGACGCGATAAGGATGTCTTCTATGCGAGTTCGCCTGTGATTACCGGACCCGATCTCACCATGACTCCGTGGGGAGACGCGACAGGGGTTGGGCCAAGGTGGAAGTCTCCAGATATCTTCGTCACCGACGCCGCGAATAATGAGGTCAACGCGGCCAAAGGTGTGGTTAATCAACTGCGCGCGCGCGTGCGCAATCTGGGCAACGCGGCAGCCACGGGGGCCGTCATCCGTTTCAAGTATGCTCCAATATTTGCCGGGCTGACAGAGAGCGCAATGAAGACTATCGGGACCGTCACCCGGGATTTTGCGGCGGCGGGAGATAGCGTCGGCAACGACCTTCAACTCGTTCCTATCCCTTGGGACTTGACGAACCTGAGTGATACTAACGGCGGGCAGTGGCCCATGCCAATCAGTGCCTTCGATCATTTCTGCGTGAGGGTCTCAGTAGAATTCCCCACAGATGCGAACCTCAGCAATAACAGTGCTCAGACAAACTTTTTTGATGTGCAAATCGCTTATGGCGGCGGCAGTAAGGCGGCCATTCACTTCATGATCGGTAATCCATCCGCGGAGCGTGCTGCCAATGCACAACTCCTCGTAGATTTGCCGGGAGGCTTTAGTGCCACATTATGCGGCGATGATAGTCCGCTATCATCCGGAGTCACGTTCCGCCTCAAGCCAAAAGAGGTTCGAGTGGCAACCGTCAACTTCATTCCACCAGTGGGTTTTGAGAGCAATCGTCATGAAGCAGATGTCATCGGCAATATCAGTCTCAAGATCGACGGACGTGTAGTCGGGGGATTATCCGCGCGGTTCGCTCGAGGTGAACAACCCACAAGGGTGCTGTCGGTTGCTGATGAGCAACGTCTGCAAACAGCGCAGCGCATGCGCGGGGTACAGCGTCTCGCCAATGAGAAACAGATGGATCGACAGGCGCAAGAAGTCGTTGACAGTCAGGAGCCGTGGGGAGTTGCGCAGGTGTTTCCCGTCACGCCCGACGTGGCCTACAAACTTATCTTGAGCGTACTTTCCGACAGGAAAGAGGTATTAGGACTGACGGATCAGTCGCGCGGACTGATCAAGCTAAAGCCCGCACGCATCAATGCCGATCAGTTAAGACAATTTGTGGCCGGAGGGTTCTCACGGTTCATAGGTGATCGGAGTGGCCGCTTAATCCTGTCGTTTCGCATAGAGGGATTAGGTGATCAGACAAGGGTGACAGTTAGCTCGCTCATAATGGCTGATCGGCTCAAAGATAAACCGGTCGGAGGAATGCCCGTGCCTTCCAATAAAACCATGGAGAAAGCTTACTTGGATTCCATTGCTAGAGCGGTGGCTAAACCCTGAATTTGGGCGTTGATAGAGATTTTAAGTGAAAACTGTCCACCTGTCGGGTCCTTTCTCCACCAGGTGGTTAGGCGCAGGCGGCAGCCAGTACTAATAATAGGTTCTGGTGCAATTATGCAGGCGGGCTGATAATCAGCGGCAGGCACCCCTTTTCATCTTCTCTATTTCACGGCCGTCACTTTGATCGCACAACTATCATTCTCTGTGTCAGATGGTACATCACCTACAAACTCAGCTATCGCGACTTGGTAGAAATGATGGCTGAGCGCGGAGTAGCTATATCTCATACCACTATCCTCAGATGGGTCCAACGCTATGTTCCGGAGTTCGAAAAGAAGTGAAGTTATTATGCTCAACCGGTCGGCTCTGCGTGGCGCGTAGATGAGACATACATCAAAGTCCGAGGGCGATGGACTTACCTTTATCGGGCCGTCGACAAGCAGGGGCTGACAGTTGATTTCCTGTTGAGCGAACACAGGGATATGGCAACCGCTAAACGGTTCTTCACCAGAGCAACTAAACAGCTTGGTGCTCCGCAGAGCAGCAGGCTGGATGGCTACCCTGCTCCTCATTCTGCTGTCACTGAGCTACGGGCAAGCGGAGTCTTAAGTTCACAGACAAAGGTCTGGACAAGTAAATATTTGAACAACCTAATCGAGCAAGATCATCGGCGGGTGAAGCAGCGTATCTATCCGATGCTTGGTTTCAAGAACTTCAGAAACGCGGCACTTACGATTAGTGGCATTGAGTTAGTGCAGAAGATCAAGAAGGGGCAGTTCGATACTTTACGGGTAAGGACTAATGCCGCAGCGGTGGTAGCACATATTTGGGAGATGGTGATCACAGCATAAGCTCAGTGTCAGAGAGCAGACGATGACCTTAGCTGCTATTTGCACCACAACCCTCCCAGAGAGCTTGAAAGGAATGATGTTCATAGCGCACTCCAATGATGAGAGGTTAGAGCCGGTTAGAATGGAACGGACATGGGGCGAATGCTTCACGGGATGCCTTTCAGAGAACGCAAACACCAGACACATGGCCCGCGTCAGTTAGTTTGCAAAGGAATATCCAGTATGACGACCTCGTCAGCTTGATTCCCTGCTTCGCTTAAAACCGGACTCCCCGGAGCTAAGGCCCGGTTATCGCGGCGATAAGCTAAAAGCAAACGATATTGACTGAGTGAAAACGGCGTGGCGTTGAAACTGCCATCAAGTTTGACGATAAAAAACCCGGTGCCATCGGCTTTGCGTAACACGCTGATGTCTTCAGAGAGATAAAGGTTATCAGGCAGGAAATGTCGAGCGTGTATGACCTTTCCGTCCGGCGCAACTACTCGCACCTGAATGCTGAAAGAGACACGCAAAACCCGATTGATATTGTCTGCGTCAAGACCGGGTTGTTGCGCCTGAGCCGTCTTTGCGGATGACACAGCAGTTGTATCGCTGGGACTTAGCTGAAGAATCGTACCGGCTGGTAAGTTCCCTTCCGCTCCGAACGTGTGGTATGGCACCCATGGCGGCTCCTGAAATCCATCATGTAAGATTATTTCCTCATCAAGCAGGACGCCGCTTCCTATATTCACCGGCCATGTAATCAGCCGACTTTCAATTTGATATTGCGTCAGGTTCATCGGCTCCCGTAGAAGGAGAACGAGTGAGTCAATGCTGATTTGGTTCGCTCCGAATTTGGCGGCCACGATTTTCGCCTGACCCGGCAGCGCCGGTTCTGTGCGAGTCAGTCCGCTGCGCCACCAGGCGATCTCGGTGCGGAGGGAGTCAATCGGCTCAGGACTTTGCACGAGGAAAGCCAGCGGCTCCCCGTCAATCTCGATGCGTGTTACCTGTACCTCTGGAGGATTCTGTCTCGCTGCCGGTCCGAGCACAGCGACCGCTAGTGTTTCATAAGCTCGCGCTTCATCTTCGGTGGGCGCTATCCATGGCTTCACGGCCCTAGCCATGGCAGGACGCGCGCCAGCGATACCAGCGACAGCGACGCGCCACGTCTCGTCCTGATAGCTGTGTAGATGATGAAAGAAATTGGCAAATTGAGATGTGGTGAACTCGAAGCGGTAGACCGCTTGCGCGGTCTGCCGGAAATCGTCAACCCGCAGATCTTTGAAACGCGCGTGCGGATTGTCGTAACAATACAAACCGATGCTCCCTTGCAACAGAGCGGCGTCGTTAACCTCGAAGATTAATGCGCCATCCTGATAAACACGCAGCGTATTACCGATGGCTTCGACGGTCATCAGGTAGTCGCGTTGCGGCTCAAAGGCGAAATCATCTTGCTTGAGGAGAGTGTGGATGCCATCGGCCACGCGGACCAGTCGGCGAGAGCCGTTCTTGCAATCCAGCGCGAGCCGATAATAGTTATCGCCGTCACGGTAACGAAAAACGACGCCGAGGGCACCTTCTTCGGCAGCGCGCAGGTAAACACTGAACCTGTAATCGGTCCACTCAGCCGGCTGGTCACTGTGTTCCACGTCGAGCGCCGGGTCGCGGCTGAACAGCAGCATTGTTCCCGGTTTGAGTGGGTCACTCGGCGCTTCGTTGCCCCCTTTGATGCTGCTCGTTTGAGCTAAGTATCTGCTGACGGGCTCGTCGGTCCCGCCAACTACCCATTGCGAGGGAGTATTCCTGTCGCCTTCATCGCGCACCACCCAACGCCCCAAAGTACCGGCCGGACCCTGCACCGTCGTACCCACGGCGGAGCTGCGAAAATCTTCGTGCAGGAGCAGCGGTATCAAGCGCGCTTCGTAAACAGTGTCAGGTTCAAGCACGCGCCCGGCGATGGCCGAACTCAGTTTCCTGTCATGCACGATGCACTCCTGTTCAATCGTCGGCAGACAGCCGTCTTTCACATTGGAGAGCGCCACCCATCGTTGCTCACCTTCGGTCAAAGTCAACTCTTCGACTGCGCCCCACTCTCCGCTGTGCACCAGCAATCGTCCGACGGCATCGCGCACCGGGCGATTGTTGCTGTCGTATAGGTAGAGGCCGAGGTCGCGTCCGCTGATGCGATACATCAGGTCGACGTAATTCTCGTTGAACTCGACGCCGACATCGTAGGCGCGGTAGAAGGGCTTCGCCATCACTGGCTTTTCGCCAACTGCCGGAACGGTGGCTGGAATCGTCTGGCGCACGTAGCGTGTCAGGTCTTCCAAGCTGCTATCAAACTTGTCGGCATTGCTTCCGGACGGCGTTAGTTTCGTCAAGCCCGGTGGGCCTTCGGTACGAAAATAAGCGTGTTCGGTATAGGTCTTGTGCTTATATTGGCCAGAGAGCGCCCCAGCCCCGTGGGCATCATAGTCAGTTTCGATCGTCAGGCGATAGGTGGTAAACGGCTCTAGGACTTCGCCTGCCGCTGTCCAGCGCGTCACCTCGCTGCTCAGATGTGCTGCCATCTCCTGCCGGCGAGCCACTTCCAGCGGGTCCGGGCCGAAGAGGGCGCAAATCTTCAACAGGCAGAGGTCTCCGTCGCTCTGTAGCTGCACCTGCGTTACGTCATCCCCGGTCACTTCAATGAGGTTTCCCTCGTTATAAAAAACTCCGGTCGGATTGCCTTCGGGGTCGATGACGGTGGCCGTGACGCTGGGAGTCGTGTCCGGGCAAAGGAAGCAGAGTTCGTAAAGGAAAACAGCGCTCTCTGTCGGAACAGTGGTGGGCAGCGGAGCAATGATGAGGTGCCTCAAGTTATCGCCCTCGAAGTGAATGCTCTCCGGTTGACGCTGAGGATTCTGCATCCGCTGATAAGCTATCGTTTCCCCTTGAGAGTTTAACGCCAGGACAACCGCGGGGGATCCACCCACTTGAGCGGAGAGATACGACAACATCAAATCCACTGTCGTAGCAGCGCACGGCAAAGTGATGCTCATGTTGGCCGGCAGAGCACCCGGCGCGGAAATGAGACAGCGCAGCCCGGTCATCTCGCCGAGCGTAGTCGGGACGGACTCGATGGCCGTCACGCCTCCCGACCCGATGGTCACTCCCTGCTCGTTGAGCGGAAGCTGGACCTCACCCGTCTGCCGATGACGGAAGTCGAGACAGACCGAAGCGGCCTTCTTTTCTTCGACGACCCACAGCTTCAACCGTTTCGCGGGCACAGAGAGCTTGACCATCACTGCATTGGAAGCAATCAAGTCCGGTAAATCAGCTCCCTCGGACCCTGTGCCATCAGCGACAACACCGGAAGTCATAATTGGCGGAGGTTGTCCCATTTCAGCGGCCAGCGGAAAGCAAAGGGCGTGGGTGAAGTCGTTGACGGGCGGGTCCAGAACCGTCACTCGCGGCTGGACAGGAGGCGGCCAACTCAAAGTAAGCTCGGAATGTTCAGGCGATTGCCACGGCGATTGCAAAAGGTCCGCGCGGCGCAGCCTCTCAAAATCGCAGCAGACCTCGCGGTCTGGAATCTCCTGCGGGACGCAAGGGTAATCGTTGAAATTCGCCGTGAACCAGTCATCCCAATCGCTGCCGCTATGCCGCGTGTAATCGAACGGCGTCCTTGACCAGAGCCACAAATTGTTATTCGCCACCGCCGCTTGACCTTCAGCGCCCGACGGTATCTGTGGCATCGGTGCCCATGAACCAAACAACGTGCGCTCGCCGCTGTGAGAAGTCCCGTCAGCGACCGCGACCAATTGCCAACTCTGTGTCTGTCGATTACATTTGGAGAGTTCGATTCGTGTCAACGCATAGCGCACCTTCACCGGCCCTTCGTCTCTGTCAGGGTCGCCGACGCGCTCAAATTCCGGCTGCACCGGCTGCGGATTGATTCCCACAAGCGCGTCATCATGCACCGGACGGCGAAAGCTGATGTGCGGACGGCAGTCGAGCGGGACGACGGGCATGTCAATCGTCGGCAGATGGTTCTCGTCTTCCTCGTCTTTGCGGATGATAGCTAACGGCCAGCTTGTCGTGACTTTGAAATGCGCGACGGCCACTTCTTTGAGCGGCGCGGGTAGCGTCGGCCAGACCTGCTCCGGCCCCCATTCGAGCTTAATATCAAAATGCCTCTTCTTCCTAAACAGTCTGACGGACACTTCTAAACGGGCAAGGATATGGTAGGGATTGAAGATATCAGCCGCAAAGAGCGCAGCCACACTCAATCCAAATCCGAACCCGAAGAGGCTCAACTCGACGCTCCCGAACAGCGACAGTTCTCCGTAAAAGTGCAATGGGTTCCAGTTGACGACGACATTACCTTCGAGCCATGCTTCGAGCGCGAGTTTCGCCGGCCCGATTTTCCAGCCTCTCGCAAACCCGACCCAAGCCCCTGTCGCCAACCGCTTGGAGTCGAGCATGAAATAGGCGTTGGACTCGAACAGCTTGAAGATCGGGGCGCGAATCCGCTTCTCGCGCGGCTCTTTTTCACCCAAGTAGAGGTGCCAGTCGTCCGGCGTGTGGAAGAAAGCCTCCGCGCCTGCGTGAATATCAATGATCCTTCCGCTCGTTTCATCCTGTTTATACTTAGCATCCAGGCCGATCAGAATTTGGCCCTGGCGCAGATCAAGCACCGCGAGCGCGCGAAACAGCGGGTTATCATCGAGTTTGGCCCGCTCCTTGAGGAGATTGGCCTGGCCCTCAATAAGCAGAATCGGGCCGGGGAAGACGACGACCAGCAACGCCTTGCAAGCGAAAGTGAACCCCTGGTCGGTCGTGCCGATAACCACGCCGCAGCCCAACGCCAGGCTGCCGCGACGATTGACCCACTTATTGTCCAAGTCTGTGACTCCGATGTCAGATCGCTGATACCAGCCTTTGTACCATTCCTCTTCGGCGCGTTTATCCGGCTCCATCTGCAACGCAAATAGTCCGTCCATCCCGTACAGAGACAGCGGCGTCGAACCGAGATGCATGCCGTTTGGCAAGTCCACATACAGATAGAGCGCAAAGAAGTTGTACCGGCCCTGCGGCCCGCTGGCCGAGCCAACTATCAGCTTGGCGTCAATCTTCAGGTCGAGCGCCATCAAATTCAACTTGATGTCGCCGTCAAACTGATGCACCAACTCGCCGTGCACCTCTAGTTCGCGGTAGGAGACATCTCCCTTGAAGTGCAACACGTCCGGTATTTCAAACTCGACGCCAATCCCGTTAAGGCTAATCCTCGTTGGTCGCCCATCGTCGTACCACGTGATGCGCAAGCCCTCTACGCTAGCGCCCGCCGTGAAGCCATCCACGAGCTTCAGATCGCCGGAGAACCCGACCCACTTTCCGTCATCCTCCGTCTTGCCGAAGCCGAGCTTGGTAATCCCGATGTGAAAGTTCAACTCGTATTGTTCGCGCAAGGCCATCCATCCACCCTCAAGATGAACGTGCCCCTGGGAATCAATAGAGAGTTCTTCAACCTTAAAGCTGGGCCAGTCGAGGCCCTTGTCTCTGCCGAAGAACGGGGTTAATTGGCCACCGAGTTGCGCCACGAAGAGGCCGCCCCTCAACTCAAAGCTAAGGCTCTGCAACTCTAGCTCCAGCAGCCCCGGTTTGGTCAGTTTGTACAGGCCGTTGTTGGCGGAGAGCGCGATGGTAAAGCCGCTTCGCTCCTCAATACCGATCTCAATATCTACCGGTTCATCGAAAAAGGGCAGGAGCAGGCTCCCTTTGACATTGAAGGCGGTCGGGATACTTTGCATGAAGCTCAGATTGACCTCCCTGAGGCCGCCTTCAATGCCGAACAGTGGGGTGGCGAGATCGCCGGTAAAGTGCGGGATCGAAGCCGCGCTGTAATTCAGAATAAAGCTCGCAGCAAACTCTCCCCATAAGCCGCCCGTCCCGATGCCCAGCCCCGTTGCGCTGATGTGACCGTTGAACAACTGTGGGAGGTAGAGCTTGAGGCTGCCAAGGTAGAGCCCTTTCCATCCAGCGCTGGTGCTCGTGGGCCGTGTGCCGTTTCCGCTAAAGTTAAGCTCAAGATCGGTCGCTTCTATCACCACGCCAGAGTCGCCCAGAGCGCAGAGCGGCAATGTCAGCCCTGTCCCGACTCCGGCGGGAACTTCAAAATCAAGGGTCCAATCGTTTCCATCAAAGCTCACCGTTAAGGCAAACGGCAGAGGGATGGCGATGTTGCCCGGTTGGGGCGTAACCTGAAGTTGTCCGTTTATCTCAACCACCTCGACCGGAGTGAAGAGCTCTCGATTGAGACTGAGACTGAGCGTCGTGGTTACAATCTTCAGTTCAAAAGTCGGCGGGCCGTTGTTTTCTCCGGCGAGGGTGAGATCAATGTCTATGAGGCCGGTCTCTTCACTATCACCTTTGCCGAAAACAAGCTCGAGCCCTTGCAGTATGGGGAGCGGAAGGCGAGCCTCCGCCATCACCTTCGCGCGAATAAAAACATGTGCCTCGAAATCATCTGCTCGTTCATCAAAGATCAGGCAGGCCAGCTTGTCCAGAAAGGTCTCATCGCTTTCGGCTAACGCATCCGGCCAGATGCCTTCAGGCAGGACGGTAGACAGCGGGGTGTAAACGTTCATCATGGGTTCAACCTCTCCAGAGACGGACGGTGGGCTGTGGGTTCAGAACGGCTGTCGTATTGAAATAGCTGACGCACGCATTGTAGAAGCGAGGCGCATTTTTCGGATAATTTTTATCGTAATAGCTGAGCGCAAACAGCTTCTTCCATTTGAGGTCATTATCCTCATTGGCCATGGCAGGAGCTACGGGCGCAGCGCCATCGGTAAAGCCGGAGAAGGATGTTGGCAGGTCGAAGTCTGTGAGCAAAGTATTATCAGTGCTTAGGAGCGTGTTGTATCGCTGTTTGATATATGTCGCGCTTACGATGACGCTGTGCAACGCCCGCTTCATTTTCGTCAACGCTACATCCACGCTGCCTGCGTTTGTGGTATTATCCCCAGCGGCATTCACCGCGACAGCGAACCAGTTGGAAAACATCGCACCGAGCGCTGTTGGTGGATCGTCGGCGACGAGCGTCACGCCCTTATAATCGATGCTGAATCCTCGGACGTAATGCTCACCGTAAAACGACTGGCCCCAGGTAAAAACTTCGAGGGCCGTGGTGACGAGGGTTTGCATAATGCCCGGCGATACCTGGACAATGCCCGGGTAGTTCTGGATCAGGTCGCGAAGCTGGCCCCAAGTGAGCGGGCGTCCGGTAACGACCGCCGGGCTTGCGGTCCAGGGAGCAGGGAGATTTGCATTTTTACCGCCGCCGCCGATCCCTCCCGTTATATTCATGTAATGTGTCAGCAATTCCTGCTGCACGGGGTCTGGGGTGATTACGCTTGGGAGGAGTTTCAACGGCTCCATACGAATAACATCCATCTCATGACTATCCTCGAACGTCTGGTCGTACCACCCGCCAGTGGCCGTCTCTGCGCAGGCGATAGCGATCATCAGTTCGACCGGCACTTGGAGCTTTTCAGCGACCAGGTTAAAGATGGATTGGTAGCGACTCCAGTAAGATTGAAACCCGGCCGTATGGATACCCTCTGGCGTGAGTTGGTGGTCAAACGCATCAGCGCCGGGGAGGAGGGCTGTCTTGCCGGGCTTTACTTCCGTAATGAACTTCCCGAAGTCATTCGCGTTAGTGTCGCTCGGTTGATTTCCGTAGAGCCGCCACCTAACCGGAGCTTGCGTGTTAAAGGGATTGGCGGAATTGCGCGACTCGTGCCACTGCCCCAGCCCACCCATCGGGATGCCATACCCGGCAATGTTTGCACCCTGGTTGTTTTGGACGGGGACTCTAACGTGGAGGGGCGGAGGCGGCAGCTCAGATGTCAGGTCCACCCCAAGGTTCGCATCCAGGCCCGCCGCAGTGAGGGTCGGAGGGTCGAGCAGAAAATACAAAGGGTGCGTCGTGTCCGGTGGATTGGGCACGGCGGCCGCCACCGCCGTCAGCATCGTGACACGGGTTGCATTGGCTGCGCTGCGCACCAAATAAAGAAAGTACGCCGGATTGAGCGCTCTTCCGCCCGGCGGCGCGGGGGTGGTCTTCGGGTTGCCGCACGAGTCGAGCCAGCGAAGCCGTACGGATTGGTCCTTAAAATTCCCGATCACGTCCCCGGCACGCACAAACAACTCGATGGTCCCAGCCATAAACCGAAGCGTCATCACGTCGAGGTTCGCTGGATCAGCCTCAAGGAAGTCTCCGAGTGTAACGAGGGTCACGGCGTTGTCCGGCTGAACCCGTTGTAGCCGGCGGCCCGGGTGCGTAGCGTTCTGTAGGATAGCGCGTATTTTATCACTTACCGCCGCTGCTCCCGGTGCCGCGCTGAAGTGATATACTACGTGCCGCAGGTGCGGCCCTTTCGGACTCAATCGCGCGAAGAGCCGCCCGGAGTTGTAGATCAACTCTGCGGGAGACTTATCCAGCTCGCGCGGGAGCCGGAGCACGAGGTTGTTGTCTTGAAACGACAGGAAGCCATCAGCGAAGGCAGACAGGTCCCAACTGTCGTCAGCCAGAGTCTCCGGCGCGGCAGGGTCGCGCTCCAGGTGGATTCCCTCACAATTGTTGACGTTGAAGTAGTCGGCAGCGCGGATAGCGCAGTTGCCGTTGAAATAGTAAGCACTGTAGTCGGCGGTGCCTGTGATGTGCGCGACAGGCATTGCGATTCTAATAGGCATTCACACCTTACCTTCCTACCGCGGCGACCGCAGCAGAAGCGCTAAACTGCCCGCTGGGCTTTCGTGTCAGCACGCGATATTCATAATCTTCGACGGCGTCTACGCTGGTGTCTCGATAGAACTGCGTAGACATCCAAGGCATTACGGTCTTCCAGAAATCGCTGGGGCCGGTTCGCCGCTGCACCAAATACGCAAACGAAGGGTTATCGCCGAGCCACTGCACCCGCACTGCTGGTATCAACTCTGGCGAAGTATCTGTCCAGGGCAGTTCGTTTCCAGCGGCATCTATTTTTATCCACTGGGCGCTCTGCAACGTGGCGGGGGCGGGTGGCGTGCTAGCCGTGGCGCGGCCGGCGACGACGCGCGATGGAGCAGAGAGATTTTGAGCGCCATCCAGAGCCACCAGACGATAATAGAAGGTTACTAATCCCTCGATAGGTGTTTCCGTCCAACTCACCTCGGCGGGGCGCGCCGCCGGGTCGCCGGAAGGAACCAACTCTGTATGTACCAGCGCCATTAATCGCAAGTCGCGTGTGGCTTCCTCGTTGTCGGCGCGATAGATGCGATACTCGGCGAGATCAGGCTCGCGGTTGGAAGCCCATTTGATCGTGATCTGCCTGTCGCCGCCGAGCACTTTCGTAATCACAGGCGCGCGGGGCGGCACGACGTTGGGCAGATAGACCGCTGGCCCGACTAGGCCGAGCGCTCCTTGATTGTGCGCTCCGTCAACGAAGGCGGCGCGGTAGAAGTAGCGGTTGGTGGAGCGACCGTCGAGCGTGTCTATGTAAGCTCGCCGCGCGGTGGGGTCAGGGTAGAGCGGAAAGTCGTCCGGGTTATCCGGCCCTCTGCGGTCGCGCCAGCGCAGTTGGATGGGGACGTTCGGGTCGGCCTCGTAAGAATCCAGCGAGTTAATGGTGATTTGCGCGAAGGCGGTTTCGTTTCCCGGCAGAATCGTCAACGCGCGCAGGCCGTTGTCTGAAAGCGTTTGATAAAGCGGTATTGCCCAAGGTGATTCCTTGTCAGTCAAGAGAGGCGCTTCATCGAGCGTGAGAGTGTTGGCCGGAATATCAACGGCGATAATGCGGTACTGCCGCGTGGCGCGGTTGGTATCGCTTTTCAGTAAGAGCGTGTCACGGTAAGGGCGTACTCGCGTTAAGCCGGTGCTATCGAACAACGTAAGATTATTATCGGTGGCGGTGGCAGCGGTGCCGGACAAGACGAAGGTGTTGAGTTCATCGGCGACGGCAAGGCGTTTCGCTGCATTCCAAGTGGAAAAATCCGTCAGGTCGGCGGCTGTGAGATTGGCGCGTGTGCGGCGGATGAGCCAATCGCGTTGTGCGAGCGCAGCCGCGTCTTTGACGCCATCGTTGCCGGGGAGGCAGGCCAATAGCTCTTGCGCGTCCTGATTCATAGCTACTGAGTCGTAGTCCTCTTCGGAACTTATCGCGTTCAATACGTTCGCGGCGGCTTGTTGGCGTTCCCGATTCTGGTTCCACGCCGTTGGGAAAAAGCGCTGGTGCTGCGGATTGCCTGGATCGAGTGCGATGCGGGTGGTCCGTATGAACCAGTCTTTCTTGAAGAGCGCATCGTCCATGGCGCTAAAGATGTGGAGCTTGAGGTTGTCTGCCTGGTTCGGGGTCTGCCAGCGATAGGTGTAATACGAACGGTCGTAATAATCGGCTGGCGAGGCATAGACGCGTTCCGTATCATCGAGGGCCACGGGCGGCGCGGGCTTGGTGCGCCAGACGCGGTAGATTTTAGCGGACGGGCCGATGTGGCCCTCATTGCCGGGACGATTCCCCCAACTGCCCGTCGGGCGCAGGTCGTTCGTGTGAGGTTTGTCATCGGCTGCGCTGACGCCGATATTCGCGTACACAACCGGTTCGGCTAATGACGGATTCAGCGAGAGACCGACCGGAGTGGTCGTTGAAGGAAGGGGAAGAAAGATTTCATAAACTCTGTCTTCCTGCGCGCCGACTTCCAGGCTGATTGGGAGTGCCGAGGAAGCGTCCTGCTGGTTGATGATGAATGTATGCCCGGCGATTATCAGTGTGCCGGTGCGCGCCGCGCCCGGATTCGGGGCAACAGAGTATGTGACCGTGCCGTCGCCATTGCCGCTTGAGCCGGAAGTGATGTTGACCCATGAGGGGTCGCTACTGGCTGCCCACCATTTGGCTCCGCTCGCGGCAGTGACGCTGACAGAATCCGTGCCGCCGATTTTAGGGAAGTTTCGACTCGTGGGATTGATGGAGTAAAAGTATTGGTTATAGCCAACCACGTGGAATCGTTCCTGCCAGTTTTGTGCGAGGTCATGCGCGGGCGGCAAATCCGATCCAGAATGAAAGTAGATGCGAAACTCGGTTGTGTCGGGGGCTTGCTGCTGATGAGCTTTCGTCCATCTCCAACGAACCCGCAAACCGACCAGCGTGTGCTGGACGGAAGCGGCGAGACTCTCGTACCAGTGGCGATAGGCAGCGTCTCTTTGCAGAAAAGGGTCTTCAGGGTCGAGCGCGGAGGCTTCGACCGCCGTGGGAATCGGAGGAGGGGTTTTGTCCTGTAGCCGCAAGAGAGCTGGCAGACTATTCTGGCTATGACGTCCAAAGAGGTCTATGCCGCTCACCTCGTAGCCGTACCACCTGTCATTCAAATTCCGATCAATGAAGTGGATTGGAACCGTCGGCCAATCAGGCGGACGCGTTGGCGCGACGCTGTTGGGCAAGCGCGGTTCGGTGACCATGATCGGTTTCGCAAAATCGGGAGGCAGTTTGGTAATCAGATGGTATGTGCCAGTGGGTGCTGGCTCAGCCTCGTCGTCTAAGTCGGCGCGCCAGACCAAATACATCACGGCGCGCTCGGGCAGTAGGCCGCCGGAGTCGTCCCAACCGAGGTCCCAATTCAACCCAGCGTTGTTGCCCGCCTGCGGCAACTGGCCCTGAGCATCGGGAAAGAGGCCACCCGGCAGCTTACAAGCTCGCAAATCGCTCGGAACCGGCAACGGTGGCGCTGCTGCTAGGCGTTTGTTGAAGACGATATAACCGTCTAGTTGCGTGAAACCGGAGGTCTGAATAACTTCCAGCACTGTCTCTGCGCTATGCTCGCCAAAACCTGTATGATCTGCCACTATTAAATAGTCGTAAGCCACATTCAGCGCGGCGGTCTGGTCAATCCAGTACAGACCGAGCAACTGCGCCAGCGCCGGATGCAGCGCGCTGAGAAGCATCAGATCGAGCACATAAAATTTGCCGAATTGTGGAGGGTTGGAGTCGGACGGATCCAACCCCAACGGAGCGGCGATAAAAAGGCGGTCGGCCATAGGCGGGCCGTTCGGTCCACCTTCAACCAGCGTCACGAGTTGTTCGTGCAGTTGTGTGAAGCTGGATGGGTTCCACTCCGGCGGTAATGGGTAATGCACACGTTGTGTCAAGAGCGATTGCGGTTCAGCAACACTGCAAGGGTAAGCTGCCTGCGATACCGGCAAGCCTATCGGATATGGAAGACCGTATAAAGGCTGCCAACCTTGCGTCGCATCCTGCGCGACCGGCACGTAGCATAAATCAACCAACGACGCTAGACCGGGGCCGATTTCAACCGCCTCGATGACATCGGCTTCAATTGTTCTGGAGACTATCTGCCCGCCCTGGCCTTCGATGTCAATGCTGCGGACAGGTGTAGTGCCTGCATAAGCTGTTACTTTGATGGGGGCGGTTGTACCCTCGACGGATGGACGAAAGCCGATGTGCAACTCAATCCGGCGAGCCGGTTCGCCAGTTGGTAAATCGAAGCGCAAGCGGTCACGACCGTCAAGCGCAAACTCTACTTGATTGTCCGGTGTGAAATCTTCTGTCAGAACAAGATTGGTGTTGCTGCTCAGCAGACCGATAGCAGTGTAGTGTTTAGTGCTGGGCCAATTCCCTTTTTGCAGGCCGCCGATAATACTGCTCAGACATAAGGGGCTGCCGAACCGGGCCGAGCGACGAAAGAGATAGAAACCGTGCCAGGGAAAACCCAATCCATCTAGGAGTCTCCAGCACAGATGTATTCCGTCGGCCAGGGGAGGTTGATAGGAACTAACCGGCTGGTTGGCGAGTACACCTAGTCCAATCATCGCGAGATTGTCTGTTTGCAGGCTCAAGGTTGCACCACTTCTTTCGGTGATGGATGCGCGGCCTTATTATTCACCCATCATTTTTGATAGCGGGTCGTTTTCAAGGTTGAGTGATTAACGGTGCTCGGTTTGCTTTAATGCAAAACCGGACGTTAACGCTGCGAAAGATTGATTCAGGAGACCTGCTGGCGAATCTGAGGTGGAGACAATAAGGAATCGAGGTGTCTCTGTTATTTCACCTTCCGGTTTGTCGGCAGTATCTGTCGGGAATCAAATCATGAGAATTATTCCGCGACCTTGTTCGATAGCCTTTGTATGCGTTGATAATATGGGTCATTTCAAGGACTGTCAATGAAAATTTACGCAACGCCGAAAAAGATGACAGGCTTACAGGGTTATGTTTCACCCTCTGTTTCCGACGGTTGCGGTGCACACATGCAGAGACATTCGTCAGTGAGCTTCAAGGAGCCTACTATGAAGCCCCAAGCGCTTTTTCCCGCAAGGCATTTTCGGCTGCGTCAGTGCCTTTCCCTCTACTGCTATTGGTAAGCAGATGGCAGGGGCACATCGGCGCCCGTGCCGAAGAATTGTGCAGAGATAGTGTTAGTGCCACTTCTGATGATGTACCACATGCTCTCGGAGGGCCTGAAGACCGCGATGTCAGTTCGAGCATCGCCATCGTAATCTCCCGGCACGGGCACGTCGGTGTCCAATCCCCAGTTGCGAACTATGACGCCACCGCTGCTGTTGCGGATGTACCAATTGCCCTCTGAGGGGCGGAAGACGGCGATGTCATCCTTACAATCGCCATCATAGTCACCAGGCACGGGCCGGTCACTACCTATGCCCCAGTTTTGCAACATCACGCCGCCCGTGCTCAGGCGGATGTACCAGTTGCCCTCCGAGGGACGGAAGACGCCAACGTCTGTAATGCAATCGCCGTCGAAATCGCCTCGGACAGTTTTATCGCCGGGAGCGCCCCAACCTTGCATCATAACGCCGCCACTACTCTTCAGCACGTACCAGTTACCCTCTGAAGGACGGAAAACGGCGACGTCCGTCTTATCGTCAGCATCATAGTAACCGGGCACGGGAACGTCGCCCGACTGACCCCAACCTTTGA
The DNA here is from genome assembly GCA_964516695.1 of uncultured Blastocatellaceae bacterium. Lineage (GTDB taxonomy): Bacteria > Acidobacteriota > Blastocatellia > Pyrinomonadales > Pyrinomonadaceae > DASVTR01. Next base: position 29,571 of record CAZEZJ010000002.1, read on the forward strand.
GTTGAACTAGACCATCACTGCTCTTGATGATGTACCAGTTGCCTTCTGGATGGCGAAAGATTGCCACGTCCGTCAGCCCGTCGCCATCGTAATCTCCGGGGGTGGCAACATCGCCGAGGCTGCTGTGGCCCCAGTCGGCACGCGTCGTCGCTACCCCAGTGCTGCTTTGCAGAACGTGCCAATTGCCATTGACATGATTCCAGACTGAAACATCAGTCTGACCGTCACCGTCAAAGTCGCCCGGCGTTGTGCGCTGACAGCAGAGCTGCTGCACCACCATGCCCGCGGTACCAAAAATACCCGTGCCGATGGCCCAGATCGAAGCTCCATTATAGGTGACGCCCTGAGCCATTTCGCTGGCGGGCTGAACCATACGCGGGCCTGTTGACCAGACCTTTGTCACCGGGTCATATATTTCTGTTACATCCAGATTGGTGGAGCCGTTATACCCGCCGAAGACGACGATTTGTCCAAGGAAGACAGCGGCCATCGCAGCGCCTCGCGGCGTCGGCATCTTCGGCATCGGCATGCTGTTCCATGTCCCGCTACCGCTTCCGGTAATCGTGTAAACCTGAAGCAGGTCAACTGGTGTGAAAGGGCCGGTGGCACCGCCACAGACGTAGATTTTGTCATCGAAGGCGACGGTCGCGTAATTGTCGGAAACAGCCGTTGGTAGCGGCGCGAGGGTCGTCCATGTGCCCATTCCCCCACCCCCGGCCGGATCGTAGACCTCAACCGTGTTGAGAATCTGTCCGGTTCCGAATGTGGAGCCTGTCCGGCCACCGATGGCATATATTTTTTTATCCCAACTGGCTATGCCGAGACCAGAACGCGATACATTCATTGAGGCTTTTGTCGTCCACACAGCCGGGATGGGGTCAAACTCCTCATTGGCGCTAGTGGTGGGACGGCCGCCAATCGCGTAGTGCTTGCCTAAGGCAGTGCCGCCTCCCAGCTCGGACCTTGCAACGGCGGCGTTCGGCATTGTCAGCCCGCCGTGAGTCCAAGTGTTAGTCGGAATGTCATAAACGGAGGATAGCAAGCTATCGCTCCCGCGAAGACCGTGAGTGACATAGATTTTATTACCAATCAGACTGGCCGCCGCGCCCTCGACACCCGTATTGGTGCGCGGGTCGGAGAATGGAGCGCTCAGCTTCCACGGTCTCAGGGTCAGAACTCCGCTGAGCATACTGAAATAGATTTGGTCGCTCAGCAGATGAGTATTCGCGCCCGCTTCGCCTCTGTCGGTGTAAGGGTCTGGGGGCGGATTCTAATGAGAGAAGGATGATGATCAAGGTTATCGCGACGCTCAAGGGAGATCGAGTGAGAGAACGCATCGGTGAGTCTCCTTAGTGATAAGCAACCTTCACGAAAGGTTGTGGATTGGACAGGGCGCTTTGGGCGGGAATTCAGAGCGAAGGAGGAAGAGCCGCCAAAGCAGAGCTAAATGTTGTGCGGTAGGTAATGGATTAATCAGCCTGCCGGAAACTTGTTCCCGGTTAAGCGCACCAGCTTACTACGCAATGAGAAGACGCGGCGATTGAAGCGTCAGAGCAAAACATCCTCGGGGACGAAAGCGCATCTGGAAATTGACACTCTACAAGAGTACGCCCCATCTCTTGATAGGTCAATTAAAATGGGGTCTCATCCGGTAAGTGTAGGGTCCTGTTTCAGAATTTATGCTGAGATGAAAAGAGACTCGGACAAGTTAAGTTTAAGTCGTGCAAACCATAGCGATCACTTGTTTGAGCTTTCCCGCGCAGAACATCAAGAAGAATGGCACAACCTCGAAAGGAAAACAAAAGTATCTGTGCCAGTGTTACTGCCGCCTCTTCTGCAAGTGCTGCCTGAATCTAAGACTGGCCCTAGGTCAAAGCAGAAAAGTGAAGCAGCGCATCTCTTCAATGCTTGGGTTCAAGAAATTGCAGAATGCAGCCATCACGATCAGCGGAAGCGAATTGGTACACAAGAGCAGGAAAGGACAGTTTGAGACCTCAAAGGTAGTCCAAAGCGGCGTACGATCTGCGCAGCTATGGGAGGCAGTGTTGTCTGTCTGAGTTCAAATCTCGTTTAGCTTGGGTGTTCCTGTATCTGCTATTTGCACCAGGGCCACGCAGACTCAGATTGTTTCAAGAGAATAATTCCCGGAGAGTGATTATTGAACTTATAGCAGATTAATGTACAGATTCAATTCTTGCAACAGAACCCCTTGCTCAGCTATAGTAAGCATATTTGCGGTAAGAAGCCTCGCACTAATCAACTCTCGATTCAGGATCGCGACCCGTAGTTAAAGGGCAGCTTAAGATGGAAACCTCCAACACGATTAGGGCGAGCGCCGCGAAGGCTCATCCCGTGAAGCAGACTATCTGAGGTGCATTAAATAACGTGATTTATCCGATGCACGGCTAATTGTTGACCAAATGCTTTTACGATACAAACGCTTCGTAGAAGTCTCTTTTCATCTGGCGTGGTTCGCCGCGCAGCTTTTAATTAATTACGTGTTCCTGCGGCGCAGCCCAGCCGACTTGGGGCGTTTAGCCCGCTCCCATCTACAAGACCTAGGAGGAGGGTACATTAAATTGGCGCAAGCTTTGGCTCTCCGCTACGATGTCTTCCCCGGACAATTTTGTGCCGAGTTAGCCGCGTCGCGCGAGAGTGTCCCCCCGTTTGATAATCAGCTTGCCAAAGAAACCATCGAAAAGGAATTAGGTTGCTCTATCGATGAGCTTTTTTCCTGTTTCGATGAGATGCCAATCAGCACGAGTTCATTCGAACAGCGATATTGTGGCGCGCTGAAGACCAACGAGCCTGTAGTTATTAAAGTGCAGCGGCCTGGGTCAAAGCAGATGATTGAGGCGGATCTGCCGGGAATCCGCTTTCTACTCAAGGCAATTGATTTCAGTGGTATTCTTGGCCGCGTCAAATTAAGCAGAGACTATGAAAGGCTTCGCGGTCGGATATTGGAAGAACTGTCTTACTTAACAGAGGCCCGTTACGTAGAACGCCTTGCGGCGCAGTCAAGAAGAAATCCAAGACAGTATGTTCCAAAGGTGTATTGGTCGCACACCACCGACGCCGTGTTCACATCAGAACGATTAGAGGGAGTCTTACTATCAGAAATCATGCGTTTGATCGCCAGCGCGCAAGACCCGCTGCTCATCGTCGGGGCATTCGAAGCAGAAGGAGTTGATCTACAACAGGCAGCCAGAAATATTGTTTACAACAATCTGTACCAGCTATTGAACGGCAAATATTTTCATCTTAATCCGCATCCTCTGAACCTGATTATCATGGAAGATAACGTCATAGGCTATGAGGACTTCGGAAGTATAAGAAGAAAGGATGAGAAATTTGCTCGCTACCAGTTCGACTTTTTATACGCCATGCGCGCCGGTGACGTTGATTCGCTATACGAAGTGCTGCTGGAATATCTCGAACTGCCTTTCGACTTAAATCTCATTGCCCTTGAAGATAGTTTCAAATCGCGTCTCTGGCAGTGGTTGGACGATAGCGATGATGAATATTCTTCCGTCCGAGAACACAGTTTTGTAGTTCTCCTGATGCGCTGCCTTGACGATTTTCGTCGCTTTCAAATCCCTGTCCCCGATACTGCTCTAGCCTGCTATAACGCCTTCGCGGCCAGCAGTGAAATGAGCCTCAGGATGGCACCGGAACTTGATATGAAAGACGAGTTGGCAGGATTCTTCCGCGAAACTCTCACCGAGCGCATCCAGCGAGAGATCAGTTTCAATACTCTTTCCGAACTGTTTCTCGAATACGAAGCGTTTATCCTGACCTTTCCCCGAAAATTTAGAGAATCGCAGCGGCTGATACGGCGAACACAATATCCCGTTGTAAGGACGGTCAGTAAATGGAAGCTGCGCAGTTGGAAGCTCATGCGCTCACTGGCAACACTACTGATTCTTGGTGTCTCAATAGCCCGCGTCTGGATATATTTTTATCCGACAGCGCGACCG
>CAZEZJ010000002.1:33557-39029 GCA_964516695.1 uncultured Blastocatellaceae bacterium
GTCGTTCCTTCTATCGCCCGCTGCTTTCTGGGGATCTTTGGTGGGACTGATTATTTTGCGACGCATTTTCAGGATTCGTTATGAGCATGTGGCTGGGGGGGACTATCGAATGCGAACGTCCTGACGAGATGCTACCGGTGTTCCCCGTAGCCTTTTAGCAGAAGTGATACTTAAAGCGGAAAGAGCAAATTGATGAAAGAACAACTGCTTGATAAATCGCAAGCTCTGAAACGGCCAGAACCGACCATTGACCCACTGGACCTTCTCTATGCTGGAATTGGCTACTTAGGAATATTATATGAAAGCCAGCTTGTCTTTCTAAAGCATGAAATGGAAAAACCCGAGCCTTCCGATCACGATGATCAGTTGATCGAAAATCTTCAGGCTGCGCACGTCCTCGCTGTAGACCTGTTGTCCTGCTTTTTCGCGCGGCAGCCGCTCGACAAACCCACTGTGCGAAACTTGCAGCAAACCACTACGCAAGCCGTGAAGCAATTGGCCCGCGATGGACAAAGATTTGTGGCTCTCATTGAAGAAGGGAGAAAGGACCGATGAGCCGCAATCGAATTTTGTTTGTCACCGCATATATTGAGGATCGCCTGTATGATTATGTCGGTCAATACAGTCCTCAGATACGGTTTCGGGACGCTTTTCCGCGAGACATCGCCTTCGGCTTGAGATTTATCAAACAGAACATTCCTTCGATAGAGATTCTTGAATATCCCTCAGCCGAAGAATACAAGCAGGTGCTCAAACAGGGCTGGGACGTTGTCGGGTTTTCGTTTTACATGAACGAAACTGATCGGGTCCTGCGCATGATTGAATGGGCAAGAGAGGCAGGAGTACAGGAGATATGGGGAGGAAACTACGGCGTCATCAACAAAGATATCGAACATCATTTCGATCGGCGTTTTGTAGGCTATGCCGAAGGCCAGTTACAAACCCTCTTGGGATTGCCGCAAGCTGAGCTTATCCATCCGCCGCTGGCGATGCGTGTCGGCTGGCCGTCTTGTGGGAATCAGTATCTGACCAGCTACCGAGTCGGGGTGTTATTCACAACGCGCGGGTGCAGTTTCAAATGCACTTTTTGTCAATCGCCCGCCTTTGCGCCCCGGCCAATTGCCATCCCCTTTGAGAACATTAACCGGGTCCTGGAATTCTACAAGTCCGAAGGCATCAACGAAGTCATGGTGCTCGATGAGAATTTCGGCAATATCCCAAAGCAGGCGGAAAAGGTCATCCAAAGAATGGGCGAATTGAAGCTCAACTGGACGCCCATGACACGCGGCGACTTGCTCACACGCAATTTCGATACGTGGTCCGCAAGCGGACTAGCTGGCGCGCTCATGGGGGTCGAAAGCATGAATCAAGAGGTGCTCAACGAGATCAGGAAGAAGAGCTTGATTGAAACCATGACCAATCTGGTGTCAAAGATGAATCGAAAGAATCTCCTGACGATTGGGTTCTACATTATCGGCTTCGAAACAGATACAGCGGAATCGCTGCGGCGAGACCTGAAGGCTGTTGCTGAATTAAATCTGGACATTACACAGGTCTGCATCCTGACGCCTTTGCCCGGAACACCGCTCTGGGATGAGATAGATACCAAGTATGGAATCTTTGAAAAAGATTACGAGAAATATGATGCCGGTCATCTGGTTTGGAATCATCCTCACCTTAAACCGACGGAAGCTCGTGAGATTGTTGAATGGAGTCTAGATTTTCTGCAATCGCCTCGAACTTTTTTCCGTAGGTTCGCCAAGTGGCAACTGCATCGAGTTGAAAAGTACGGTCGGTTAATGGCACCCTTTTTAATCAACCGCACCTTTATGCGCTCGAACCTTGACGGCTTGCGCCCCCTCGATACGCGCCAGCCGCTTGTGCTCTTTCCAAACGACCGACTCGGAAAGGGCGAGCCGTCCCCAGTGCCCTTTGGAATCAGCAGGCAGCTCAAGGCAATCGAGGCTTAAGTTCTCAGTTTGCCAATATGATGAAAGAGGCGGAGTTTGGTGCTTTCGGTGAATTTATTGTTGATTGACACCCTTCTTCGTGCGGCGTATGATTTTTCTAATAGGGAGTGATGCTTATGAGTAGCAATGAAGAGAATCTCAAGAAAGTCAACGAAGCCATTGCTGAGCTTGAACAGGCTGCTGTTCCCGTTGCTCATCAGGTCTTGGATGTGGTGCAGAAGAGCATTGCACAAATCGGTTCTGCCGTGCAGTTGATGGATAGCAACGTTGACCGCATTTCTAACGCAGCCGTTCGTCTAGCTACCGCGCAGGCTGCGTTGACTGCATCCACCGCTCGACCTTCCTCAGATAAAGAAAGAAGTAAATACAAGTCGGGTAAAAGTAGCCCTAAGCCAGGTAAAAACCGTTAACGTGTAGTATCTCTATCCTCGCTTCGCTGACCATGTAATCGCCGTCAGGCGCGGCCTAATTAGGTGTTGCCTGGGGAACTCTCCAACTAAGGGCTTTTCTGTGCCTTCATCCGACTTCAGGTAATAGTTCCCTTCACCTCTGGCAGCAACGGCCAAATAACTTCGACCCGTCATTAACTTTAGACCGGATGCACGTTACCATTATCACGCTCGGCTCACACGGCGACGTACAACCCTACATTGCCCTTGGCTGCGGGCTGCGGGCTGCGGGCCACAGCGTGAGAGTCGCAACGCACGCCTACTTTGAAACGTTCGTCCGTACGCACGACCTTGAGTTCTTCCCCGTCGCCGGCGACCCGCAAGAGTTGCTCGAAGGCGAGGCGGGGCGCGACTGGCTGGACACAAGTAATAACCCGGTCCGCTTCGCGCGTGGTCTGGCGCGCCTGGCCGGGCCGCTTGTGCAACGCTCGGCGCTCGACTGCTGGCACGCCTGCCAAGGGACCGAAGCCATCATCGCTTCGCGTCTGGGCTACCTCGCTGGTCATGACATCGCTGAGAAGTTGCAAGCCCCATTCTTCGCCGCCTATTTGCAGCCGTTCACCCCAACCCGTGCCTTTCCGAACATCTACGTCCACCCAAAGATTCATCTCGGCGGCGGCCTTAACCTGCTTACACACTTCATCTCCGAGTACATCTTTTGGCATCTTTTCCGCTCGTATAAAAACACCTTCCGGCGAGAGGTCTTGGGATTGCCGCGGCTCCCTTTCAATGGGCCACTCAGCAGAAAATGGGGGTCGCGCTGGCCCGTGCTCTACGGCTTCAGCCCAGTGGTCGTGCCAAGGCCGCCGGAGTGGGACGAGTTGAACGTTATCACCGGCTACTGGTTTTTGGATGACACTTCTGGCTGGCAGCCGCCCGCCGGGCTGGTTGATTTCTTGAAAGCGGGCGAGCCACCTGTTTATGTAGGCTTCGGAAGCATGACGAACCGCGACCCGGAGGAGGCGACGGCGCTGGTGTTGGAGGCGCTGGAGAGCGCGGGTCGGCGTGGCGTCTTGCTCAGGGGCTGGGGCGGCCTGAGCGAGAGCGAGCTGCAGAACAACATATTCAAACTCGACCACGCGCCGCACGAGTGGTTGTTCCCGCGTATGGCAGCGGTCGTGCATCACGGCGGAGCGGGCACGACTGCCGCAAGCCTGCGCGCAGGCGTCCCCACCATCATCATCCCATTCTTTGCCGACCAGCCATTCTGGGGACGGCGGGTCTACGAGTTGGGCGTCGGGCCGCGACCCCTCCTGCGCAAGCAACTCTCGGCGGGCTGCCTCGCCGACGCGATACGTGAGGCCGTGAACGATGCTGAGATGCAACGGCGTGCGGTCAACATCGGCAAGGTGATTCGCGCCGAGGACGGGGTGGCGCACGCTGTCGAAGCCTTCCAAAAATTCCTCGTCACAGGAGTCGTCGCGTGCCAGTCGGCGCAATAATTTGGCGGCTGTGTTATTATTCTCGCGCTGCCCGAGCTCTTCATCCTTGGTTAAGGAGTGGGAAACCTCATGCCGCGTGGACTGCGCCCCACCAAAACGCTTCCAGAATCTTTCTCCTTCGGCGTTGGCAATTCGGACCACCAGTGCGAGGCGTACGAGGCTGTCTTCGAAGACATACGCGACGTCTGGGAGCGCCGTCGCATGCAGACCGTGCGCGGTCGTGCAACTGATTTCTGGAATCGCTACAACGAGGATGTAGAACTGGCGCGGCAGCTCGGCTGTAAGATGTTCCGCTTCTCCGTCTCTTGGGCGCGCGTCGAGCCGAAGCCGGGGCAGTTCAACCAAGACGCGCTCGATCATTATCGCAAGATGGCCGCGACGATCCGCGAAGCTGGGATGGAGCCGATGGTCACGCTCCATCATTTCACGTGGCCGATTCACGTCGAGGAGCGCGGCGGGATGATCTCGCAGGACTTCCCCGCGACGTTCGCCAGCTACGCGGATGAGGTTGCCAAGGCTATGGGCAACCTCGTCCGCTACTGGATTACATTTAACGAGCCGAACTTGCTCACTTATGGCTATATCAAGCCTTGGTGGGAGCGCGACTACTTCATGCCCCCAGGCTTACCTGAAGGGACGTCGCTGCGCGCGCAGATGACTGCCGTCGCCCTGCTCATACGCAATCTGTTCCTCGCGCACACAGCAGCCCGCGCTGTCATCAAGCAGTCGAACCCTGCCGCCTCGGTCGGCGCAAACCCTTCGCTGCTAGGGCTGCCTGCCTGGGCGCAGCGCCTGCTCGACCGCAACGTCACGAATCTGCAAACGCCAGAGGATTTCATACAGCAGGGAAGCCGCTTTGCCGAGCGTGCGCTGCTGGCGAGCGGCAATGTGGATGTCGTCGTAGCCACACTCACGATGACGCCAGAACGCGCGCTTGAGGTTGACTTCACGGAGGTCTACTATCTGGCCAGCCAAGCTCTTCTGGTGCGGGCCGCAAGCGCGTTCAACGAGCCACAGGACTTGAACGGGCAAGCAGTGGCCGTCGTGAAAAGCTCGACCGCCGCGAGCAGCGTGCTCACGCTGCTGCCAGAGGCCAGAGCGCGCACCTTCGACGATCACGCCGACGCGATAAAGGCGATTGATGAGGGAACGGTTTCCGCGCTTCTCTCCGACGATACCTATCTGCTCGGCATCATCCAGCAGCATCCGGGCCAATACCGAATGCTCAACAGAAGGCTCACGGACGAACCTTATGCCTGTGCTGTGACTAAAGGAAATCAGGAAGTTCTGGATGCTATCAATAGCGCCGTGCGCCACTTTATTGATTCGGGCGCGTGGGCCGCAAGCTTCACGCGCCACTTTCCTGGCCAGCCCCTCCCGCCGCTGCCAAACATCGCGCCGCGCGCGACGCTGGCCGATCTGAGTGAGCCGGAACGCTTGCCACCGCTCGATGAGCGGGTCGCGGCGGCGGGGCGCGTGCCGCTGGCGCAGCCCGGAACGCTCCTGCGCAAGATACAGGATCGCGGCTATTTGATTGCCGCCGTCAAGGAGAACGTCACAGGCTTCGGCTGCCGCGACCCGCAGTCGGGCGAGTTAAACGGGCTGGAGATT
>CAZEZJ010000003.1:0-1617 GCA_964516695.1 uncultured Blastocatellaceae bacterium
TTTTAAGAATTGGAGTCGGGACATGGTGCCGGACCAGAACAAGACCTGTCTCGGCTTGGAATACTTTTGCTTCAAGGGCGACGGCCTGTGGAACATGGCCGACGAGCAACTCGTCGAACTCGGCACGCGGGAGTTGGAAAAGCTCGGCCTGATTAAGGCCGCAGACGTGGAAGAAGGAACGGTCGTCCGCGTGCCGAAGGCGTATCCGGTTTACGATTCCACCTACCGGGCATCACTCGAAACCCTGCGCCGCTTTTTCGATACCCTTTCAAACTTTCAACTGGTGGGCCGCAACGGGATGCACAAGTACAACAATCAAGACCACTCGATGATAACCGGACTCTTGGCCGCGAAAAATATCCTCGGCGCAAACTATGACCTGTGGAATGTAAACGCTGACCAGGAGTATCAAGAAGATTATGGAGAGGATGAGAGCGCAGCGTTGGGCCATTCGCTTGCGGGTCTGGCATCCGGCCAACCTGTAGTACCGGAACGAATCAAGGTCGGCGCGGTGACGCCCGCCGTCAAATACGAAGCCTAGAGAGAGCTATGAGTCGCACGCCGGAGCTATCGGTTATCGTGCCTGCTTACAATGGCGGCTCTCAACTGGAAGCTTGCCTCGAAGCCTTACTGGCGTCGGATTTCGCGGACCGTGAAATCATCGTTGTGGATGATAATTCGACTGATGGAAGCGCCGAGCGGTATGGTGCGCGCGGAATCGAGGTTATTAGATTAGCCTCCAGGCGTGGGCCGGCGGCGGCGCGCAATTGCGGGGCGCGTCGCGCACGTGGGCAAGTTATTCTTTTCGTAGATGCGGACATCGTCGTGGGCCGCGACACGCTCTCTCGCGTGGCCGCTTTTTTTCGTGAGCGAAAGACAATCGCCGCCCTCTTCGGCTCTTACGATGACGAACCGGCGGCTGAGAACTTCGTCTCGCAGTATAAGAATCTTTTTCATCACTTTGTGCACCAGCGTTCGTCTGAGCAGGCCGCGACTTTCTGGGCGGGTTGCGGGGCCATTCGCCGCGAAGTCTTTGCGGCGGTCGGCGGCTTTGATGAGAGTAAGTACGCGAGGCCGTCCGTCGAAGACATAGAGCTAGGCTACAGGCTGCGCCGCAGAGAATTCGAGATTATTCTCGACAAGGGATTGCAGGTGAAACACCTGAAGAGATGGACGCTTCTTTCGTTACTGCGGACGGACATCTTTCAACGCGCTCTCCCTTGGTCGCGTTTGATTCTTGAAGATAGCGGGATGATTAACGACCTCAACCTGCGCGCCCCCGACCGTCTCTGTACGGTGCTGTGTGGGTTGGCAGTCTTGCTTCTAGTTCTTTCTTATTTCCACACCGCCTTGCTTGCGGGAACGCTTCTGGCATTAATAGCGGTCTTACTTCTCAATTTACGCTTCTGCCGCTTTTTCAAAGAGCGGCGCGGCCTGTGGTTTACCGTCAAATCGTTTGCCATGCTCGTCCTCTACTATCTTTACAGTGGGGCCGCGTTCTCGCTCGTTTATGGCTCGCACGTCTTTAAGAATGGAGTTGGGCGCACACCCAGGGTTGAGCCGGAACGGATGACCGATGCTTAGAGATATTGCGCGGAAATTTGAGAAAGGTCACAT
>CAZEZJ010000003.1:1627-38754 GCA_964516695.1 uncultured Blastocatellaceae bacterium
CGCCAGCGGGGCGCACACCGCTGCCGCTTTCGACTTCAGCAGACTTGCCGACACAAGTGCAAGGCGATTTTCAACGGACAGAAGTATGCGACCGCGAATCTCTTGCGCGGCAAGTTATTCCGCAAAGGGAAACGCACCGGGCGGCTAAGCCTTGGAGGATTCTCCTTTTTTGGATGTTGATAGCCTTTCTGCTCAGGCTGTTTTTCATCTGGCGTTTCGAGCAGGTGATTTCACCGGACGGCGTTGCATACGTATCGCTCGGACGTAACCTGATTGCGGGAAACTTTCAGGAGGGCCTGAGCACTTACTGGCCTCCGCTCTATCCGCTCTTAGTCGGCCTCTCATCATTCTTTTTCCGCGAGCCGGAATTCGCGGGCCGCTTCGTCTCTGTTCTGGCGGGCAGTCTTCTCGTCCTGCCGGCTTACAGGTTGATTTACAACTGGTACGGCCAACGAGTGGCGCTGATAGGCGCGGGCATCATCTCCCTGCATCCCGTGTTGATTTACTACTCAACCGTCCTGCTCACCGAATCAACCTACACGCTTCTCTTGACGTGCGGCGTGCTCGCAGGCTGGACAGCGCTTTCCGGCAGACGCTCTCGCTCCTTTCTGCTGGCGGGAACGACCTTCGGCGCGTGTTATCTGCTTAAACCGGAAGCCGCAGGGTTTTTGCTGCTGCTACTCGTGCCAACCCTCCTCCGAAGATTTACTGATAAAACCGTTTCGTTCAAAACGGCGGCGCGAAATGCCGTCCTGCTTTGCGCGGGCTTCCTTCTGGTGTCGGCCCCTTATCTTCTCTATCTGAGACAGCAAACGGGCGTCTGGATGTTGAGCGGCAAGGTGGCTGAACATCTGTGGCAAGGGAGCCGGTATGCGGGCGAGTATCTAACCGCAACACGCGCTCCCCTCATCCCTGATGCGACCACCTTCTTCGTGCAACTGACGAAGGCTTTGCGCTCCGAGTATGAAATATTCAACCTTATCTTCCCGCCCTTTTTCGTTCTCCTGGCCGGCCTCGGGCTGTTCAGAAAGAGGTGGACGGGGAGACGTGCATGGCAAGAGTTGTATCTCTTCTCGTTTGTCGCGGCAGCGCTGGCCGGATATGCCATGACGCTGCCGAACATACGCTTCATCGCCACACTGCTGCCGCTTCTCATCTGCTGGTTATCGAAAGGCATCTTCGAGTTTGCCGAGTGGGCAGCCGAGACGCTGGCGAGAGCCAAGGGGACGAGAAAATTTCTTCCCACGGCCAAAAAAGTCATCGTCCCGCTCGTCATTACCGGACTGCTCGCCACGCTGTTTCCGCTCTTCATCTATTTACTGAGGGGTGATAAGTGGGACGACTATCATGGACAGCGGCGCGCGGCGGCGTGGATTAAGGAACATGCTGCCTCACATGCGCCTGTCATCATGTCAACCGTTCCGGTCGCGTCTTTCTACGCGGGCGGGCGGCACGTTGTGTTGACGGATGAAGAATACGCGGCGCTCATCGCGCGGGCGCGCCATGAGCGGGTTAATTATCTCGTTGTCAACGAGCGTAACTTCAAATTCATGCGCCTCGGCTTCTTGCTCGACGAGAACAAGGTTCATCCGGGCCTGCGCCTCGTGCACACGATAACGGAAGCCCCCGGCCACAGGATTCTTATTTATGCTGTGGACGAAGGCGAACAAAGCGCGTCGCAAAAGAACGCAGGCGCTTGATGGGAAACGTCAAAATGGTTCGTCTCGGAATAATCGGCTGCGGGTATGTCACAGAATCCCGCCACCTGCCCGCGCTCAAGTCTGTTCGCGGAATGAGAGTCAGCGCACTCTCGGACATAGACGCACAGAGACTTGAGCGCGCCGCCGGACAATTCGGCGTCGCCGGGCGCTACACAGATTACAGGCAGTTAATTGAGAGCGCAGATGTTGACGCGGTTGCGGTCTGCGTTCCCCCGCAGTTTCACGCGGAGATGGCGCTCCGCGCGCTCGAAGCCGAGAAGCACGTCTTTATCGAAAAGCCGCTGGCTCTCAGCATTCAAGAATGCGACATCTTAGAGGCGCGTGCTGCTTCTCACGGCGCGCTCAAGGTCATGGTCGGCTTTAATCTGCGCTGGCATCGGCTCGTGCGCGCGATGAGAGAGACAATCCGCCGTGGAGAACTAGGCCGCATCAAGCTGGTGCGGACCGTGTTAACGAGCGGGGTGCGCTTGCGTGATGATTTTGCGGATTGGCGCCAGCGCCAGCACACTGGCGGGGGCGCGCTCTTCGAGTTGGGCGTTCATCATTTTGACCTTCTTCGTTTCCTGTTGGAAAGGGAGGTGGAAGAAGTTTATGCGTCGAGCCTTTCGGGAGACGAGACCGCAGCGGTCCTCGCGCGAATGAACGGCGACATACAAGTAGTCTCCGCTTTTTCTGAAGGCACAGGCGAGAACCATGAATTTGAGGTCTATGGTGAGCGCGGTTGGTTGCGCGTCTCCTGCTACCGGGCGGACGGGCTGGAACGCTACGGCGTAACCGAGTATTCCGGCGCGATGGGAGTTCGCCTGCGCGGGCTGGCACGAACCATTTTGGAAGCGCCGCGCATCGTCGACCAATTGCGACGGGGCGGCGATTACGTAGCCTCTTACGCCGGGCAGTGGCGACATTTTAGAGACGCAATTACACGCAACGCGCCGCTCGAATCCACCCTCATTGATGGCAGGCGGTCGCTCGAAATCGTGCTCGCCGCATGGGAAGCAAATTCGAGCAAGCGGGCTGTCAGTCCAGGTCAGACAAAAGGTCTCGGCGTGGCGCATGAGGCCGGAGCGCGCGAGTTGTCCCTGTCGGGCATCTCTCAAGTTTGAAGCGGGAGGAAGAGTGTTTTGCAGACGGCGTTGGAAAAAGATGGGTTCGGTTCAGTCATGGCTGGTAGTGGCCCTGAAGCCGAGCGGCCCTTGATGTCTGTTGTGGTCATCACGCCCGATTGTTACAGCACGATACGCAAAACCATCAGGCATCTGAGAGCGCAGAAGGTTTGCGGTCATTTGGAAATCGTACTCGTCGCGCCGTCGGTGAGAGAGTTGTGCCTTGATGAATCCGAGATGGAGAATTTCTTCCGGTACAAGGTGGTCGAAGTGGGCGCAGTCAGTTCGACGGCGAGAGCGAGGGTGGCGGGCGCGCTCGCATCGTCTGCGCCTATCATTGCGTTCGCTGAAGACCACGCGTATCCGGCGCCCGGCTGGGCCGAAGCTCTTATCACAAGACATCACGAAAACTGGGCAGCGGTCGGGCCAGTGATGACCAACGCCAACCCGCGCAGCCTTACGAGTTGGGCCAATCTTTTAATCGAGTATGCGCAATGGCTCGACCCGACCGAAGGCGGCGAGCGCGAACATCTGCCGGGCCACAACTGCTCTTACAAACGTGACGTGCTGCTGGAATACGGCGACCGTCTCGAAGCCATGCTCGACGCCGAAAGCGTTCTCCACTGGGATTTGCGCGGGCGCGGGCACAAGCTCTACCTCGAACCGAAGGCGCGAACGTTTCACCAGAATTTTTCCGTGCAGGCCCCTTCCCTTGCTTTGAGATTCAACGGCGGACGGCTTTTCGCTTCCGCGCGTGCTCGGCATTGGCCCATCTGGCGAAGGGCGCTTTTCACCTGCGCGTCGCCGCTTATTCCGGCTGTGCGCTTTGTTCGCATCACGCGCGAGATGTTTAGGCCGGGCCGCCCGCGCCACCTGCTGCCGCGCCTGCTGCCCGCCTTAATCGTCGGACTCGTTTTCGACGGCGCGGGCGAGATGGCGGGCTATGCCCTCGGCCAGGGCCGCGCGATGGCGAAACTCTCCGATATGGAATTCCACCGCGAGCGCTACCTCGCCGTGCATGACAGGCGCGAGGCGTTTGGCGAATGAGTTTGCAAGAGGAGCGACAGCAGACAGATTCGCCAGCGAGCCGCCACCTGCTCGGCGGGGCAGCCCGAATCTTTGCGACAGATGCGCTGCTCATCCCCACGGGGATGCTCATCGCGGCTTATCTCAGCCGCCGCTTCGGCCCCGGCGGCTATGGTTTGCTGACGCTGGCAAGCGTGCTGGTTATCTGGGTCGAATCAAACAGCGCGGCGGCGCTTTCAAGACCGGCCATCAAGCTCGTCAGCGAGGCTGAAGATTGGCGTGCGGTCGGGTCGGCTGTGCTCAGGCTCTACCTGCTCGCAGGTTGCGGATTGGGATTAACACTCTGGATTCTCGCCGCCCCTCTGGCAACGCTGATGGCCGAGAAAGCGCTGGCAGACTATTTGAGGCTGCTGGCGATTGACGTGCCGCTTTTTTGCATGGCACAGGCACACCGCAGCATCATTATCGGGCAGGGCCGTTTTCAAGCGCGCTCGCTCGCCGGAGCGACAAGGTGGCTGGCAAGGCTATTGTTCATCGTTGTCTTCGTCGAATTCAGCGCGTCGCCCGCCGGAGCCATCTGGGGCACCATCTGCGCTTCACTTGTCGAACTGATAGTCTGCCGCCTCTACGTCCGCCCGCGCTTATTTTTGCGCGGTGCGTATCCGATGCGACGTTTGTGCGGCTACGCGATGCCGCTCGTCGCGTCGGCGCTCTGCATGAGTCTTTACAGCAGGCTCGACCTGCTGTTATTGAAGCCTTTGGGCGCAACGGCGTCGGAGGCTGGCATCTACGCCGTCGCGCAGAATCTGGCACTCTTGCCGAGCCTCTTCTCTTTCGCCTTCACCCCCGCGCTGCTCTCGACCATGACGAGCGCGCTCCGCGATAACGACCGCAATGCAGCGCGTCAGATTGGGCAACAGGCCATGCGCGCGGTGCTGCTTCTGCTGCCCGTCGCGGCGATAATCGCGGGGGCCGCGCCTGATTTAATCGCATTCATTTTCGGGCGAGAGTTTCTCGCGGCGGCCCCGCTTCTGCGCCTGCTCATTTTTGCCTCCCTCGCGCTTTTGCTGATTGCGGTGACGACCACTATTATGACTGCCGCTGGCAAGTCTGTCTGGACGTTTCATGTTTCATGGCCTTTGCTCGCCGGCGCACTCGTCGGTCACATTATATTAATTCCGATAGCCGGAGCGATGGGCGCTGCTCTGATTACGATGGGCGTCTCAATCGCCGGAGCGCTTGCGTCAATCGGACTACTTAATAAGCTCTGGCGAATCAACTTCTCGGCACAGAAACTCTGGCCTAGTTTAGTAGTTTCCGCGCTGGCCTACGCGATTACCGCGGCGCTTTCTGCAACAGGACTTGCGCTCGCGCTAAAACTCGCGGGCGCGGGGCTGTTCGGCATAGTCGCATTGTTGTTGATGAACGAACTTAGCAATGAAGAAACCAGCGGGGCGCAGAGAGGACTTGGCCGCCATGATGCTCATGTAGTTGAAGCATCCGGCTCAACATCGTAATGTCAGACTTGCCTTTCTTCTCAGTCGTCATCCCGACCCGCGAGCGCCCCGTTCAACTCGCAACGTGCCTGCAAGCGCTCACGCGCGTTGACTACCCGCGCGAACGCTTTGAGGTCATTGTCGTTGATGATGGCAGCACAAGGTCGCTCGAAGGCGTTACCGAGCAGTTTCGCGAACAACTGGATGTGAAGCTGTGGGCACAAAAGAATACAGGGCCAGCCGGGGCGCGTAACTTCGGGGCGGCCCAGGCGCGGGGCGAATTTCTGGCTTTCACGGACGATGACTGCCTGCCGGGCGCTAGCTGGCTGCGGGCCTTCGCTGCTTACTTTGCAGAGACTCCTGACCGCCTCATTGGCGGTCGCACCATCAACGCTCTGCCGTTAAATCCTTACTCCGAGACGAGCCAGTTAATCATTGACGTGGTCTATGCCCACTACAATGCTCAGAGCAATGACGCGCGTTTCTTCGCCTCCAATAACCTCGCTCTCTCGGCAGCACGCTTTCGCGAGTTGCAGGGGTTCAACAAATCTTTCATAACGTCGGAGGACCGAGAGCTTTGCGACCGCTGGCTTGCGCGCGGCTTCGCGATGACGTATGCACCGGAAGCCATTATCCATCATGCCCATCACCTCACGCTGCGCGCTCTGTGGCGGCAACACTTCGGCTACGGTCAAGGCGCGCAGCGTTTTCATCGCGCTCGCTCTACCAACGGTCACGCGAGTTTCAAACCCGACCTTAATTTCTATCTGAAATTGCTGCGCGCCTCCGCAACTCAAGCTCGTAAGTCTCGCGCGGCACACCGGACGGCGTTATTGCTGTACGCGCAGTTAGCAAATGCGGCAGGCTTCTTTTACGAGGGCTACCATTCTTTGCAGCAAAGTTTATTTTGGAGGAGGACGGATGAGCGAAGAAACCACGGCTGATGACGTGCCGGATGATTCGGTTCGACAAGCAATCTTGAAGTTAGCAGAGCAATGGGCCAAGGCGCTCGTCTCGAATGATGCGGATGCGATAGGCAGTTTTATGACTGATGATTGGGTCATCGTCGGGCAAAACGGATTCACGGGCAAGCGAGACTTTTTACCTTTGGTCGAATCCGGCGATTTGACCCATGAAACGATGAAGCTAATTGGCGAGGCGAGGGTGCAAATATACGGAGACACTGCCGTCCTCACTGGGCGTGTGACCAATAACGGTCACTACAAGGGAGAGCCGTTTAGTGCTGATGAATGGACGACGGACGTGTTCCTGCGGCGCGAAGGACGTTGGCTGTGCGTGCTGAGCCACGTAACTCCGGTCGAAACAAGATAGCAGCTCTTAATCGAAGCTATGAAGAGCAGAAAAGCAAGTGACGAATAATGAAAGGCACGCCCGGCCAGCCATTTAACCTGACCGCGAGGAAGCCTGCCGCTCATCGTCAGGTTGTCCGCGACGCAGTTGACTTACGGCGGGTTAATCGCCGCTTCAGCGTGTCTTCTATCAACGTCGCTTTAACTTTAGTTTGCTAGAATGATTCGTCCGGCTGGCGAGTCAATTTAGATGTTGGAATCGCATGAACAAGATGGCATGGTAACAAGCCAAAAAGGTTCTCCCGCAAGTATGATGATAAAAGCAGGTCAACATTTTGCATCGCGGCTCTGGCGACGGTTGCAGCGGCGTGAGCCTCACCATTCCCTTAGGAGAAAACGAGGACATTTAGATGAAGAGGCGTAGTTCGCGGAGTCTCGGCCTTCGGATGGGAATTGTCGTCGCCGTGGTTGCACTCCTCGGTTTGGCGTGGGGGCTTGCATATTATCTGCGCTCCAAAACAGTCAAGCCGACCAACTCGAAGTTTCAGGGCAGTATCCCCAATAACCACCTGATGCCGAATCCAGGCGGAGAGGCGGCCACGTTCAGCACGCAAGGCTCCGTCAATCTCACGGGCGAGTACTTCCAAGCTCAGGGCACGAACGGCCAGAGTTGCGCGACATGCCACATTCCAGAAGAGGCTTGGAGCATCACGCCTGCGACGCTGCAACGCCTGTTTGCTGAGACGGATGGCACGCATCCGGTCTTTAACCTGCTCGACGCCAACAACCCTCAGATGAATGTCTCCACGGTGGAGGCGCGCCGCGCAGCCTACAGTATGCTCCTGAGCCGTGGCGTCTTCCGCAGAGGCGGCGCTCCGCGACCAAACTCGGAGTGGGAATTGATAGCTGTTGAAGACCCGCACGGTTTCGCCAGCGTCAACCAACTGGTCCACTGGCGGCGCTCCATGCCCACCATCAACTTCCCCATCGGCAGCGTGACGGTCAACTGGGACGCTGGCGCTAACATAGGCAAAGGCCAGCGGGCCGCGCTGGTTAATCTCACCAACCGCCTCGTGACGGGCGCTCTACAAGGCCCGCCCGCTCCGCCTGAGGTCATCGACGACATCGTTGATTTCGAAAGCGCGCTGTTTACCGCGCAAGTGACGGTGCCAGGCGTCGGTCGTCTCGATTCTGATGGCGCACGTGGCGGCCCTGAACTGTTGTCAAAGATGCCGAAGGTTGAAGGTGGATTCAATCTCTTCGACGCCTGGGCCAATGATGCGAATCCAAAGCGCGCCCAGATTGCGCGCGGCCAGGAGGTGTTCAATAGCACCAACGTCAGCCATAAGAGTTGCATCGCCTGCCACGACTCTGCGAACAATGGCACCAGCATCGGCAATACCATGTTCGACATCAACACCGCATCGGCTGAGGCTCGCACCCCTGACCTGCCCCTCTACACCTTTCGCCACAAAACGACAGGCGAGATTCGCAAGCTGACTGACGCGGGCCTGGGCAACATCACAGGGCAGTGGGACGACCTCGGCCTCTTCAAGACGCCGACGCTGCGCGCGTTGGCCGCCCGCGCGCCTTACTTCCACAACGGTATCGCCGCCACGCTCGAAGACGTGGTGCGCCACTACGAGAATCACTTCGGCTTCGTTTTCACCGACGAGGAACGAGCCGACCTAGTAGCCTTCTTGAACGCGCTCTAAAAGCGATTCAGGTTGCCTGACTCAATTTAAAAGCCGAAGCCGCACTTTGCTCCGGCGAGAGAGTACGGCTTTCATGGTCTCAAGGCGCTTGATGACGGTGCATCTCTCCGGCTGTCACGTTGAGATTAATAGCCGACTGACGGCAAATAACAACCGCGAGGTTCGCGATACTCGCCCATCGCCATCAACGTCATCGGCTTGACGGCGCGCATCCCTTTTTTCAAACACCAGCGAAACAATTCGGTTTGCCGCGTCGGCAAGAGAAACGAAAGCGGTTGGCCGTCGCTCAAGTTTCCCGCGCCAACCAACAGCACACGCATATCCGCCTCGCTTTCCGCAACGGCGTGATTCAAAGCCCAGAAATGCGGCGCGGAACTGTAAGCCGTCACGCGCCCCTCACGCACAGCGACAAAAGACTTCAAAAACGGCGGCGTATTTTTCAACTCGCCCGTGCGCTCGAAGCCGTGGATTTTCCGGCACAATTCAGCGCATTCTCCAAAATCTTCTTCTTTGATTGGACGAACCTCTGTTTCCGAAGGCACATCGCCTTTGAGTTCGCCTTCGATTAACACCAGCGGCTCTTTCACGTCAAAGCCCAAGCTCGCATAAAGCGAAAGCGAAGCCAGGTTAAAAGAATCCTGCACCAGGCGGATGCCCACGCTTCCCCTTCCTCGCGCAATCACCGCTTCCATTAGCTTCCTGCCGGTTCCTTTTGCTTGAAAGCTAGGGTCAATCGTGATTGGGCCGACGGCGCGAATCGCATCATATTCCCAGAGATAATTCGAGCCGGCAATCTGGCCCTCGCTTTCCGCGACGACCCCGAAAGCTTGCGGGCTGGCAAACAAAGCTTGCGCGAGTTGAATTGCGACTTCCGGCGCGGGGAAATCGGGCTGGAAGTTGTGACGCCCAGCTATATTCTTGAAAGCTTCGTAGCAGATACGCCCGCAGGTTTCGACATCCTCTTGCTTCATCGCGCGAATTTGTACACTCATACGGTTATTCTCCACTTCATTTTAGAAATCAGCGTTACTTAAATCCGATGACCATCGAATCCGGCCCGACCAAATGCTCCACGCGCGTCTGGCGGAATCCCGCCTCGCGCATCCAACGCGAGCAGTCCGCTCCGGTGTAGTCAAACCCGCCCGGCGTCTCAATCAGCATGTTCAGGCTCATCAGCAGTCCGAAAGTATTCTCCCGCCGTTCGTCGTCAATCAATGCTTCGTAGACGATGAGAGCGCCGCCAGCCGGAAGCGCATCGTAGGCTTTCTTGAGTAGTAACTGCTTCTCTTCCATGTTCCAGTCATGCAGGATGTGTCCCATCACCAACACGTCCGCCGAAGGAAGAGGGTCTGCGAAGAAGTTGCCGGGGTAGAAGCGCAGCCTATCACTTAGGCCGTGCCGCCGGACATACTTCTCAAAGACTGGGCCAACTGTCGGCAAATCAAAGTTTCCGCCAGTCAAGTGCGGGTGCGCCAGGGCGACCTGTACGGGCACGCCGCCTTGAGCACCGCCAATGTCAATAAAAGTTTGGTAGTCGCTCCAGGGAAATTTCTGCGCAATCTGACGGGCTGCGCCGAGGCTCAGCCCCGTCATGGCGCTGAGGAAGCCCTCCAAGCGCTCCGAGTCGGCATACAAAGCCTCGAAGAAATTACCGCCGCTCTTGGCCTCGTTTTGCGGTCGTCCCGTTCGCAAGGCATCGGTCAGCGAACCCCAGAAGGGATAGAGACGCGTGTTCGCCATTTCGAGCATCCCGCCGAGGTAGGATGGCTTGGCCCGGTCCAGAAACATGTCCGCTTCTGGCGTGTTACTATAGAGACCTTCGGCATCGCGTTCCAGCATCCGTAGCGAGACGAGTGTGTCAAGGAAGTCGCGCACGGCGCGAGGGTGTAAATTGAGCCGCTCGCTGATAGTCTCGACAGGCATCGGCCCCTTGGCGAGTTCCGTAAAGAGTCCTAGTTCCACAGCGCTCAGTAGCGTCTTCGACGCCCAGAAACCCAGTCCCAGTTGCATAATGTGGTCTGGGGCGACAGGTATGCTCATCTCTTCTCTCCTTCGTCAGCAAAAAAAATTCAATCACTCAACAGAATCTCTTAACGACCTTGAGCGGGCGGCTACATTCATCTATTAACGCGCAAGATGCAGTGGCAGAGGTCACAGCCGTTCACTAAATTCACTCTTCACGCAGCACCAACTCAGCCTCGTATTCAAGCGCGGGGCCTTCAACTTCAATGGCCCTTTCACCTGCCTCCAGGACGGCGCGGCATTCTATAAGCAACTGTGGTCCGGCTTGTTTCTCGCGTTCGACCTCGCTCGCGCGGCTTTTACTCAAGCCGTAAACCAGACGCCTGATGCCGCCCCAGAACAACGCGCCCGAACACATGGCGCACGGTTCGGCGCTGGCGTACACGGTGCTCATGGATAGTACTGCCGCGTCAACGCGTCGCACCGCCTCACGCATCAAGTTGACTTCCGCGTGTCCCGCGCAGTCTTTATCACTGATGACTGTGTTCTCGGCTTCCAGAAGTACTTCGCCGTGCTCGCTGACGAGAATCGACCCGAAAGGGTAATTGCCGTTCGCCCGCGAGCGTCGCGCCACCGAGAATGCCTGCCGTAGAAACTGCTCGTCTCGCTCATCAATCATAATTGTTGCTCAGCAAAGCCGGCTCTACACGGGCTGCCCCATGTCGAAGACAATCTCTTTGGAAATCTTTCCGTCACGCATTTCAAAGATATGAACGAGACGCATCGTGATTCTCTGGCCCGCGCGAAAGTGGGGCCAGTAGCCATCCTTCACGACCTCGAACGTCACGATGCTATCGTCTACAACGCGCTCCTCCGTCGCGAACCGCTGAAGCGCCTGGAACTTCACGTCGCCCATCGAGGCAAAAAGCTCCCGATAACTCTCGCCCACGGCCTCCTTGCCGGAAAAAGAGCGGTTGAGTCCGTTGGGCGCGGGTGCTTCCCAGATGATGTCGTCGGTGTACAATTCTAGCGCGGCTTCGACTTCATTCTGCGCTTCACTATGGAAATGGCGCTCGACACAGGCCAGGTTTTCGGCTATCCGGTCTGCGTCCGGTTTCTTTATTACATCTAACTTCATTACCGTCTCGACCTGCGTGCCTGTGGCGCAAGTCTCTTGAACTATTGTTCCGTCTGCCATGAGCAATCTCCTCGATTCTTCGCTAATCAACAACTCTCCTATTAGCTAACGCGTAAAATTTTGTCTTTTTAGCTCACTACCCCATCGAAGATGGTTGAATGTAGCTCTGCCGTCACCGGCGAGCCGGTCGAGCGAGATGCGCCCCTGCGAAGGACTACTGATTCGATGACAGTATCTTCCTATCCGTGGCGGGCTTAAGGTGCTGGCTGATTTTCTGCAACGTTTGCCGGTGGAGTGAGGTATTTCCTTAACTCGCTCGACGCCAGCGCATTAAACGCAAGCTAACAGAAACAGGCTAAACGGATGATGAAAGGCTCGCTGGCGACGGGCGGGTTGAATGAGTTGTTGGGAGTACCAGTTGCCGCAGGCTTGCTTGCGCACTAACAACTATTTATCTCTGCCAATAGTATAAGTAAACTTGCGGGCTGTACCCACGCGGAAAGCGCGGTTATTTTCACAGCCTATTTCTTTGACTTTCCCGCAGGCTTGTTCAAAGACTATAGTGTCATTTTTCTTAACTTGGAAAACATAGGTGATGGCGCCCGTCTTGTTTATTACTTCAAACTTGATTTCATCTTTGCCTTGAGCCACATCCTCGGTGATGTCCAGCCAGTTGCTATCCTCATTAAATCCGACATCAACCACCAGCTTGCCGTTCAGGTAGGCCCTCCCGCCGTCATCACAGCCGGAGACTCTGAGATAATACCTACCTGCGTTCACAGGCGCAGAGCTTCCAGCCGATTGCTTCACCGAGATAGCAAGCATACTGCCCGCGATTAAAAGCACCGGAAGAACGAACCGCAGAACTTTGTAGTCACGGCGGATAATTACTTGGCAACTGTTTCTCGGCTCCATACACACTTTCTCCTTCCACTCATCCAACGGGCCAGCGTCCAGCGCCCTCATTCAACGGCGCGAGAGCAAGCATTCAATGCGGGAAGGATAAATCAATGGTGCAAAGAATGCTATCGAGGCGTCAGGCTCAATGAGCTATTAGAAACGTGACGGGGGTTTCATAGACCCGCAATAGGATTCGTTGCATCGTCATGTGGTAGATTGCGTGGCGGATGCTTCATGCTCGGCGCGCGTTAATCCGAGCAAAAGCTCGGATTAGGAATGAAAGCAGCAATCGAGAAACATCCTGTTCTTAGTTTCATCGTCATCGCCTGCGGCTGGACTTGGCCGCTCGCGGCGCTCATCGGGCGGTCTATGGTCTTTCCGCTGCTCGCCCTCTTCGGCCCGTGTGTGGCCGCCGTCATCGTAGTTTATGCGAGTCGTGGCCGCGCAGGTCTCGCGCAGTTGGGCAGCAAGTTTTGTTTGTCGCGCGCTCTGGTCGCGTGGTGCATCTTGGCAGTCTTGCTGCCGCTCGCGCTGCTGGTGCCGCTTTGGCTCTTGCACGCTTGGTGGTGGGGCTTTATCAGATTCGAGATGAGTGCCCTGTCGCTCTTGAGCTTGGTGGTGGCCCTGCTCATCGTGGGCGAGGAGGTGGGTTGGCGCGGATTCCTCTTAGCGTATCTCCTTCAGCGCTATTCGCCCTTGACCAGCAGCTTGCTCGTCGGGCTAGTCTGGGCCGTCTGGCACTTACCGAATTTCTTGCTGCCGAATTACCCACATTACGGGTTGCCATCCGCGGCCTTCGCGGTAATGACGCTGGCCTTCTCAGTATTGTTTACGTGGCTTTACCTCAACACGGCGGGCAGCCTGCTCATCGCCGTCATCTTTCATGCCGCCCTTAACCTTTTCTCACTTTCCGGCATGGAACCGTCAAGGCAGTACTGGCTCAAGGCTGTTGTCTATGCTGTGGCCGCGCTGGTTGTGAGCAGCGTTATGCGAAAGTGCCGGAGGCGAAGAATTGTCTCGGCTCGCGCCAGCTAACAACTTATTCAACTCTTGCGCACCATGAAGGAAGCCGCGCCGCCTGCTTCATTCAATATGTGAGGAACAACGCACCGCCTGCGTTTGCGGGTAAGAAAGGGAAGACTGATGCCCAAGTCAAAGAGAAAGCCAAAACCTTCCAAACCGCGATGGAGCGATATTACAGTCCTATGGCAGACCTTTGCGGCCCATCCGTTGATTATACGGGCACGAAAGCGTCATTCTGTCCTTGAGAAATATGTAGGACTCCCATGAAAATCCTTGCCCAAGCAACCTACCCATGAAGTCGGAATGCTGGTGAAGTCGGAACGCTGAAACGCGGAACGACAGACAAACTGCTTGGCAGTTTATCGTTCCGCGTTTCCTCCGTGCCTCTGTGGCCTATCCGTGTTTGCATCGCTGCTAAGCGACGAGTTTCATTCGCTCGCGCAGGCGATTGAATTTTGGCGACGAGCGCAGCTTGTCGAAGATGGGTATGTTGATGTAGGTGAGCAGATAAGAGCGCTCGTCGTAGGCTTGTTCCAGCCAGGCAAGCGCTTCGTCTTCCTGTCCCATGCCGCTGTAGACCATCGCCTTGTAGAAGGAGACGGTCTGTGTCGTCGCCGGTAGCTTCTCCAACTCTGCGAGCACGCAGAGGGCTTCTTCCATTTGGCCCGTCATCCCGTAAACATAACCGACGGAGGCCAGCGCTTCCGCGTCGTCTTCCGCGATACGGATGAGCTTGCGAGCGTGTCTCAGCGCTTCTCTGGAACGCCCACGCTGCGAATAGGCGAACCCCAGAATGACGTGCGGCGAATAGAAACTCGCATTCATGTCGAGCACGTCAAGACATTGCTCAATGGCGCGGTCATAATCGCGCGCGAAGTAGGAGAGGCGTCCGGTCTCCATCATAATGACGAGCGAGAGCGGGTCTAGTTCCTGCGCGCGCCGGATTTCCGTTATTGCCGCCCCATGCCGCCCCGTCTTCGCCAGAAACTTGGCGTACCAATGAAGCGCCGTGGCGTAGTTCGGATTCAGTTCTAACGCCCGCCTGTATTCCGTCTCGGCCAGCGCCCAATCCCAGTCGTAAAGAGTGTGCACGGTTGCCAGCGAGCAGTGTGCTTCAGCGAGCGCGTCGTCAATAGCAAGCGCCTTCTGCGCCGCCTGCTTGGCAGCCACCAAGCACTCTTGAGCCGGAAGCACATTGGAAGTGCTGAGCAGGATGTACGTGTCTGCCAGCGCCGCGTAAGCCAGCGCATAATCTGGGGCTAGCGCGATGGCCTGCCGAAGACACGCGGCGCTCTGTTTCAACATTTGTCCCGCGCGCTGCTTCTGCGGCGAGAAGCGACTTTTGTTCCAGAAGAAACGGCCCTTCAAATAATACTTGTAGGCTTCGCCGTGCCGCGTGGGCTGGCGCACGAGTTGCAGCCTTTCTTCATCCGCCGGCTTCAACGGCAAGGCTCTGATGACTTGCTCCGAAATGGAATCTTCCATCGTCAGCACGTCTGTCAGCTTAACGTCAAACTTCTCGGCCCAGAGCGCCGCGCCTTTCGGAATACTGACGAGTTGCACGGTCACTCTCAGCTTTCTGCCGAACTTTTGGATGCTGCCTTCAAGGACCGAATTGACTTGCAACTCCAAACCCGCCGTCAGCAGGTCCGGCACTTTGCCGACATACTTGCAGACCGCGCTCGTGGGCCTGACGACGAGTTGGCGCAGGTTGCTCAGCCTAGTGATGAGCGCGTCGGCCATTCCCAGTCCGAGATATTCGTCGCTCATCTGCGGGCCGATGATTCTGAAGGGCAGCACGGCGAGCGATTTCTCGGCGGCTTCCGCGCGCTCGCGCGCGCCGTTAGCGTTGCCGTTTGTGCCCGCGTGCTTCGCGGACGTTTCCTCTTCGTCCACGGCCATCATTCCTTTGATGGGTGCAACGAAGCGATATCCGCGTTTGGGCACGGTCTCTATATAACGGCTGCCGCCGTTCTGTTGGCCGAGAGCTTTGCGCAGCGTGAAGACGTTCTGCGTGATGTTTGCTTCCTCGACGTGTGCGCCGGGCCAGATTCTCGCCAGCAACTCATCCTTACAGAGGACACGGCCCTCGTTTTCGACGAGCGCGAGCAGCGTCTCAAACACCTTCAGCGTCAGCGGCACAGGCCCGCCGTCGCTCGTTAGCTGCCGCTCCGCCACGTCCAGACGGAAAGGCCCAAACTCGTAAAAGCGCGAAGTTTGTTTGCCCATGATTTGAGAGTTATTTGAGAATTCTTTGAGGGCCGTCTAAGGACTTATTGAGCACGCGCCCGCTACACTTGAGCGCCAGGCCGGAGAACAACGCAATCTTTCATCCGACAAACGGATGCTCTCTCTAGACCATAATAACGATTCGTCGTCTCCGATACAGCCGGACACAAGACAAGACTCCCCATTAATTTTATCCCACGCGCTCTCGGGCGCGTGAAACCGGTAGACAGGCAACCGTGTATGTTTTATCGCCGCACAAAGCGCTTGAGTCTCTACGGTCGCGTCGCCTGTCTCTTTCTTCCACATATGATAGTCCGCCACAAGCCAGACTGTAAACAGTGCTCAGGGCGAGCAATTAAATACGTCCCTGAACGCAAAACACTACCCTACTCTTAGCAAAAGGAGAAACTGCAAATGATGCGCACAATTAGCATTCTATTGACGGTTTGCCTGCTCCTAACCGCGCTTTCGGGAGGGCTGACCACGCGTGCTCAAAAACCTGAAAAATCTCAGCCCGACGCCGCTTCACCGGCGGCGAATAAAGGTTTCGGAAATAAGATGCACCCGCAGGCCAGAATCGGCTCAACGCCGGAGCGTAAAGCCGCATGGGAAAAGCTCTCGGACAAAGAGAAGGAGAAAGTCAGCGAGAGATTCCAGAAGATTCTCGCGAAGGCCGAGCAACAGGCACAGAAGACGAAAGACCCCGACGCCGGTAAAACGACGGACACCACCGTCACGCTATCGGACAAAGATGGGAACAAGCAATCGCGTCCCGCCAAGATGAATAAGAAGCAATCCTCTCAGCCGCTTCTGCGGCTCGACTCCGCCGCCACGAGCAAGAGCAATCTGTTGTCGAAGGCCGCCGGCTCTGACGCTTCCATGCGGCAGGCGAGCGCGCGTGATTTATCGTCTCGGCAGCTTGCACACGGCGCGCGTGCGGCGCGCACCACACAGCCGCAGCCGCAGGCCGGATGCTTTAAGACCATTGACCAGTTCGTCAGAGACTTTTATCTGGGAGGACTCGTCAGGCAGCCAAGCTCCGTCGAATTATCATCTTGGGTGAACACGCTCTCGCAGGCACAGGCGCAAGGCTCGAACGAATTAGTGACCGCCGCGCGCAACCTCGGCTACGCCATCTTCAAGTCGCAGGAATACTTCAACCGCAACCGCTCGAACGTTGATTTCGTCTACGACCTCTACAAAGGATGGCTGCACCGCGAGCCTGAGCAGTCTGGCTGGGACGCTTGGGTGAATATCCTGCAAACACACACGCGCGATGAAGTGATAGACGGGTTCGCCTACAGCACCGAGTTCGCAGGCATCAAAGTGCCGGGCCTCTGCAATAACGCTACCGTGGACCTTGACTTCGACACCCTGCCCGACCAGTTTGAGAATCGGGTGGCCGATTTATTCACTCCCATTTACCACATCTCGGCGGGCGAGACGGACAACTTTGTGACCTTCGCTGACCAGACCCCGCAGGCCATAGTGCAATGGTTCGGGCAGACTCCCTTGAGCCACTTCCGCGTCGTGCCCGCCGGCTTCGCTTACAATCCCGCCGGTCAGTTAGTCAGCGTGCTGCGCATAGACTATCTTTCGCTGTGGGATCACGATAGCGGCCTTGTCGGCGGCTTCTTCTGTAGCGGCGTCATCGGCTCGTTCGGTATCCCGCTCAACCAATTGGGCGCGCATCCTATTGACAACGAGCGCGCGGCCGCCTTAGTCGCCGCGCCTGTTTCCGACTTCACTTACAACCTAGACCCTTTGGCCTACGGCGCTTACGACTATCTCACCGTGTCGCACGAAGACAAGTTTCCGTTTGAGCACAGAACGTTCCTTGGCTTCTGGCCTCCCGTGCCCGCCGGTGGTCACCTGCACCTGTGGCAAGCCCGCTCCAAACACGGCACTTACCACTTCAACCCAGACTTCTTCCCCATCGTTGACCCGTACGTTATCTACTCAGTCTATAACGAGATTGACATGCTCTACTGGAACGGGTGGATTGACGACTGGACTTACTTCTCATTGCTCTTCAACGCCGACACGCTCTTCTATAATTGCGCCGTCGAGCGCTTCTCCGAGCAGGGAGGACAGTTCTCCAACATCCGCATCAACGTTGGCGAGCCTGACTCTCCGCTTAACAACTCGGGCTTTATCCGTGGCGGCCCGCTGCGCGAGAAGCTCTTCAGACCGTTCTACCAGTAAGACTGCGAAAGCAATTGCGAGGGCTGGGAGGCAACTTCCAGCCCTCGCCTCATTACGTTAATTACGGCGGTGTCGCGAAAAACATCTCAACGCAGAGAAATGACTTGCCCATCTGCTCTCTATGTCTTCGTCCTGATGCCACGGCATGGATAGCTGTGATAGACATGCTTAGAAGCCGCTCAAAGCCCGCACTAACCCGCCGCCCGCCGCAAGCGTCGAAGCGAATAACTGCCAAGCTAATCGCGAGCGAGGTCGAATGAGTTGTGAGGCCAGCGCTGTTAGAAAGCATTGCCCGCCTCGCTTTTGCCGTGCTACTCTCATCATCTCCGCGGCTCATTCCCTTTTGTAGGCTTACTACCATGACTAATTCGAACATCCTCGCGAGGCGCACTTTTTGCCTCGCGCTACTTTGCCTGACCGCCCTCGGCTCGGCATCCGGCCAGCAAAAACAGTCCCCGCGTAATCAAAAAGACGATGTTGTGCGCATCAGCACCGAGCTGGTGCAAACAATCGTCATGGTCTTCGACAAGCAGGGCCGCTTCGTCGAAGGTCTCAAGCCTGAACAGTTCGAATTGCGCGTGGATGACCAAGCCGTCCAACTCTCATCCTTCGAACGGGTCGCGGCGGGCACAGAGAGCGAAGAGCAGTTTATCGCCACAAGCAGCCGTGACCGTGGCAACCAGGCTGCAACCGCCGCTACGTCAATCTCCGAAGGTGCCGTCTTCCGTGGGCGCACCGTCGTCTTTTTTGTAGACGACCTGCACCTCTCCTCGTCGAGCATGGACCGCACGCGTAAGGCGATATTAGAGTTTGTTGACAATCAGATGGGGCCGAGCGACCAGGTGGCTATTGCATCGGCCAGCGGGCAGGTCGGATTCTTGCAACAGTTCACAGACCTTCCCTCCGTCTTGCGTGCGGCCATCAGCCGGCTTAACTACCGGCCCTATACGGTTCGCGACTCGGAGAACATCCCGATGACCGAATACACGGCGCTCCAAATTGAACAGGGCGATAAATTTGCGCTGGAGTACTATTCGACAGAGCTGTTGAAAGCCACTAACTATAATGCCGGAGGAGGGCTTGGGCCGCCCCGCTCCGCCCCTTACGGGGGCAGGCCCGTCGCGGGCCAGACGCCGGGAATTACGCGCGACGTGGCCGAACGCCTCGTCAAAGCGCGCGCAGAGATGATGCTTAAGCAGTCTGCCGCCGTCACGACCAGCACGCTCACCACGCTTGAAAGCTTAATGAGAACTTCCGGCCAGATGCCCGGTCGAAAGCTCGTCTTCTTCATCTCGGACGGCTTTTACCTCAACGACCGCAATACGGGCTTGGGTGACAAGTTGAGACAAATCACGGATGCCGCGACGCGCTCTGGAGTTGTTATCTACGCGATGGACGCCAGGGGGCTGGTGAGCATGACGGATGCCGCTAGCAATCGTGCCGACCCGGCGGGCCTATCGTCCCGTGCCGATGTCGGCGAAATTGCTGTTTCCCAAGACGCGCTCTCAATGCTCGCGGCTGAAACGGGAGGACGCGCGCAATTAAACACGCAGAGACTCACAGCCTTTACCAAAGAGGCCCTCTCTGAGACCTCCAACTATTACCTGCTCGCCTGGCGTCCCGCTGTCGAAGAGCAGAAGGGCGGAAAGTTTAAGCGTCTTGAAGTCAAGATAGCGGGTCGTCCTGACTTGACCGTGCGCCTTCCGCGCGGATTTTTTGTCGGGGAAGCAAACGCCGCTCAGAAAAACGCTGACGCCAGCCCGAACGCGGTTGAGCATACTACTCAGCCGGCGGCGGCGAAAGGTCTTGATGCAGACCTCAAAGCAGCCCTCACTGCCTACGCTCCGAAGAGAGGTTTACACACACAGGTCTCCGTCAGCTTCGTTGATGTGCCGGGCAGCGGCCCTGTGCTGACCACGTCAACACAGATTGCGACGGGCGCTTTGGGCTACGGCCCAGAGGGCAAACAACCGGCTGCGGTCGATTTGGCGGGCGTTATTCTTAACGACCAGGGTAAACCGGCTGGCAGCTTTAAGACCCGCCTCAACGTTAATCCACTGGCCGAAGGCATGGCGGCGAATAATCCGAGCGTCATCTACAGCAGCAAAGTTCCGCTGAAGCCCGGCATCTACCAAGTGCGCGTCGCGGCGCGCGATGATAGGAGCGGCAGAGTCGGAAGCGCCACACGCTGGATAGAGATTCCTGACCTCTCATCACGGCGTCTTACGCTGAGCAGCCTTCTTCTCGGCGGACAGTTCGTCGGCTCAAACCAAAAGCAGTCAAACGGCGGCACGGCCTCCGAGCAGATACAGTTCAGCGTTGACCGCAGGTTCCTACACGGCTCTCATCTTAATGTTCTGACCATTATCTACAACGCGGCGAGAGCGGCGGGAGGCAACAATGCCCCGCAGCTTGAAGCTCAGATACGAATCAGCAAAGGTGGGCAGACAATCGTGACGAGTCCTCTGCGCAAGCTCTCCGTTGACCCCGCGGCGGACCTCGCACGAATTCCTTACGGAGCGGACATCGCGCTTCGGACGCTGCCCGCCGGGCGTTATCTGCTTGAAGTGACGGTCAATGACAGGGTGGCGCAAAGTAGCGCCTCCCAGTTGATTACCTTCGATATTGAGCCGGTGGCAAAAGAACAAAAATAAATCGGTGATATTAGAACGAGAAGCTCTCTTCAGACTTCTTGTTGCGACTACTGCGGCGCGCACACAGTATCGTTGCTAGTGACGATTCCGCTGAATCGCTGCTGGTATTAATCAGGTCGTTTCTCTGAGCGGTCAGGTTAACGTTTGAGAACTGCTGCAAGGTCTGTAGTAATGCATCAACGAAAGCTGGCCCATTGAGGCTGATTTGATTGACTGAACTAGACGCTCGACCAAAGTTAAAGTTCCGCATAATGCTCGAATGAGCCAGCCGCGAGCGAGCAGCAGACAGCGAAGAATCCAACACACAACGATGAAAGGGAGGCTCGCGCGCGTCGGGTTGAATGAGTTGTTATACCGCTCAGCGCGTCATTTCTTGTTCATTTCAACCACCCGCGCTTTGATTTCAGCTAGAGAGTGACCAATCATCACGCGTCGCAAACCATCGTTGACGCTTGGGTCCACCGGATAAAGCTCGATAGGACCATTCCCTTCTGACCGAAGCTGCGTGCCGAAACGCTGCGGACGCCCGATGTTCATCAGGAAGCGGTCTTCGCTGGCGGCGGCTAACGATAAAGTATCCTTATCGTTCTTACCCTTGCTGATGGCGACGACCCAGAATTCATGCGCCAGCAAGACATCTTCCGGCGTGTCTCCATGCAGCAGAACCGTGGCCGCACAGTCGTAATCGTTAGCGGTCTGTAGGAGATTTTGCGTGTAGAGTTCTTTCACCCGTTTGAGCCGTGTTTTGTCGCGCGGGCTGACGATTGCCCAATCAATAGGTTTCCCTGCCGGAGGCGTACGGTCGGATTGGTCTTCAGCGCACAAACGCTTTAATTCCTCATTATCTTTGAGGGCCTGCATAGAAGGCGATTGGGCCTGTGTGGGCTGGAGGATGAACAAAGGACGAAGCGCAATGGCCCACAGAGCTAACATGATGAGAACGAGTAAGAGTTGAGTGGTGCGATTCAACATGGCTGGTGGCCTCTTTTATTTCCGCATGGATTTGAGAGACGTTAGGGCATAGCGCTTCAGTTAATCCGCAACTCCGGCTGAAGCGACTAGCGAGGCGCGGCGTTCGTTTTCTTACGCCTGTGCACGTAATAAACCTTGCACTCATTGAAGGGCGTCCCATCGTCCGTCTCTAAATTGTAGCTGATGCGGATGCTGTACCATCCGGTCTTAGTGAAGATTAGCTCAGCGCCATCGTTGACGCTCCCTTTGGCTTCAGTTGTGCTGAGCTTGAGCTGCCGGACCTTCTCAAAGGCGTACCATTGCGCGGTAGTCTCTTGGTCATTAGGCTCCCAAGACCGCAACCAAAAGAACTTATCGTCAGGCCCCAGGATGGCTAAATCTCTGCCGTGCGGGACAGACATCTGAAGCGTCAGGGTATCGCCCAGCCAGAGTTTGCGAGGCGAGCATCTCAAACTCACTCTGCGTCCTAAGTCTCTAGCCGTAGGCTGCGGCTTGACGTTTTGCGCAAGCGCATCAACTTCTACCAGCAGCGTGAGACCGATTAGCACCAGAGCAGATAAAAGAAGCTTCATCAATAATCCTTTCGCTCACTGCGAGCACCTAACGCCCGAATTAACCCGCGCCGAGCATAAAGCATCCGACATGATGTAACAAGACAACCATGAGTGGCTTCGTAAAATTGATTGAGCGTGCCGGGCGGCGCACCCGATTTAATAACGCGGCGGCTCTCTTTAGCGAGAGAGCGGTGTTCTCGCCGGAATGCAGGTATCCGCTGAACAACTACAAGCACAAAGAAGTAAGTTGACAATTGTTAGAATCGGGAATATCGTGCTCACATTATGGCTTAATTTTCCTGCTAATGAGACTTCTATCTTCATTAGCCTCATGTCATTAATTGCTCCCAGGCGATTTTCAAGCGGTGTTGCACAACTCACTATCTCTCGCACGTGCCTGTTGGCTGGCTTTAATTAGCGTTGACTTAAAAACGGCATCCGCAGCTTGCATTCGATAGCTCGACTGGCCTTTATCTCAGTCGTCTCGCAAAGGCATTTAGTCCTGAGGGCTTCCATGCCATCTATTTCCCAAACGCCAGCGGTGAAGTCGCTTCCCGATAATCAGCTTAGAGGGCTGGTGTCTTGAAGTTAGATTGAAGCCGGCAACGACAATTTTTGATTATCGGGAGGCAGAGATGGTGAGCAAACTAAGAGTCGTGATTATTAAGCCAAGCAAGTACAGACCTGACCGCTACGTCGAAAGATTCCGTTGGGGATTCATGCCCAACAGCACCTTGACTTACATTCGCAGCATGACGCCGGAGAGCATCAATGGCGTGCCGACGGAAGTTCACACTATTGATGAGTATGTCCATACGGACTTAAATTATCTTTCTCTCTTAAAAAAAGAGCCGGGGTATCAAACGCTGCTGGCCCTGGTCGGCGTTCAAAGCCACCAATTCCATAGAGCGTTAGACTTGGCCGCGTATGCACATAAGAATGGCTGCCTCGCGGTCATCGGCGGCCCTCACCCGATGACGTGTGACACCTCTCTGCTCCACAACCATCACGTCAGTTTTGCGTTGGCCGAAGCCGAACTTATTTGGCCGACCATTCTGAGCGATGCTGTCGCCGGAGAGTTGCAGCCCGTGTATGGTGAGAATCAAAGATGGCAGCAGGTCTTGGAGGCTCCAATTCTGATTCCGCCCGCCCAGACGGAAATGCGACGTTACGTGACTCCGATGCTTGGGCTTTATCCGGCACGCGGCT
Source organism: uncultured Blastocatellaceae bacterium (assembly GCA_964516695.1). Classification (GTDB taxonomy): domain Bacteria; phylum Acidobacteriota; class Blastocatellia; order Pyrinomonadales; family Pyrinomonadaceae; genus DASVTR01. The sequence continues at coordinate 24,845 of CAZEZJ010000003.1, forward strand.
GCCCCTTTGTGTGCAACTATTGTTCGGTCATCAAAATCTCCGGCCACGCCGTTCGCAGCCAAAGTATTGAAACGACGATTGCCAGCCTCAAAGCCGCTAAGGCCGCCGGCGTCAAGATGATTATGTTCACTTCCGACAATTTCAATAAGTATGACAAGGCTGAAGAACTTCTCACGGCGATGATTGAAGAGCGCATTGATTTAAAGTTCTTCGTGCAATGCGACACGCAGATTTCAAAGCAAGAGCATTTAGTCGAGCTTTTATCCAGGGCCAGATGTTTTCAGATATTCGTGGGCATCGAATCTTTCAACCGCGACACCTTACTTGCCGCCAGGAAGGCTCAGAACCGACCGGAACTGTATCTTGATATAGTGAAACTCTTTCGGAAATACGCTATCAGTTCCCATTTCTCAACTATCATCGGGTTTCCGAACGATACAGCCGACGACGTTCAGCATCACATTGATGTTCTACGCGAACTGGGTCCCACGTGGGCCACTTTTAATATTCTCTGTCCCATTCCGGGCACTGAACAGTATGGCGATTTCTTGGCCGGTGGAATTATCACAGAGAAGAACTTGGACCGGTTTGATGCCACCTGCCTCACGTGGCGTCATCCACACTTCTCACGCGATGAACTCCGCGCGTTGCTTTATGGCTGCTATAAGAAGTTTTATTCCTTGCAGCACGCCGCCGCCAATACCTACCGCTTTTTGAACTACAAAAGAAGAGAAGCCCTCTCCAAAGCTTTCCTCGGCCTGGCTAACTCAGCATTCAATCGCTTTTCTGCCTGGAAAGAAATACACCCGTTTAACGGAGGTATCAAACGGGTGAACTTAGACGGCGTTGATGATTTCCTACACCTTCGCAAGGAACTTTTCGGGTTTGAACTGGCTCCCCTTCCTCAGATGCTACAGTTGCCGGAAGCGGATATGGCTTTAAATCGCCGCGCCAATCTGCCCCTGCGAAAAAATCTCGCTCAAGCAATTTCATAGCGGGAGGTATAGACGGACAGAAGCAATTACGGCAACAGCACCATAGCGCCATCTGAACTCTGATTCGACCGCTTCGGCGAAACGGCCCGCACGTTGATGCTCCACTCCCTGGCTGAAATGCGCCTCGGCGCTAACTTGCCCTCCCGGTTGCGCATGGCTCTGAGGCAGCGCCAAAATCTGAAGAAGAGCGATGTTGAGCAAGAAGAGTAAGAGTGTTTTCTTTCCGGTTAGCATGTTATTCATCAGTTGGCGGATTCGCCTCAGCAGTGTCTCAGAGCGCAGAGCGGCATAACGCTTCAGATAGCCTGCCGCGAGCATACAGCATTCAAGCCAGCCAGAGAAGCATGAGAGGAATGCTATCGAAAGGCCAGCTTGAATGAGTTGTTAAGCCTTGGTTCAGTTAAGGAACTCTACCAGACACCGCCGCTTGGCCGCGCACTCGGACAGACTGATTGACGACGAATCAGACTTGCCGCAGCGGCGTTTATACAGGTTTGATTAACCATCGCTGTGTGGCGTTGTTCTGCGCATTCCGTGTCACGAGAGCAAAGTCCTTTTCTTCAATTTCATGGGCATCCATAAACCGTCCAGTACTCTGCTGCTGGATGGTGAACGTATTGTTGCCCGCGGGTATTACAATCCATCTCTGGGTGTCGTTGTTTTTCGCATCCCGTGTGACGACACCGAAGTCGTTTCCCGAACTCTGATATGCATCCACAAAGCGGCCACTGCTCTGCTGCTGAATGGTGCAGACTACTCCAACAGGGGTCAGAATCCATCTTTGCGTGTCGTTGTTCTGCGCATTTCTGGTCACCAGGTCGAAGTCTCTTTCTTGAATTTCGTGCGCGTCCATAAAGCGGCCAGTGCTCTTTTGCTGGATGGTGAAGGTGTTGTTTCCCAAGGGCGTGACAGTCCATCTCTGGGCGTCGTTGTTGTTCGCGGTGCGGGTAACAACGGCGAAGTCGTTTCCCGCACTTTGATACGCGTCAACAAAGCGGCCACTGCTCTTTTGCCGGATGGTGTAGAGGCCGCCCGAGTATGGGCCGCCGAAGCGCGTCAGGACCCATTTCTGTGTGTCGTTGTTCTGCGCAGGCCGCGTGACCAGCGCGAAGTCTTCCCCCGAGTGTTCGTGCGCATCCACAAACCGGTTATTGCTCTTTTGCTGGATGGCGTAGACGCCTCCCACCGGTATTAGAATCCATTGCTGTGTGCGGTTATTCTGTGCAGCCCGCGTGACTACCGCGAAGTCTCTCCCAGAGTGTTCATGCGCATCCACGAACCGGTTATTGCTCTGCTGTTGGATGGTGTAGAGTCCTGGCTGCAAGGTTAAGGGAATCGACAGCGGATACATGAAGTTGACGGCTTGAATATCGCCGTCACTGAGGCCGTTTCTCTGGCCGATAGATTCACCATTGAGAGTCTCAATGGTGGGCTGTTCGTTCTTCGAGAACGCGAATCTGCCATAGTGCATTATCGACCCAAATTCATAGCGGCCGACATCGTCACCATCGGTGATGTGCTGGTTGAAGTTATGTTCCTTTCCGGCCTCTATATTCTGGGGAAGAATCCGTATGAATCGGTCTCGGTCTTCTCGACTCTGCTCATGCCAGAGACCGACGGCATGTCCAATCTCGTGGATTGTGCTGCCCTTGTTGCACCCAGAGGCCAGCGTGATGAACTGCTGTCCTCCACGCATTCCTACCGCTGACGAACATCCATCGCCAGGCCTAAAGGTCACAAAGTTCGGCTCGTTGGTGCGTGGGACCAATCTGATACCCGTGCGACTATGCCAATGAGCTATGGCGTCATTGACGCGCGCGACATTGGGAAGAGCGGGGTCGATGGTGAAAGGCACAACGCCCCCCGGCCAACGAAATTGATTACCGGTGATAACGACGCCGAATATTTCCTTTGTCTGATCGCCCAGTTCGGCTTCAGCGGCCAACCGCTCCATTTCTTCGACACTGCCCAGCACGATATCGCCCTCGAAGATGGCCTCACCGTCGATGACAGAATATTGGACGGGGCGGTATCCAAAGGTATTACCTCTGATAAAACCTGTGCGTACATCCGGGCCTGAACGAAATTCTTCTTTTGACATTTTCATACCCTCCTGTTCTTGGGTTGAGAGACGATTACTTTACTTGCCGGACGAGGATTGAGACTTCCCTTGGGTAGCCAAAGGTGAGCACCGGATAGCTTTGCGTGCTGATGAAGTCACCTAGGCTCACCTCTCCATCTCCGTCGATGTCGATATGCACCCTGACGGCATAGCTGGCTTGGGGGTCCGGCGCTTTGCCAGCTATCGCGAACGAGAGGTCCTTGTCAATTTTCGGGTCGAAAGCTACGTTTCGCTCAACGTAATCGGCAACTACTTCGGCGGCGGCGTCGGCAAGAGTTACGTTTTCCAAGCGCACATACATTGTCGCACCGGTGAACGGCGGTGCTTTTTCCTCGAACGTTACCTTACCTTTGACGAGTTGCGCTGTCTTCATACCGTTTACTGGTGGTTCATTTTCAATGACGAACAAAGAAAGATAAGCTGTGCTTGAACATTACCCGCCTTTGGATTTGCGTCATCATTGCAGATGCACCGGGGTCAGTGTGGAGCTAACAAGAGAGGCTCTTATTAGCTAGGGCGAGGAGTCTCTAGTTAAATAGACAGCAATATTCATGCCGACCACGCTGCCAAACTCGTCCGTTCTTTTTGAGGTGAAACAGCGGCTTTCGTTTGCGCTCCAAGTGAACGAGTGTCTACAAGAGAGGTCAGGTGTGAGGAGCAGGTGTGTACTTCTGTTGACTACTACTTTCTGTCCAACATTGAAATGACCCACTGCCTACGGTTTCAAATATTCTACGTTTGCTAAAGCCCTCACGCACGAATTAATGAGCGCCGAGCGAGCAGCATTCCGGTATCCATGTCAGAAAGGATGATGAAAGGAATGCTACCAGAGGCGTTGGGTTGAATGAGTTGTTAGATGCGGGCCGCTTATTGCCCGAGCGCCCTCTTTAAGGCTGCTCTCGCGAGCAGGCGTGTCGAATCCAGTGTCGGTAAAGGAGTGTCATCCGGTCGCACGATTAAGGGTATCTCGGTGCAGCCCAGCACAACCGCGTCACACCCGCGCGCCTTTAATTTGTCTGCCACTTCGTTGAAGTATAAACGGGAGTTTTCCGGGAAGATGCCGTTAACCAACTCCTTGAAGATAATCTCATTAATCCTTTCTCTATCCGCCTCATCAGGTATTTCCCTCTCTATCCTGAATTCCTTCAACGCCTCTGGGTAGACATTCCCTTCCATCAAATACTTGGTTCCTAAAACGCCAAGCCGCACATAGCCCAAACGGTGTGCTTCTTCAGCAACAGCACTGGCGATGTGCAGCCACGGAATGGGCGACTGCGGAATTAAATACTCGAATGCTTGGTGGTATGTGTTATCAGGGCAGATGGCGAAGTCGGCTCCGGCCTGCGCGACCTTACGCGCGGAAGATGCTAAAGCCTCGGCTACCGCCCTCCAATCGTTCGCACGAATGTGGCGCATGTGCTGGGCCATTGGCACCGAGTTCATGGTTATCTCAGGGTGGTTATGCTCACCCATCACGGCTGGCGCTTCTAAACAAATCGTGCGATAACACAGCGCAGCGCCCTCCGCGCTGCCAGCTACGATACCAATATGTTGTGCCATAATCTTTTTGCCTCCTCTTGAAGACCTTCAGCACGGCCAAAGAAAGCAGCTAGCGCCCGCCTGAGCCTGTGCTGTCTCGCCCAATATGCCTCAACGAATCCATCTGTGCCAAGCTTGTCTTTTACGTCCTCTCTGCATCTCTTCTTCAAGACATCGCTACTTAAAGCGCTTATTGCTGGGAATGGAGACTCGTCATCAGCCTCGCTTCTGTGTATGCTGTTTCATGCGGAATGGAAGGCTCAGCCGAGCCGCTATTCGGTGTTTGCAACAGACAAGGTAAAACGAAAAAGGGAAGAGTAAAAAGTGAAAATCAAAATTGTTCTGCTGACAGTGTTCTTGTTCGCGTTTAGCTCGGTTGGGTTTGCCCAGTCAAAAACAAAGGCCATCGCCCCCAACGTAATTGTTAAGAATTTATATGCGGCGCAAAAAGCCGGTTCCAGCCCGTTTTTCCAGACCAAAGACCGCGCCCTCGTTGACAAATACTTTACAAAGCATTTGGCGGACTTGATTTGGAAAGACGCTATCAAAGCAAACGGCGAGGTCGGGGCGATTGATTTCGACCCGCTCTACGGCTCGCAAGACCCACAAATTAAGGATTTTACAATCATGGAAACCGGCTGGGGCGGTGATAGCAAGTTTGGACCCGATGATGAAGCGGTGGTGCAAGTCACGTTCAAAGATTCCGGCAAAGAACGCATGGTGTCTTACCAGTTCAAACAGGGCACAGACAAGAACTGGAAAATTTATGATATTCATTATCGAGGTGATGGCGACCAAGTTAAATTAGTAGAAGTCTTGACCAATGCGGCGGGTGCTTCTCAAGCGATTTCTACGGCAGGCCAATCCGATGCGGCTACGATTCAGGGCGAACTGCAAGTCGGGAAAAGCGAGTCGGTGATTTTGTATGTCGGCATGGAAACCGGCGACTATGCGGCCTATTGTTTTACCAATAGCTCGGAAGCCGGGCGCGCCATTTTAGCCGCCTGCAAAAATAAAGCTCAATGCGAAGTCATCGGCACGGTTGATGATTACAGTTGCAAAGTTCCCGGACTCGAAGCCGACCTTTCCGCCAGCGGCAAGATAGTGAAAGTCCAATCGGTTAAATCGCTCGGCCGCAAACGTTGAACAAGCGAAGGCCGAAGACCTTAAGCCCCCTTCAGGAACACTCACTCGACACGCCGGTTCGCGCGGAATTTGAATCCGACAAAGACCAGTCTTAAGAAAAGGTAAAGATGAAAATGAAAATCGCTCTGCTGATAGTGCTTCTTTTGGCATTTAGTGCAATTGGTTTCGCACAATCTACAACGCCCTCATTCACGCAATATGCCGCTCAGGTTGAGAAAATCAATAACGTCAAGGTCAATTTGAAAAGCCACAAGGATGCGAACCGCTTCCGCACCAATTTACGGAATGCCGCGAAAGAAGGCGTGAACTTTGCCGGGCATTACATCTTGACGACGTGGGGCTGCGGAACGAATTGTTCAGTCAGCGCCATAATTGATGCCCGCAACGGCAGGGTGTTTTTTCCAGACCAACTTGAAGGCTCAGGTTTCGGCTTCTGTGAATTGCCGGACGACACTGAACCGCTGGTTTATCAAGCAGACAGCCGCCTGCTCGTCCTCAGCGGATTCAAAGGCGGCGACCTTAATTTACAAAACGGGCGTTGCGGAATTTATTATCTCGAATGGACAGGCAGGAATTTTAAGCAAGTCCGATTTGTGGAGAAAAAGCGAATCGAAACGCCGTAATGCTCGCAGTCGAATTTTTGATGGTGGGTCAGTATAGAGATTCCGAGCCACTATCTGTCAGCACCCTAATTGAAACTGGTCCCGACGCGGATGACGAAAGAGATTTCCCATGACAGTGAAGAACTCTTCCGCCTAATCGTGGAAAACGTCCACGACTATGCCGTCTTCGCGACGGACCTCAAGGGGCACGTCGTTAGTTGGAATCCGGGCGTCGAGAGCCTGCTCGGGTACACCGAGGGGGAATGGGTCGGTGAGCACGCGTCTATCATCTTCACGCCGGAGGACCGCGAGCAGGGCGACCACCTCAAGGAGATGGAGACAGCGCTCAGGGAAGGCCGCGCCGAGGACAAGCGCTGGCACGTGCGCCGGGATGGCTCCCGCTTCTGGGCTGACGGCGTGCTGATGCTGCTCCGCGACGAGGAGGATGGTCCCCGTGGGTTCGCCAAGATACTGCGCGACAACACAGAGGCCAGGCTGACGGAGGAAAAGCTGCGCGAATCCGAGGAGCGCTTCCAACGGCTCGTGGAGCTATCGCCCGACGCCATCGCCGTCCACGCCGAAGGGGTCTTGCTTTTCATCAACAGCGCCGGGGCCAAACTACTGCGCGCCGAAGGCTCCGAACAAATCGTCGGCAACTCGATTGCGCAACTGATTCACCCAGACTATCACGTGCTCGTCCGTGAGCGGATAGAGAAGGCGAGCCGTGGGGAGCTATCGCCCCCCGTGGAGATTAAGTTCATCCGGCTCGACGGAACAGAAATCTACGGGGAGTTGGCCTCCGCTCCTCTGCTCTATCAAGGCAAGCCCGCAGTGCAGGCAGTCGTCCGCGACCTCACTCGCCGTAAGCAAGCGGAAGAAGCGTTGCGCGAAAGCGAAAAGCGTTTCCGCCTCATCTTCAACCAACAGTTTCAGTTCATGGCTATTCTCTCGCCCGAAGGCATCCTGCTCGACATCAACGAGCTGCCGCTGCGCGCCGCGGGCATCACGCGCGAGGGGGTCTTGGGGCGGCTGTTCTGGGAGACGCCTTGGTGGAATGGTCTCCCGGAAATGCAGGCGGGCTGGCCCGCACGCCTCGCTCAAGCCGCGCGCTCAGACACGCCCGTCTTCAGCGTGGACTTGTACCAGGCCGCTGACGGCACGCGCGTCGCTGACGCCTCAATCACAGCAGTCAAGGCGACGGACGGACGCGTAGAGTTCTTCATCGTCCAAGCGTCTGACATCACAGAGCGCAAGCGGGTCGAGGAGGAGCGTGAGCGACTCCTGCGTGAGGCGCAAGAGGCAAATCGCTTGAAGGACGAGTTCCTGGCCACTGTCTCACACGAGTTGCGTACGCCACTGACTGCCATTCTCGGGTGGGCGCACCTGATGCGCGGCGGGCAACTTGAAGGCGACGGCGCGGCTAAGGCGCTGGAGACTATCGAGCGCAACGCCCGCTCGCAGGCGCAGCTCATCGATGACCTGCTGGATGTCTCGCGCATCGTCACGGGCCAGCTCCGCCTTGACGTTGTGCCGGTCAGTCCACACTCCTTTATTGACCCGGCGGTCGAGGCCGTGCGTCCCGCCGCCGAGGCCAAGGGAGTACGGTTGCAGAAGGTGATAGACACAGGGGTTGGGGCCATCATGGGCGACCCGGCAAGGCTTCAACAGGTGGTGTGGAACCTCCTGACGAACGCCGTTAAGTTCACACCACGCGGCGGGCGCGTGCAAGTGAGACTGGAGCGCGTGAATTCCCGCATTGAGATAGCGGTCAGCGACACGGGTGCGGGCATCGACCCCGAGTTCTTCCCCCACGTCTTTGAGCGTTTCCGCCAGGCCGACCAAAGGACGACACGCCAGCACGGCGGGTTGGGGCTAGGCCTCGCCATCGTCCGCCACCTGATGGAGTTGCACGGCGGAACGGTCCGGGCGGACAGCGCGGGTGAAGGGACGGGGGCGACGTTCACCGTGACACTGCCTGTCGCCCCCATCCACCGGAGGGAGGAGGCAAAAGAGCGCGTCGCTCCTGCAACCCCGGACCTGCTGCCCGCGCACGAGTGCCCGGAGAGGCTGGACGGCCTGAGGGTGCTCGTCGTGGACGACGAGCCGGACGCGCGCGAGTTGCTTTCCGTGGGTCTCGGCCAGTGTGGAGCTGAGGTAACTGCGGCCTCGTCAACACGGGAGGCGCTCGAAGCTGTGGCTGCCGCTAAGTTCGACGTACTAATCAGCGACATCGGAATGCCGCGCGAGGACGGCTACGAGCTAATCCGCCGTGTGAGAGAGTTGCCGCCCGGGGCCGGGGGGAAGACTCCGGCCATCGCGCTGACGGCCTACGCGCGGACAGAAGACCGCCTGCGGGCGTTGCGAGCAGGCTTCGAGATGCACGTCTCGAAGCCTGTGGAGCTGACCGAACTGGTTGTCGTCATCTCCAATCTCGTGCGGCGTGGCGGGTAGTGGCTAAGAGCGATGAATCATGCGGGGCGGTGAGCAGCCACGTCAAAAATCAGTATCGCCGTTAAGGCCAGTGACCGCGGCATCCTCATAAGGTTGATGCCTCCTGTGGATAATCCAGATAAATAAGACCTGCATCAGCAGACGCAGCCACCAGACTGAGGCTTTATGGATGACGACAAATTTACGACGACAATGACTTAGTTAGACTTGAGCAATAGCTTATACTATGGCTGGAAACCGTAAGAAGTAGTTAAGCGGCAGGCTGCCAAAAGCTAAAGCTGAGAAGCCGTGGCGAACGGGCGGCCAAGTAGTTGTTAATTAGAAGAAAGAGAGCAAGCAATGATTGAAGATAAAGCAACTGAGCAATGGAAAGAACGAGCGAAGAAATTGGGCCTCATCGTCAACATGGGAGCCGGTAAACCTAAGTCGCAGCCCAAAGCCAAGGGCACGGATGGCAAGGTCAGCGTTAAGCCAGGGAAGAAAGGCAGCAAGTAGGTAAGAGACACTGTTTGCATATCTACGGTGTGCTGACGAGAGTGGGCAGGGTGGTTTGCTCTTGTGTTACTTGCCTGTTCTATTAAAGGCAGCCAGCCGAAGCTTTAAGATGAGAAGGCTTCAAAGGTAAGTAAGAGGTGGGTTGAGAATCAAGATGAAAAGCTGCCCGACATGCAGACGAACCTATACAGACGAGACGTTGATTTATTGCCTGTATGATGGCTCAGCCCTAGCGCATCCGTATGACCCGGAAGCGACCCAGCGCATTCCTTCATCCCGCGTTACGAGCCAGCAACCGACGGAGGTTTTGTCGTTCAACCCAATTTATGCTCAGCCCTTCAAACCCAAAGGCACTCGCTGGCCCGTTTATACGGCTATTGCGTTGGTGTCTATCATCATCGGCGTCGCAGTTGTAGTGTTGCTGATATCGAAGGAGAAGAGCACCCCTCCACAAGATTCATCCGCTTCACCCAGCCCTCATACTTCTACCAGCCCCAATCAGCATAAGGTATCGAAAACCGCGGATGACACGTCTACTGTGGATGCCACTCCATCGCGACGGCTGGTCGGCGCTTGGCGCGCCAAAGTTTCTGAACTGGGCGACACCTACGAAGTAACTTTTACAGCTCATACTGATGGGACTTATCAATACTCTGCCCGGAATGCGCAAGGGCAGACCACAACAGAAGACTCCGGCATGTGGCAATATTCCGAAGGAATCCTTTACCAGAGATTTTCTAATGGGGCGTCAGGGAAAGGCTCAATCGAGTGGATTGACGATGATACTTTTGAGTTAACGATAATAGATAACGGGATTCCGGCCTACAGCGGGATTAAGCGGCGTTACCATCGCGTAAGATGATAATTACTCTCACCATCAACCAAGCGCACGCCTCAGATGAACATCAGTTGCCGGAGAGGCAGCGGGTTGAATGCCTTGTTGGGCGCGTTTTAGTTTTCCCCTACTATACTTCGTTTGATGTTTTATCCTCCTCTTAATAACTCCTTAAGAGTTCCTGCGAGTCACAAGGATGTTCTCCACATAGAAAGGCCCCTGCCATTGGTAGCCCATCCAGAATCTCACCGCGCCGAACTCGCGAGCCACCGCAAGCCAAGCCGGATTGATGTTCATCTCATGTGTTCCCGATGCGCTGGCTCCAAAGAGCGTGAAGCGGGCCGTGGCGGTCGTCGAAGTGATGTCCAGATTGACCGAGAGCGTGAAGGGTTGGTCTCTTGGGAACCGACCGAATCTGACGGAACTGTCGTCAATCCGCACGTCGCCCTCCGGCATGAAGTCCAGATGTAGAAAGCTGGGTGAGCTGAGAACGTTCCCTCTGAACGATTCGAACTGGACCGTCACTGCCCCGGTGCCGCTCGGTATGTAGAGACTTGCTAAGAGCGAGTAATTGCCGGCGCCATCAAAGCGAGAAAAATTACATCTCATCACGGTTTCCGGGCTGGGCGGCGTCAGATGGCTCAGACGAACCCATTTGGTCGCAGCCAGACCCGGCGCGGGCGCGTCAACGACGGTAATCGTGCCCGCGCCGGGCGCGAGAGAAACTGTGCCAGTGGCTTGATTGGCCGCTGGCGTTGAGCCGGCGGTGTCCGAGTCAAAGTTCGCTTGCAAGACCGTAGTTGAGTTACAAGCGGTTGCGAGGAGCAGCAGCCACAGCACCGCCCCCAGGCGTAGGACAACTCGCAAGCTGCCCGCGCGCCGCGTCCGTTCATTCACGCAATCGATGCTGACTGTCGCTGCTAGTTCCATTGAAGTCTCCTTCACAACTCAGGAGTGACGTGAGGCCAACAAGCGAGACTCGTTGGCGGGAAGACGTGCGAGGCACGCTATCTAACGACGCAATGCTCATTCCAATGGTTATCTATCGGGGCGTGGTGTGCAATAACGGGAAAAGACAATGAAGCCGGTCTGAGGTGAGGTTAAGAGGTGTCAACAAGTGATGACACTCATTTTGATAACTGTGTACGCCTAGAGACACGTCAGGCTTTGTGAGGTCGCGGAGGTTTTGCTGCTTCTCATAGGAAGAGGACGCGTAAGGCTCGTCATCATTAGCCGCGCACGCAATGTTATTAACGCCAAGTCTCGCGCATGACAGCCCGCGCTCTTCGCGTTCGGCTGCATGGCGTTGTTCTCCGTGCCATGTCGTCACTCAAAGGAGCGTCCCATTGGCGGCAAGCCCATTGCCCGACGCCAAACCGAAACTTGTCCAACGTGGTTTGCCGTATGACCTACAAGCACTTGCGTGAGCGCGTGCCGAATGGTTGGAAACACCTCACGATACGATTCATCGGGAAACGGCGCATCCAAGTGAGCATCGTCCAGCCGTTCGGCGGCTTGGTGGATTCTTGCTTGGGCATCACCGAGCATTGCCAGAGCGTTGTCTTTTGTTTCATACAGGCTCGCATCAGCGAGCGGCACGCTGCCAGTACCGAAACGCTTGGGCCAGTCGCTCGGCAACCATTCAGGCATTCCGATTGCGCCGCCCAACAATTGACACGTCACGGTAAGGTGGCCGATGACCCAAGCCGGGTGATTCATAATCCCGTTTGGTTGCGCGACCATGTCAGGTGCGGCGATGTCTGCAACTTGTTCGCGCAGAAAGTCTAGGCAATAGGCAAAACTGTGTAGGACAGGTTTCATTGTCATAGCACGCATCCCTTCAGGCGCATAACGCTCGCCCTCGCAGCGGCGCGTCGTCAATCGCGTCCGCTGCGAGGGCGAGCGTTATGCGTCGCTGTTCGCAAACAGAATCTCCAATTGCCATACCGGCCTAGACGTGTTGATCTACCAGAATCGTGTTTCCATCAGGGTCAACAATCATAAAGCTCGCCGGACCACTAGAGCTTTCGTCTGCTTCTGTCATCAATTCTACGCCACTCGCTTTGAGCTGGCGCTGCAACTCGCGCACGTCCGTGAATTCTCCGAGTGGCTTGGCATCGCTATTCCACCCCGGGTTGAAGGTGAGAATGGTCTTCTCGAACATGCCTTGAAATAGCCCAATGGCGTGGTCGCCGTTCTTCATAATCAGCCAATTCTGCGATTGATCTCCCATGAAAACTGTAAACCCCAGCTTTTCGTAAAAGAGCTTCGACGCCTCTATATCTTTGACAGCCAAGCTCACAGAGAAATTCCCCAGTTGCATAATCTCCTCCTACGTTGTGTTCCCGATGTATAACGCCTCAATATCAGGAACGCCTTATATCACAACCATGTCTCTGGCACAAGACATTGTTGCGCACATGCAACAACAGGTGAGCGGCTTAACGCACGAATTAATCCGCCGCCAAAGCAAACCCGGGTTGAGCCAGCAAAGGAACGTGCGAAGCAAGCTGAGAGCGGTCGGGTTGAAGGGTTAAATTTCCTTCGGCTCCATTAATAGTTTTGTTGCAGGAAGTGCTTTCCATTTAATGGGCGAGGCAGTAAGGAGATGGCTATCGAGGTGTCCGTATTAAGTTAGTCGTTGTGTTTCTTATGCCGCACTCACTTGGGACAATTTCTCCACTCATCTAAGCGTTGCAAAAATTGCAGCGTTTCCGGCGCTGCGTTTTCTTTTATATAAGCCTCGAATAGCTGTTTACGCGGGCACAACCTCTTTGCTGCGTACCAACTCAAAGGAAACCGCACATCTTCAATCTTGACAAGCTCAGACCTCACGGCTGATTCAAGTTGACTCACTAAAAAGAATGCTCTATCAAGCCGGTCAATAATATACCTGTCCTTATCCGTACTCTCATTTTTTTCCAGCGCGGCATAGACGGCAGCGGCGTTAACTTTTTCTTTCTGCCCGTTTATCTCGTATTCCCGCCCTTCATCTTCCCAGTCCATCATCTCCATGCCCTTCCAACCTTCGTCAGCCAGCATCTTGGTTATCATTTCTCGCGCCACCTCCGCCTGTTTCCAGCGTAAATCTCTGGCACTTTGAACGTTGGTTTGGCTTAACTGGTAAATGCCTGTAAAGACGGCTATCAATCCGCCAATAATGCCTACCAGCTTGGCGAAAGATTCTAAACGGTCCGGCTTCTCTTTCTTCTCCGGCTCCTCTTTTTCCGGCCCCTCTTTCTTCTGCTCAGATTTCTCCTGCTCCTCGCCCATGACAGCCTCCTCTAGCTATGTCAGCGATTGATAAAGTTTGATGAAGGCGCTGTAATCAAGCTCTGCCAGATGAATTTCTCTATCTGCCGCCGGTGTCGCAAGATATGCACGATGGCGTGCTCCAACAATCCCTCCACGTTATATACCGCTCCCCAACGGCTCTTAATAACCGTCCCCAAAATCTCTTGGTCGCTCATCTCCCACTTGCCCTCCAAAGTCTGAGCCGTGTAGCGAAGCGCCGCACCGAGTTGCTCTAAGGATTCTTGACGTGAGAGAAGTTTGTTTTGAGGGCGGGTTGAAGCAATAGAGAATTGCTCTCTGATGTAATCAGCATAACCGTATCCGGCTCTGACCACATGAGACATGATGGTTTGCACCGAACGGCAATCATCATCCTTCGTCTGTGAGTCAATAACCCGCACGAAATCATCTTCGGGGATTTGTTCAATCAG
>CAZEZJ010000004.1:0-3913 GCA_964516695.1 uncultured Blastocatellaceae bacterium
CTCCAGCCCGCAGAATGACACGAAGATACCGCCTGACCTTAACGAGCGTATCGGGCGCATTGGATGAGTTGGTTTGTGTTGTCATAAAACAAATATCTCTCGATTAGAGGTTAAGCGTCCGTGTTCCCACGTGAAGACGCCCAATTCCCCAGCTAACGGATCAATAACCAGAGCGACATACCAGGGTTGATTGCCGAAAAAGCTGTAGTGCGTGAACTCATCAACGCCGGACATGAAGATGCCCCATCCTGGATGCGAGTGATACCAGCCGAGAGTTTTAGCTTGCGGGCGTGTGCTGCGGTCTTTGAGGATGTCGAGCCAGGTCTCGCCCGTAAACTGTAGAGAGGCGCAACTAGCCATCGTATGACGCGCGGCGCAGACAGCTTCGATTGAGACCAGATACTTGCCATCCTCCTCGTACACTTCGCCTAGCAGAATTCCTCCGACTTCACGGTCAAGATGAAGGTCGGCATGGGTCTTAATCTCACTCAAGGCTTTTCCGGTGAGATGCACGCCCACCTGCCGGCTCCGCGCCGCATTAATCGCGAAGGACGGGAATCCCGCTTGCGGCCGGCTCTCACGAATCACAGACCCGAGAGTGACCATTGGTGAAGGCTGCTCTGAAGCCTGCTGTCGCAAGCCGCCGCGCGCGCCAGCCGTCATCTCAGGCACGATGGTGATGGTGTCACCATTTTGCACCCCAGCCACCACCAAGCTCTCATCATCCTGTAGCTGGCGACTGTTATGACTGAGACGATAGACAACCGGACGCCCTGAAGGATCAGTGATGGGAAGTTCAAGCGCCGTCACGAGGGCGGGGATTAACCGCGCTACCGCCGCCGTGTCAGACAACTTGGCTTGCTTTGTAGTGTTGCCGGTATGGTCTTCCAAACGTATGTGAAGTGCCACTTCAGTTACTCCTCTGCATGGGATATTTAGCCGAGTCGAGTTGAACAAGCAGATCGAAAATATGAGAATCGCGCTCGGGTGAGGCGATAATCTCTAGTTCTTGCGTGTAGGTTTCCAGGTATCTGCTGATGGTGCGAATCGCGAACAGGAACAGATGGAAGTTCAAGTCTTCGAGGGGCAATTCAAGCATGAGTAGAACCTGCCCATCTTCATCAACTCCGAACTTGACCATATAAAGCTCATCATTCAAACGCAACAAATATCGTAAGAACAAAGCCCTAATCCGGTAATCCAGACCGAGCGCCGGCGGCTTTGTCTCAATCAAGACAGGGACCTGAAAGGTGGCCCAGGATTTAGTGAGAAAAAAATAGACATCAAACATTCGCAGGTGGCCTTTGTAGCCTAAGTGCCAGGATTGTCCCTGCGGCGCTTCCAACTGCCCCCATCCGTCCGGCTCAACGCTTTTGATGAAATCAAGGAAATACCCCGCCAGCAGATTGGGCGAATTGTTTGTTTCTCTGGATAGGATTTCAACTTCAACTTCGGCCGGCTCGTTTCTCACTGCTTGCCCGCCGTTCAAAGCTTTCAGGTAGCGAGACCCGTATACAGCCACCGCCTCGGCGGCCATCTTTGATAATCTCAGGGATGAACCTTCGGTTGGGACTTCAGCCGATAACAAGAGTTGGTCTCTCTCGTCGAGCGAATACTTGGTCAAAAATAATTTACGCTCGTTGAGATTGAGCAGCTTGAGATAGAGTTCAAACCGCTCGCGCGGGCTGACTGCCGCCGGCAAGTCAAGCGGAAGGTGCAGCGTCAGCCAGGATTTAGTGAAGCTGGCATAGATGCTTCGCTCCAGAGGCTTCACACCGTCTAAACGCCAGCCGCTCTCAACGGGCGTAGCTTTCCACTCGGCACCGATGAGAAGTCCGTTCAGGTTTCGTTCAATGGAACGGCGCATACTCAAAATCGCCTCTCCTTTCAGAGGTCTTGACGCAAGCGCTCGCGTTTAAGCCAAGCTCATCTCAAATCCCGCCTGATTTCAACCACCTGTGTGCCCTGACAGCGGCGGCACTTGCCGAGGGAGTACCAACAATCCGGGTGATAGACAGACCCATCTTCGGTGCAAGCGATGAAGAAATTGCTCGATGAAGGAATCTTTCCGCATTCTTCACAGGGCCACCCGCGAAGCGACGGAGCGCCTGTGCTCTGCCAGAGAATCGTCAACAAGCGGCGGTTGAAGATTTGAAAATCATCACCTGGAATATACTCCAAGGCTTCTATATCTCGCAGCACTTTTGAATCATATTTCTTGATTAGAATGGCTTGGCGTCCCATTCCATAGACGACCCCAAGATGAAGAAAAACATTGGCATTGATGGAACTAATATCGACGATATTAAGCCTCGACTCGAAAACACAGTGGCAGATTTTGCATAGGAGGTCTGCGTTGGTAAAGGCATTTTCGCCGCGCACCGGGTGTAAGCCTGCTTTGATAACTGTCGGTTCAATCGCGCGCTGGTATAAATTGTCGGATTCATCATCAAAGGGCATGATAATGTATGCGCGTCTCTGATCAACCCCCAACGTCTCGCCACACGGCGTCTCGGTTCTCGGGCAAATAATGGGTGCGACCGTCTTGTTTTGACCACTGACAGTCTGCTTATTATGTTGGCTGCTCTTACCCTGCCTACTAGATAAGTTGGTTCTGCTCTGCTTCAGGTCTGATACCGATGTCAGAAAGCTATCATCCAAATTAGGAAGCCTCTTCATAAATAACTGGCGGAGCCGCGCGCTGCGCGAGTCAGGGACCTCCTGTGGAGTAGACCGTGTGATGTTCAAAACATCTCCATCCTTGACTCCGGCGGCAGATAATGTTTCGTTCTCCCTGAGTTGTCTCGAATCATTGTGCAAATGATAGATAAAAGATTGACCTGGCTTGTTGATTAAAGGGAGATTCATCGCAGTCACGATGGCGGGAATTAAGCGCTCCACACTTGCCACTTCCGAGAGCTTGGCGACCCAGCTTTTTAGTTCATATTCAATTCTCACTTGGATAGCCATTTTCCTCTAAGCCACCTGATGGTTAATTTCAATGCAGCGCATCAGCCCTTTTGAAGTTTCAAAAGTCCGGTCATCTAATCTTCCAGTTCAACGAGATTGTCGGGAGCGCTCGTGCCCGTCATAGTCGGGTCTATTAATTCAACCAACGGGTCAATCTGCTGTGATGACGCGGCGGAACCGGCCTTATACTTGTAGCGAGCGTCAACCAGATCGCGGTCATCGACGGGAAAGTACTGTGCGTTTTGGCGCGCCCAGGTTGCGGCCTCGTGATTGAGCGGAGAATCCAAGTTGTAGTTACGATACTGAACCATTTCGCCTATCGTGAGAACGATTCGATAAATCGGAACACTGGCGGCGAAGGGCCGTCCCATCGTGCAGACGTGCGGAGTATTAAAATTCGGATGCCAGATTTGCGTGTACCAGATGAGAATCGGGGGCTTCGCCGGAAAGTCGTAGCCCAAGACGATACTCATCGCATGATTTTCCGTCACCTGAATCTCTCCTTCATCCGACTTCACTAATCCGGCGCATGAATAAAGGATGAGGTATTTTTCGGGAGACGAGTTTGGGTATTGCTTGCGGTATTCATCCGGGTCTAGATAGCCAGGCAATCCCGCCGAGATGACCTTCAGAGACATCTCCGTCTTCAGAAACTCGGTCGCTTCCTGCGCGGAAAGATCGGCACACTGAAAACTGAAGAGATTGTAGGGGCCAATCAATTCCTGCATCTTCTTAAACTCTTTGGACAATCGTCCTTCCCGTCTATTATCCACCTCTACTCTCCTTCATCTGAACATCCGTTCCCATGTTTGTAGACTCCTCTCCGACCGTTAACCCAAATCTTTCGGCATCACCGGAAAACTCGAAATATTTCCAGTCGGCTGCAAAACGCACCGGCAAGATGTGATACGCAGGCACCCCCAGTTGCGAGAGGCCCAGATTG
>CAZEZJ010000004.1:3923-9565 GCA_964516695.1 uncultured Blastocatellaceae bacterium
ATCTACGCTTCCCACAATTCGGGCACGAAATATCGTTGACCACTTGATAGTAAGGACGATAAACAGCTTCGCTCTGATGGCAGAACGGACAAACGAATTGAGTGAGAATTTCATCGTTCAGCACAATCAAATCGCCGCCCGTGCGCTGAAGGAAATCATTGACCGTCGTATCGCTGACCCTCGCAGGAAGGTTTATCACCTCATCGTAGCTCTGGTGGGCCGGGCAATCCTCGCGCACGCTGTAGTCCATGTAGGTTAGGCGTAGAGTCTGACCGCTATAGTAGACGCCTCGCCCGGCGACGACGGGGATGCCGTGCAGCAATTTAACCGCTTCCTGCGCCTGCATTGCGGCAATGATGGAGGCGGTCGTCGCAGTCGTAGGCTCGCGTCCGGCGGCAACGGCTTCACCGGCCGGGCATGAATACCGGACGTTAATCAACTCGTAGTCGCTGTCGGTCATTGCGCATTCATAACAAGCGCCGTCGGGAGGCTGGAAAACTCTCATCACGCCATCCAGGATGCCCAGCCCTCCATCAATCCAGGGCTTGCCTGTTTGCCAGCAGGCACGGTTCACCGCCATCCGCGCCTCGCGATTATCAAGGCAGCCGATGACCACATCCATCTGGCGGTATAAACCTAATCCAAGGTCCTTGTTGATGTCACCGACCACAGGCGTCACCCGAATATCAGGGTTCAGTTCGTTGACCCGCCTGGCAATCGCTTCAGCTTTGAAAAGCCCGCAATCCTCTGCTCGAAACAACACGGCCCGCGAGAGATTGGAAGCCTCGATTTTGTCGAAATCAACGACAAAGAGATGTCCCACGCCGAGCAGGGCGCAGTTTTTTATCACTTCATTACCGAGCGCGCCCGCGCCAACCACCATCACACGCGACTCGGCCAATCGCTGCTGGTCCCACCAATCAATCAGATGCAGTGTCGAGTAACGATCCTGCTCGGGGTCAGTAATGTGAATCGTCTTTTCTTTAAGCTCAGACATCTCTTAACTCTGTGCTGCCGCCGCCGCTTCGTGTTCGGATGAAAAGACTTGGCTAATCAGCGCTTTAATCCCATAGGAGCACTGCGGGCAAACCGTCAGGCTCAACCAGCAATTCAGGTGAAAGGGTGTGTTACAGGAGGGACACCGCGCGACGTTTTGGTCCCTCTGAAACGGAACGAGGTCAACCTTCTTACCGGCGACGCACAATTGACGTTCCTTCACCAGCTTTGATTCCTTCTCCAGCTTTCTTTCAAAGCTTATCGGTGGCGACAGCGCTCTGATGACGGTTTCGTGAATCGGATACTGGCAGGCATAGGTCGAGCAAACGACCAAATCAAACCAGCACTCTCTGTGGTGCGGCACTTCACAGAGGGGGCAGGCGACCACTTCCGTCTCCGGCTTCAGCTTAAGACCGCAGACCGCGCATTCCTTTTCCGTCCAACGTGAATCGGCAGGCAGCTTGATGATTTGCAGCTCACGCAGCATCAGGCTGGCAGCACCGATTTGTATCGTATCGCCATGATGCAGCACCCTGAGAGAGATTACGCGCTGCCCGTTAACCTTCAGGTCATGGCCGGCCAGGTCAATCAAGACCGGCAATCCACCAACAGCGGTGCGCATGACTACGGCGTGCTCGGCATCAATACCGTGTGCGGCGGGCAACACCAGTTGGTTACGCTCGGCATCAGCCCCCATTCGGAGTTCCTTCTTGAAGGCCACGCTCCGGCTGTCCCCCTCATCGCCCAGATAAACCATGAGAGCCATAGATTCCTCGCTTAGGAAATAATGTTGACCAGCGATTCTCCATCAGCCGCCGATGGAGGATTAACTTTCGTGTCTGGACCAGACTGCACGGAAGCCGTTTCTGTCATGGCCTCTTCAGCGGCCCACCGAACACCAGCCGCATCACTCCGCAAACAATCAATCAGCACCGACATTTTGCCTTCCGTTTTCAACTTACCGATGGAGTTGACGGCTGTTCGCCGCACACGTTCGTCGGTGTCTGTGGCCGCGGCGCGTGCCAGAGCGCGCAGAGCTTTCTCTGTTTGCGCCCAGCCGAGGTAAGTGGCGGCGCGGAGACGAATTTCCGCATCTTCATGGCTTAAGGCGCTTTCAAGTTCTGTCTCGTCGCAGGTCTCTGCGACCAGCGGGTGAGCAAATTGCAAAGGGTCTGAAATCTCAATTTCCTGGTCATCAATGCCTAGCTCGGGCCAATTTTCGACCCACACCGCCGAGTCTCCAACGCGTCCTCTGGCTATTGTTTTTCCTCGAATATTAGCTCTGGTAAACGGCGGCGGTTCGAGTTGCGCCTTTTGAATCTCTTCCTCGGAAACCAATGTGTCATCGTTCCAGAGCCGCGAGAACCGGCCTTGCTCGCTAATATCATGGAAGCGAATATCGACTGCCCTTAAGGCGTTGATGCTCTCCGGGTCGGCCTGCCAGCCGTCCCAGGAACCGTTAACCAGTTTGAGATTGCTGTCCACTATCATTTTTTTGATGGCCCAATCCACACGGTTCCGCAATTTTTCCGGGTCGCTCTCTACGTCTAGGAGCGCCTGCTCCCATTCATCCAGCAGCTCCTCCTCTTCACTGGACGAGCCGAACTTTTCGACGTAGTCACAGATGGCTTCGTAATACTGCCACTGAATTTCGTGAGCCGTCATTTTTCGCCCGTCGCGCAAGAGAATTGTTTGCGAGCACTGAGGATCGGCGGCCACCTGACGCAAGGCCGCTACCGGGTCGGCCAGCAGCGGCGCGTCCATGACACACAGGTCTTCAATCAAACGCAAAAGCAATCCCGTCGTGCCAAGCTTGAACCAGGTAGACCAGCCCGACATGTTGGAATCACCGATGATTAAGTGCAAACGGCGAAAACCTGAAGAAGCCAGCGGTTCCTTTTCGCGGCCCCAGTTGATGATGGCTCGGTTTCTGGTAGTGTCGTGCGACACGATGGCCTCTATGAATTCGGCGCGTTGCGAAAGGTGAAAGCGTGGCTCTTGCTCGTCCGTGAACTCCAATTTTCCGGCACCGCAAAAGAGTTGTCTGGTGACCAGGAACGGGACCAGGCAACGAACCATATAACGCCGAAAGGGTTCTCCTCCGAGCACGGCGGCGTCCTTCTTCATCAGATAATTTTCATGGCAGCCAAAGGTATTACCATCTGAATCCACATTGTTCTTAAAGACGAACAGATGGCCCTCAAATCCATCGCGCACCAATCGGCGTTCCGCCTCGGGAATGGCAGCCCGCAGCAAATGGTCGGCCGCTTTGTCATAACTTGCCGCCTCTCTCGCGCTATGACACTCCGGCAGAGACCATTCGGGATGGCCGACATCATGGTGAAACTTTGAGCCATTGAGGAGATAATCGCTCGATGGCAGGCCATAGTCGCGCGCGATTGTTTCGACCAGCGCCAGCACTGTTTGCGTGGCGTCGGGCGAATCATGGTAGCTTTCGTCCGTGTAAAACTGGACGCCGTATTCCGTTTCCAGACTAAAAATACGTTCACGCAGAGCCATTGTTATTCACCCGAGGTCTGAATATTTTCACGCCAGAGTCTTTCGTCATCAATCACCTGATGGGCTTTACGTTCTCCGACCACTTCGCTTACCAACTCTCCCACCGCGAGGTCCAACTCGCTCAGACTTTTCTGTTTTTTGGGGGGCGAGTTTTTTCGCAACAACTCTTCGGACTGCTCCTGTTTTTTCCTTGACCTTTGCCTGCGAACTCTTTTTTGTTCGCTCATGTTGATGCTCCTTAACTGTTTCTGTTGTCAGTTGGTCTTGACCTTTTACGGGGCCATACGTTTTCTCTAGCTGGCTCCAGACACCGGCCGTCTCCGCCACATAATCGGAGAGAGGATTTTCTATACGGAGAAGGCAGCCGTATGAACGCGCGGGGGTGGTTTTTAGAAAGCGGATGCAGCTCCAATCGGCCCACTCTATAGCATCTGGAAAGCGCTTCAAGTTGTTTCCACGAAACCAAGCACGGCTGCCCTGCGGCGGCTCTTCGACCATCCGGTTTATCTCTTTATCCGTGACGATGCGCTCAATCAATTTGCGGTTTTGGAGACGATAAAACAGCCCGACATTACTTTCCGACGCATCATCACGACAAATATCGTGATAGTTGAGGTCCATGCGCCGCAGCCCGAAATAGACTTCTCTTTGCAGCAGGTAAATCTCTTCACGCAAGCCGAGCTTTCGCAGATAAGCTCTCACTCTGGCCTGCCATTGAGAGTCAGGATTCTTAAGCTCCTCCTGCGGGTCAAACTGTGCCTGATTTGACATCTCTGTTTCGGAGCGGAGGATGTTTTCGATGATTGACTGCCAGGCGCCTACTTCTTCCCACGTCGTATTTTTGGATACGACATAGTGGTCCAACAGATTTTTCTTAATCGCCCAATCGAGGCTGGCGGCAAGCGGTCTCCAATCCGTTTCCAGCGTATCGAGAACCTTTGTCCAGCGCTGGACAATATCCCGTTCTTCCTCGCTGGCTCCGGCCTTCTTGAGATACTGACAAGCCAACGATAAGTATGCGCGCTGAATCTCCAGAGCCGACAACTCTTTGCCGCTGCATAGTGTCAGCTTCTTACGAAAAGAGAGGTCACGAGACACGGTTAGCATGTCAACCAAAGGCTCCGCGAGCGTCAAGCCGGTGGTCAGAAATCCGTCCTCAAGCATCCGCAGAACGAGTTGCGTTGTGCCTATTTTGAGATAGGTTGAAAGCTCTGCCATGTTGGCGTCGCCGATAATGACGTGCAGTCTGCGATATTGAGATGGGTTCGCGTGCGGCTCGTCGCGAAGATTAAAGAGAGGGCGGCGAAACGTAGTTTGCACGCCGGTGAGTGTCTCGAAGAAATCAGCCCGCTGAGAGAGTTGAAAGCCAATTGAGGGAGCGCCATTCTCGCTGCCGACTTTGCCCGCGCCGCACAGTATCGTGCGGGTTATAAAGAACGGCAACAGATGGGCTGCGACCAATTCTGGCTTTTGATACAGCAGGTCTTGATAGAAGTCTTTGCTCAGAAGATAGTTTTCATGGCAGCCATAGCTATTCCCTTTATGGTCGCTGTTGTTTTTATAGATGGAGATTGTTTGCTGTTGCGGCAATAGCTTATTGTCAACCACCGCCTGGCAGCAGCGTTCCATAATCACCTCTCCCGCCTTATCTGCCGCGACCAGCGAGCGCGCCGATAAACACTCTGGCGTCGAATACTCAGGATGAGCATGGTCGATATAGATGCGCGCGCCATTGGCTATCATCCAATCGTAGCGGCCTTCTCTGTCAGACTCCCTCAAAGCATTAGGCTCGACCGTCACCTGCGTGACCGAAGGGTCGGAACAAACACCCTCTTCCTCCTCCTGCGGCGGAATGTATGTTTCGTTGTGCGGAACGGCGATGAGACCGAGCGTCCGAAACTGGCTCATCAGCATCCGAGAAGCGACGAATGGGTCAATCTCTCGGTTGGCTTTAGCTAAGATGCCGTATTCGGTTTCGACACCGACCGTCTTTGGGATGCTCAAAGTCTTCTCCTATAGAGACCGGTCCGCCCCCGCCATGCGTCTCTCGATCATGGCCTGTGCCACAGCGCCCTTGAATCTTCCTGATTTGACGACCAGCTTTGGATAGCCCCAGCGCCAAAGCT
>CAZEZJ010000004.1:9594-14852 GCA_964516695.1 uncultured Blastocatellaceae bacterium
AATCCACGGCAAACACCTCGTCAGGATACCCGAGCAGATTGATAGGTGTTCCTGATGCCCTCTCCCAGACTCGCACGCTATGATCTAAACTGGCGGAGGCAAAGAAGTCGCCGGAAGGCTCGAAGGCCAGGCTGACGATGTCGGCGCTATGCTTATCACTTTGCCAGAGTTGCCTGCGCGCTTGAATGTCCCACACCGAGATAATTCCCTTCGCCCCACCCGCTGCCAACACTTTTGCGTCAGGACTATAAGCGACGCAGGTGATGTCCTCGACATCTGCCTCCAACATGCAAACTTCGCTTTTTGTGCTCACCTCCCAGACCCGCAGCGTGCCATCTCCGGCACTGCTCGCCAGCAGTCTTCCGTCCGGGCTGAAATCCAGACCATATATTTGTTTGAGATGTCCGGTTAGGGAACCGACCTGCTCTTGGTCGAACACATTCCAAAGGTTACAGGTCCCGTCGTCTACACCGACAGCGAGCAGCGGCTCGTGAGGACTCAAACGCACGGGCCAAAAATTGGAACCTGTCTCAGCGCTGAAAAGCAACGCCTGGTCAGAAACCTGCCACACGTAAAGGGTTTGACCGCAGCCGGCGGCGAGCAAGCTCCCGTTAGCGCCGAAGTGAACAGGATAGGGGACCTCATCCATATTGATTTCCCCTATCTGCTTGAAGGGAGCGACTTGCCATATCCTAATCTTATAATCTGTATGGCCGGACGCGAGCTTGAGGCTGTCGGGAGAAAAATGCAGACTCGTAATCGTCTGTCCGTCCAATTCCTCCATCACTACTTCCGGCGTGTTCAGCATGTTGCGCCTCGCCTCTTGAATTCACACTATGATGCGATAAGGTCTCTGTTTATCCTCACTCCACGGGTCGGCTCCGCCGGCTTCAAGGTGCAAGTCAACCTTCTGTATCATCACGCCGGCCACATCCATTTCATTGCGCAGCTTATAGAGCGCTAACTGCTCCTGACTTTCGCTTAGTTCATTAACAATTCCGGCCCGCAGGTCTTCGCTGGAAATCCCCTCGGATTTTTGCAGACCATCCATCTCGCGCTTAACAGCCGACCTCTTGGCCCTGGATACGATACTGGCGATGACAGCGCCGTTGATAAAATCGCTGACCGGAAAAGTGTAGTGCTGCCCGCCCTTGGTGAGGACTTTGATGACGCTCGAAGGGCTAAACAGCAGCGCCACGGCTTGCTGAATCATAGCCTCGGCCAGCCATTCCTTTTGCGCCAGAAATTGCAGGCGGCCTGCGAACTGCGTATCCGCGGCACATCTTTTCGAGAGCGCTCTGAGCTTCTCGACAATGAGCGACACTTGCAGGTTCGACTTGAATCGGCTCAGCTTTTTCTGCAAGTCCATCTGGCTATTCTCACGAAGCTCTTGCAGGCAGGCTTGCTGCGCGGAAATTCTGGGAGTCAGAATGGAAAGCTCGTCCACTTCCCTCTGGCTAATGCTCAGGGCCAGCCGCAGGTCACACCCCGGAGGAAGCAACTCGGTCAACTCTTGTAGTTCTCCGTCGAGGCGCGCATACGCCGTGCGAAAGATGAGGTTGCCTGATGCGTTCTGAGCTGGCCGCAAATCGTGTCCATCCGAACTGAGCGGCAGCGTCGGTTGCAGGTAGAGCGAAAAGATGTCGGCGGTTGCCGTTTGTGTCGGGCGGTCAATCTTAATTTTCACGTCCAGCCTGCCGGGACGCAGGATGGCAGGGTCAATCATGTCGTCTCGGTTGGTCGCGCCGATGAGCAGCACATTCGCGGAATTTTCCACCCCATCGATTTCAGAGAGAAACTGCGGAACGATAGTCGTCTCAATATCGGATGAGCGGCCAGAGCCGCGCGCTCTGAACATCGCCTCCATCTCATCAAAGAAGATAATGACAGGGGTGTAGTAGCTCGCATGGCGGCGCGCCTCTTCAAAGATGCTCCGAATCCGGTGTTCGGTCTCGCCGACATACTTGTCTAACAGTTCGGGTCCTTTGACGTTCAGGAAGTAGCTGCGAACGCCCTCCTCGTTATCGAGCACCGACCTAATCTCCGACAGCTTTTCGTCGAGCAGATTGAGGTCAACATCCTGAGCGCTCAAAGATTCTTCCAGATGTTTTAAAGCGGCCTCGGCAAGTGCAGAGGCATCATCGTGCTCATCCTCGACACCGAGTAAGGCGCGGCAATTCTTGAGCAGTTCATCGTTAAGCGGTTTTGACCGTAATTCCGTATAGAGCCGGATGCGTTTTTCCAGATTGCTAAGGTGGTCGCGGATGCTCTCGGTCAGACTATTTGCCACAGCTTTGGCAACCATTGTCTTTCCACAACCCGGCGGGCCATAGAGCAAGATTCCTTTCGGACGCGATAGTTGATATCTCTCAAAGCGAGAGCGTTGCAGGTAAGGAAGCTCAATGGCGTCGCGGAAAGCCTCAATCTGCGCATCGAGGCCGCCGATGTCGGCGTAGCTCACGTCTGGGACTTCTTCGAGCGTGAGTTCGCCTGTCTCAAACGACGGCAGTTTCTCGAAAGCGAATTTCAACCCGGCTTCGATGCGCACTAGGTCGCCAATATAAACGCCCTCTTCAAACAGACGGTCGCTGATTTCAACGACCGTTCCTTCGCTGCCGCTGGCCCGAACATGCAGGCGCGGACGAACTTTTGTGGTCGCCAACATCTGATCCGCATCTATCAAGACGATGTCGCCCCGCCGCACTCCGACCTGCTCCAACTCCCGCGAGCAGGCGACCTCAATTTCTTTGCCTTCTCTCCACTTGGCGCGGGCACGTAAAGGAGCGCCCGTCTCTTCTATCAGAGAGATAATCTCGCCGCTCCCCTGCGGTTTTAAGACGTTGATGACCTCGGCAGTCTCCCCGCGAACATACTCGCCGCGCAGCGCGACAACGTTATGGTCATTATTGAGGAGAACTTGCTGGCCTAATGCGAGTCCGTTGAGTTGAGCCTTCAGGTCTGCCGCTAAGCGGGCTTCAAAGCGAACGTTGCCTAAACCAACCAGAATATCGCGCTCATCATGTGGGCTTGGGCCAAGATAAATCCCATACTGAAGAGGCGCTTCCTTCAGCTTTTGCGCCTCCTCTTGCAATTTAGCCAGCTCCTCGCGCAGCCTGCTCAGAGTTGTGATGGCTCTTTGCAGCTCACGGTCAGATGCGTTAGTCAGCATATAGCGCTGAATAACCTTCTCCAATCCCTCTAGTTCAAGCGCCTGTTCCATGCGCTTCCTCCAAGCAAAGCCTTGGTTCTCAGATTTGTTGGTGTTCAGTGAAACACGAGCAATTTCCTAGCGGCTGCCCGACCTTACTACACTGCTGGCGATGGGAAAGAGTGATAATTCATGTGACTGGCTTAAGTAGCTTTTGACCTACCACGGCAGATCAGCTTTGCGAAACGATGAAAGGTGCCGGTAGTATTCTAATCGTTAAAATGAGTAGTTAGAGTGATTCTCACCGGCACGAGCAAGCACGAAAAGAGATTTATTGGCAAACAACGCTTGTGAGCAAGTAAGATTCTACTACATCGGGCGCTCTCCTATAGCTTGGCGCACTCTAGCTGTGATTGGCGGCGAGTTGAAAGCCATTCTACCTTAAAAATGAGTTTTAAGGTGAAGAATGTTAAGAGCCTCATAGGCATCGCGAGCCATGGCTGGCAATTATCTGCGCTCAGGGTTCTATAGTCAATAGTTTGACAAGCTCGGTCGCGGCTTCGGCGTGAGCCGCAGCGAGATAAACGCTAGACTTAAGACGGAAAGCCCGCTACAGCCAGAGCGGCAGACCTGAACATTCACGCTTCCGCTGACGTTAAACTCAAGCTAACTAATGTGTGGGCATCTTCCAAATCGCGTGCGGTCAGCAGGTCAACTCCCGCAGCGGCGAAACGCCTGGCGGCTGCCGTCGGGCGCATGTCTGATTCGTGTTCCTGCGACCACTGAGCTTGTTTGACCAGCAAGGCGAGTGCAATCGTTCGTCCAAGCGTCAGGGCCAAGCTGCGCGCTCCGGCTTCGAGCGTCGGCTGGCCCTCTTTTCTGGCGTGGGCGAGCCAGTTTGCGGCGTGTTCCAACGACAACTGCGCGACGCGCGCGGCCTCTGCGAGCCTGCGCTCGCTGACAGGCTGAAGGCAGCGTTTGACTTCCGCTTGCAAAGCTTGCAAGGCACGCGCCTCCGAGCCTAAAACGCGCAATGCATCCAGCGAGAGCACGTTCGTCGTTCCTTCCCCGATGGGCAAGACTTGTGCATCACGCAGCAGCACAGGCAAGCCTGTATCTTCGACGTAGCCCGCGCCGCCAAAGGCTTCGAGCGTTTCGCTCGCAACCATCACGGACTGCTTCGCCGTCGTCAGCTTCATTAACGGAGTCAGCAGCCGCAGCAACGCAGCCTGTTCTTCATTAATCTCGCCCGTCTCGTAGAGACCTGTTAACTCGGCCACGCGGAAGGCGAAGTGAAAGGCGGCTTCTGCTTCGGCCTGTAAATTTGCGAGGGTATCCAGGTGAAGAGGCTTGGCGGCAAGCTTCGCTTGAAAGGCCACGCGCTTGCGCGCGTAATCGAGGGCGAGCGCCAGCCCGCGCCGCATCAGGGAGACGGCGCTGATGCCGTTCCAAAGGCGCGTGATGTTGAGCATCGGCGCGATATTGCGTATGCCTTCGGTCGTTCCCTTGACGAGTTGAGCCGGCGTGCCGTCCAAACTCAACTCGGCGGTCGGAACCTTGCGCGTGCCGAGTTTGTCCTTGAGCCGGTTGATTTGAATATTGCGCAAGCGGCCCGCTTCATCACGCGTTTCGATGTAGAAGAGGGCCAAGCCTTGACCGCCGGGGCCGTTGCCTTCAGGCCGCGCCAGCGTCAATGCCATCTGCGAAGTCGTCGCAGAGGTGAACCACTTCCTGCCGTAGAGACGCCATGCGCCTTCGTCATCCTGCCGCGCCGTTGTTTCCGTTAAGCCGACATCGGAGCCGCCCGTGCTTTCAGTCATCCACTGGCCGCTCGTCCAAAAGTCTGTTAGGTTTCGCGTCGTCAGATGCGGCACGGCGCGAGCGATAAGCGTTTGATTGCCCGCAGCCAGAAGCGTGTGGGCCGCTCCGTCGGTCATTGCCAGCGGGCAGCTATAGATGTCTGTTGACGGCGTGAACAAATAGGCGAGGGCGCATTGATGGATTCTTGAGAGACTGCCGTGCCGGCGTTCGTAGGCTGTCGCCACCAGGCCGTAATCGGTGGCGATGCGTTCGGCCAGACGCCACAGCGGAGTCAGTTCGATATGGTCAA
>CAZEZJ010000004.1:14862-27336 GCA_964516695.1 uncultured Blastocatellaceae bacterium
TCCCACTGTGTGAGCACAGGCTCGTTGAGACGGTCTGCCAACTGCATACGATAAAGCTCGCCGCCAGCCAGCGCGCCCAACTCCGCGAGCGACGGCTCTATCTCACGAAGCATGTCCGGCGGCAGCGCACGCTTAAGAAAGGAACGCAGGACGCGGTCATCTTCATACTGATTGCCGAGCGTCGGCGGCGTTTGCTGAAACGGCATAGCGCTTTAAATGTTAATGAGACGACCTCACGCATGAATGAGTCTTCAAGTGTGAGCTTAAAAATTTACGCACGCATCTATCAACTCATTCAAACGAACACGCAATAAGATAGCCTTTCATCCTTCCGGTTGATTGCTCGCCGGTTAATTCGGGCGTTATATTGCTTTGTGAATCTTAAGCGGAAAATCTTTAATGTCAAAAGTCTCTGGCAAAATTGAAGGCTCGATTACATCGGACAATCGGGAAGGTGTGCGGACGGTGATTTGTGATGCTCATGTTTTAAAGAGTCTGGAAGGAAGGTGCCTGTCGAATGGATACGATGACCGCTGAATCGTTCGTCGCCGCGCTCGCAATAATAGGCGTCGTCATTATCGTCTCGGCGCTGCTTTCGGGTTTGATTGAACGCAGCGGCTTGCCGCAGGTCGCAGTGTTTCTGGCGCTCGGCGCAGTGCTTGGTCCCGCCGGTCTCGGCGTTCTCAATATCTCGCTCGAATCTTCGGCGCTGCGTGTCGTCGCTATCTTGAGTCTGGCTCTCGTGCTCTTTACAGATGCCGTCTCGCTCAACATCGCTGAGGTCAGACGCCGCGCCAGCCTGGCGCTCCGGCTGCTCGGGCCGGGCACACTGCTCACGGCGGCTCTTATCGCCTTGGCCGGATGGTGGCTGCTCGCCCTTCCTGTTGCGGCGGCTGCCATTCTCGGCGCGGCGCTCGCCTCCAGCGACCCGGTGCTACTGCGCGGCCTGCTGCGCCGTCGCGACATCCCTGCCGATGCGCGTCATGCCCTGCAACTGGAGAGCGGCCTGAACGACGTTGTGCTGTTGCCCGTCGTGCTCATCGCAATGGCTTTTCTCAATCAGGGCCAACTCGACGGTGCCGGCTTGGCTAAATTCGGTCTTAACCTCTTTCTTCTAGGCCCCGGCGCTGGAATCCTCATCGGCTTAGTCGGGGTGGCCGCGCTCGATTTGATTAGAAAGCGACTTGGCGTGCGCCGCGATTATGAATCGCTCTACTCGCTCGGCATCGCGTTCACGGCTTTTGCCGCTGCCGAAGCTGTACACGGCAGCGGCTTCCTCGCCGCCTTTGCCGCCGGAATGACGATTGCGGCGCTCGATGTTGAACTCTGCGACTGCTTCGTCGAATACGGAGGGGTGACGGCGGAAATGCTTTTGCTCTTCACCTTCGTGCTGCTGGGAAGCTCTTTGATTTGGAGCGGCTTTGCAGTCATCAATGGGCCGACGCTCCTGTTCACGGGCATTGCTCTCTTGATAAGAACGCCCGTTTATCTTCTCTCGCTCTTAGGCTCAGGCGTGGACACGCGCGGGCGATTGCTGATTGCGTGGTTTGGGCCGCGTGGACTCAGTTCGTTGCTGCTGATTCTGTTGCCCGTTTTTGCCGGGCTGCCTGGCAGCGAGCGGCTATTTCAGGTCTGCTCTCTGGTGGTCATCGTATCGGTTGTGCTGCACGGCGGTTCGCCTATGTTGCTGGCGCGTGCCGCGCGTCGAAGGGCTGCTAAAAAGAGCGCGGAGGCAATGGGCGATGATGTCGCGCGTGAGTTTGGCCCCGGTCCGGCGATTCCAGAAACAGATGGCAAACAGCCCGCGGCGCCGATTTCAAGCGAGGCTTCTGCGCCTGCGCCCGAGGGGCAGGAGGTTGCCGCTTGTGCCATTGGTTCAGCAGCGTCATGCCGGCTTGGCGAGAGCGGCGATGGCGTAGAGGTTGGCACGCAAAGAATCTCACTCGCGGAATTACAACGTCTCTGGCAAGCGAAAGAGCCGGTTACTATCCTCGATGTGCGCACCGAGCGGAGCCTTGAAGGGAGCGACGTTCAAGCCAGGGAGGCCGTGCGGATGCCGCCCGACCATGTGGCTGCACGAGCACGGGAACTCGGTCTCAAGCAGGAGGCATGGCTGATAGCCTACTGCGCTTGAACAAGCGAAGCGACAAGCGCCCGTGTGGCGCAAGAACTCAGACAAGCCGGATGGAAGAGAGCACGCGCCCTCACGGGCGGTTGGGCGGCGTGGCAGGAAGCGGGTCTGCCCGTAGAGCCGAGGGAGAAAGCGGCAGGCGCGGAAGCCAAGTAGTTAAGCGCGCCGCATGAAAACCAATCTGGAGCAATGATAAAAAGGTGGCTGCTTCATTGACGGCACATCCATTGGCAGGCAATCAGATTAGCCGGATAAGTTTGGCTCGGCATACACGATACTGACCTCAACATTTGGACGAAGGATAGAAAGAGTGAATGATGAGCGCAAACGAAGAGTCGTTGAACGAGCCGGAGAAGCCGTGTCAATCAATGAAGAAGTGAGATGGGAAATTGCCGGACGTACAAGAGATGAGGATATTTACGGAAAGCAGAAAGAGATTTTACAGGCGATATTCCATCATATCCCCACAATGATAATCTTGCTTGACGAGGAGGGGCACGTCAAACTGGTCAATCGCGAATGGGAACGCACGCTCGGTTGGAGTCTGCAAGAAATACAAGAGCCAACCTCGAATCTATTTGCCGAGTGCTATCCTGACCCACAATACCGCAGAAAGTTTATGGAGTTCGTCGGTGAAGCAAGTGGGCAGTGGGCCGATTTCAAAATTAGGGTGAGAGATGGACGTGTTATAGAAACGACTTGGACGGTGGTTAGTCTTTCAGATGGAACCAAGCTTGGCATCGGACAAGATATTACAGAGCGTAAGCGAGCCGAGCAGGAGCTAAAGAAGCGCGAGGCGCAACTGATAGAGACGCAAAACCTCGCGCACCTGGGCAGTTGGGAATGGGACTTAATCACTGACGACGTAAATTGGTCTGATGAACTCTATCGTATTTGGGGTGTGAACCGGCAAGAGTTTAGTGGAACTTTTGAGGCCGTCCTTCAGCGCGTTCATCCCAATGACCGGGAATCCTTCACGTCACTTGCCGAAAGGGCCTATCGAGAACACGAGCCATACATTTGTGAGCACCGTATCATTCGTCAGGATGGAGCGGTGCGGACATTGCAATCACGCGCGGCTGTGGTCGTAGACGAAGCGGGTCGTGCCATCAAGATGTTTGGCACGGGGCAAGACATCACAGAGCGCAGGCAAGCGGAAGAACTGCTCAAAAGCTCCAATGAAAAGTTGCGCGCTCTTTCCGCAAGCATTCGCTCCGCCAGAGAAGAGGAAGGCACGCGCATCGCGCGTGAGATTCACGATGAACTCGGCTCGGCATTGACCAGTCTGAAATGGGAGATGGAATGGCTGGATAAAATATTTATGGAAGCGGAGAACCAGCCGCAATCGCAAGCGCTGCGAGAGAAGATAGCGTCTATGATGAAGCTGACGGATACTGTTATCAATACCGTCAGAAGGATTGCCTCGGAGTTGCGGCCCAGCATCCTGGATGACCTTGGATTGGCGGAAGCCATCGAATGGCAAGCGCAACAGTTTCAAGCTCAAACGGGTATCGTCTGTCGTTGTGATTGCTCTCTGGAGGGTGTTGATTTGCATCAAGATAAAGCAACATCTGTGTTTCGTATCTTCCAGGAAGCATTGACCAACGTTCTGCGCCACGCGCAAGCAACCCAAGTTGACATCGCCATTAAGAAAGAGGGCGGCGAACTCATCCTAACAATCAGCGACAACGGGAGAGGAATTACAGAGGACGAAAAATCGGGCCAGCACTCGCTCGGCCTCTTAGGGATGCGAGAACGCGCTTACCTGATAGGAGGAAAGATTAACATCTCTGGAATTGAGGGCCATGGAACCTCGATTGTTGTCCGAGTGCCAATTTCAGGTTAAGCGACTGGTTGATAACCACTGATTGAGAGCCATGGCTATAATTAAATTATGATGCTCTGACTGTAGAATTAACCTCGCCGGCAGATGGGAGCAAGAACAATGAAAAAAATCCTCATAGTTGATGACCATGAAGTTGTCAGAGACGGCTTGAAGAAGATACTCGATGAGCGGCCCGACATCACAATTTTCGGTGAAGCCAACACCGCGCCCGAGGCGCTCAGGCTGGCGCGCGAGCAGGATTGGAATATAGTCGTGCTTGACCTTTCTTTAGGCAGCAGAAGCGGGCTGGAAGTGTTGAAGGAACTCAAGCAGAGTTGTCCCAAACTTCCAGTCTTAATCCTCAGTATGCATTCCGAGGAACAATATGCGCGCCGCGCTTTCAAGGCCGGGGCGGCTGGCTATATCACTAAAGACAGCCCGCGAGCGGAGTTGCTCAAAGCGATTGATAGGATTATCGAGGGGCGAAAGTACGTCAGCCCGACCCTCGCTGAGAGACTCGCCGTTGACCTTGAAAAGGGCGGCGACCGCCTGCCGCATGAAACGCTTTCCGACCGTGAGTTTGAGGTGATGCGTTTGATTGGTTCGGGGAAAACTGTGGGCGAAATTGCTACCCTGCTCTCGCTCAGCGATAAAACCATCAGCACCTACCGGGCGCGCCTGCTAGAGAAAATGGAGATGAAGACCAACGCCGAACTCACACACTACGCTATCCAAAACAAGTTAGTGGATTAGGAATGAAGAATAGCCATCCTGCTGCGCTGCTCGCCGCCCGTGCCTGCCACGAAATTTGCCGTCTCTTCATATTAAAAAGCAACAGCGCGAGATTCGTAGTACAAACACCGACAAGGCTGTCAGCCAATCTAGGACATACGAATCAAAGTTATACTGATATTCGTCTACGGTCTACGGTCTGTATCCTAACGATGCCATAACAGCCTAACGTGACCGAAGTCGTTTGTGCTGGGCTTTGGGAGGGACTGGTGCATCTCACCAAGCACCAGTCCGCTAATTGCGGTTAGGCATTGGGTCGCATTAGATGAGGCAGGGAGCAATCCGGGGAGGCTCGTTTCCCTGCCTATCTAATTAACACTTTCGGAAAGTTTCACTTCAAACACTACCCAAGGCAGCTTCACCTCTGCTCTTTGTCGCAGATGAGCCGCAGAAAATCTTCGACCAGGCAGGGGTCTAGTTCGCGCCCCGCCATCTCCGTCAGAATGTTAAATGCTTCGTGTTTCTTGAGCGTCGGCTTATACGCGCGTCTAGCTCTTAATGAGGTGTAAACGTCAATGACGGCGACGAGCCGTGCCGCAAACGGAATTCGAGTTCCGCTCAGTCCATCAGGATACCCTGTGCCGTCCCAATGCTCGTGATGGTGAAGCACTATCTGGCAGATGGGTTTCGTAAAACTCGGCAGTTTCGCAAGAGCGATGGCACCCAAGCTGGAATGCAGCGAGACGGCTGCACGCTCCTCCGCGTCAAGTTCGCCGGGTTTCAAAAGCACTGAAGGCGCAATGAAATATTTGCCAATGTCATGCATGTAAGCGCCGATTTCAACCTCTTTCAGGGTCGGCATATGACATCTCTCAGCATAGCCGCAAGCAGCCACAAAGCGGCGCGTCAAATTAGCCGTGGCGTGAGCGTGAGGCTGAACGTGTGCGAATATTTCGGGCTGAGCTTTCTGCCCTACTGTGGCAATGGCATTTAATACCAGGCGCAGTGTGGTTGCATCGGTAGCACCGCCGTTCTTCCGAGACGACTGAAGACACTTCATCGCGACACCTCCTGACAGAGAGATAACTGCACATTGGAGATGCCTGTATTGCTCTCTCTTCTTCCGCACAAAGATAGGAAGGCAGTACAAGCCCGTGAGACTGGGGCTAGATAAGCGTAAGATATGCCATTAATACAGGTTTAGTAAGTGGTGTTTATGTGAGGATTACGTTGCATTTAGAAAACGGCGGGCGGCGTCTGCCGTCAGCATCTTTGCCCGCCGCAACGTCCTATCTCTTCGGATTAATAATTAAAGCCGATTCGTTATGACTTGTTAACGTCTATATAGTAGAGGTCGGTTGCGACCGAAAAATCATCTTTCTTGAGCCGTGTCTTCATGGTTTTCCATTCAGTCGTGGGTTGAAGGAGCTGCCAGTCGTCTTTCATGCCGGCGCGCACAGGCATACTGAACGCTTTCTCATCGGCCTTCCAACGGTAAGAGACTTCGCCCTTTGCTTCGTCAAACTTCAACTCCAAAGCCGGAATCGCGGTGTGGCGCAAGTATTGGTTGAAGATGGGCGTCAGGTTCTTCCCTGTTCGACGGTTGAAGAATTCCAACATATCCTCTGTCATAATGGTTTGATACTTAAAATGCTGGTAGAAATCTCGGAGCAGCGCCCACCACAGTTTGTCATCGTTGACGAGGCTGCGCAGCGTGTGAAGAAAGAGTGCGCCTTTGAAGTACTGGTCCGGCGGCGGGGTGGCGTTAACGCTGCGCGGGGCGATGATGGGTCGCTGATTCTTAACTTTCGCCTTGTAGCCGTTCGTATATTTCAGGTAGTCGGAGTGTCCGTACATGTATTCCACAAACAGGCACTCCAGGTATGTCGTCCAGCCTTCGTGAATCCACATGTCTGAACGGTCGGCGGCGGTAACCGAGTTACCGAACCACTCGTGCCCGCTTTCGTGAATGATAATGAAGTCAAACCTCGGACTGATGCCAACGCCCGTCCAATCGCGCTCAAGATAACCATTGGCGAAGCGATTGCCGTAGGTGACGGCGCTCTGGTGCTCCATACCTGAATAGGGCGCTTCTATCAACTTGTAGCCGTCCTTCTTGAATGGATACTCACCGAAATAGTGTTGGAAGGCTTCCAACATCCCGCGCGTCTGGGCAAACTGCTTCTTAGCCTTCTCAAGATTTTCGGGCAACACGTAGAAATCGAGCGGCAGATTACCCAGACGGTCGCTGAAATGCGTGTAATTCCCTATGTTCAGCGAGACGTTGTAGTTGTTGATGGGATAGTGGACCAGCCAATCCCAGCGCGTGTAGCCGTCCTTGAGGTCTGTCTGGCCGGCGAACTTTCCGTTGGAAACGTCAACCAGGCCGTTTGGCACAGCCACGCTGATACGCATACTCTCGACCTCGTCGCGCCACTGGTCCTTGTTAGGCCACCACACGCTCGCGCCTTCATCCTCGCACGATGTGTTAATCCAGACATGGCCGGACGGGTCTTTTTTGAAAGTAATGCCGCCGAACCTGCCCGTCTCGACAGGATTTCCCGAGTAGTAAAAGTCAATCGCGTACACTCGGCCAGCATGGAGAGTTTGTGGAAAGTCCACGAAGACGGCGCCCGCCTCGCGTTCATACTTGAGCGAAGTAGTGCCGAAGAGAATCTTGTCTATCTTGAGCGCGTCGTGCAGGTCTAGCTGGATGCGCGTATCACCTTTAAGCATTTTGAAGCGGATAATGTTTTTCCCGCTCAGGAATTTCTTCTCCGGGTCAACGCGTATGTCCAGGTGATAATAGAGTAGGTCGTTGTTGGCACGATATGGCCCATACGCTCCCCGCAGAATATCTGCGCGCGTGGGAGCGGGCGGAGTTTGGGCAGCTACGGGCAGGCCGGTTTGCGCAAGTGCGCGCAGAGGAAACAGCAGCGCGGCAACCGTCAACACCAAGATGCCATTAATTATCCACTTCCCAAAATCCGATGTGGTCATAGCTTTCCTCATTCCGCCAAATTACGGCGCGAGTCCGAAATTTACTTTCCAAGACTGCCGATGTTATCACAAACGAAAGCTCCCTTAATGCTCGAACTAACTCTCCGACAGCGGGCACGTTAGACCCGCAGCGCAGCGCTTCACTTTGAACAATTATGTGTGCCGTTTTTAACTTTCCCTTTTCATTGCTTTCAATTCAAACGGCGCTCTCTCTTCCGCCGTCTTTGGAGAGTGAATTGTGGCATGAGAAGTAAGGTGGGATGAGGTTGTTCTTCATCGCCAACGAAGTATTGACATCCATTGAGCGCAATTATATTCTCACCGGCGTTTCATGGTCTTGGCTGGTAAGAAATATTCTCCGTCAAATCCGCGATAGCTGGCTGGTCAGTTTATTCCATCAAAGGCAATCTGCCTTTGACCTGCGAGAAAGAGGCCCCAAAATGCTCACCAATTACCTGACGCAAATAGCTTGGAAGAGTTTGGCAGTCGCGCTGCTGCTCACGGCTGCACTTCAAACTCCGGCGCAACAATCAAACAGCGCCCCGCAACGTGGACTCGGCTTAGCGCCGTCGGGCACGGAAAAACGTGTGGCGCTGGTCATCGGCAACAGCCGTTACGAGGCGGCTCCGCTGCGCAATCCGGTTAACGATGCCAATTTGGTGGCCGCCACGCTGCGCGAGATGGGTTTTGATGTCATCGCGCGCACCGACGTGACCCTGCGCGAGATGCAATTGGCCGTCCGCGAATTCAGCCGCAAGATTCAAAACGGCTCGGTCGGGCTTTTTTACTACGCCGGTCACGGAATGCAGCTTAGCGGGCGCAATTTTCTAATCCCGATTGGCGCGCAGATTGAAGCTGAAGGCGATTTGGTGTTGGAAGGGTTTGATTTAAACTCGGTCTTGGAACAGATGGGCGTGGCCCAGAACCGGCTCAACATAGTGATTCTCGATGCCTGCCGAAACAATCCTTTCACGCGTAGTTTCCGCAGCTATTCGCAAGGCTTGGCTCAGGTCAATGCGCCGGCCGGAACCTTTATCGCTTACGCGACTGCGCCAGGCCAAACCGCGAGCGACGGCAAAGGGCAAAACGGGCTTTACACTGAAGAGTTGATAGCGAACATGCGCGCTCCGGGACTGCCGATAGAGGAAGTGTTTAAGCGTGTGCGCGTGCAGGTCAAACAAAAGAGCAACGGCGTGCAGATTCCCTGGGACGCCTCCTCGCTCGAAGGCTCTTTCTATTTCGCACCCGGCACGGCGACAACCAATACAACACCCGTCGCGACTCAGCCATCTGTGACAAACTCTGCGCCCGTTTACACCCAACCCACAACAGCGCCCGCGTCAACGCCCTCGCGGTCTTCGACTGCCAGCCTGAGTCTGATTGAAAGCAACTTCCAAAGTAATCTGCTGGACGAAGTGATTAAAGACGGTGAGTCATTCTTAGCCGCCCAGCCCGACAACGGGCGCGTCAATCTGCGCGTCGGGCAGAGCTACTTTCTCAAGAGCCGGTTCAGCGAAGCGATGCCCTACATGGAAAGAGCCTTAGCGGCCGGCGAATCAATCAGCCTTAACGTCAAGCGACATCGCAAGTCGTTGGGCCTCTTTGATGCCCTGGAAAACGGCAGCATTACCTTGACCACGGCGGGTGTCCAACTGCAATTCGGCGGCGATAACTACACGATGG
Organism: uncultured Blastocatellaceae bacterium; assembly: GCA_964516695.1. GTDB lineage: Bacteria > Acidobacteriota > Blastocatellia > Pyrinomonadales > Pyrinomonadaceae > DASVTR01. Next base: position 24,234 of record CAZEZJ010000004.1, read on the forward strand.
CCTTCGCACAGATAGAGAGACTGGAAGCGCAGCCCGACCCGGCTCGCGGGATGTTGATTTATTTGAAAGGCGCCGTCGTCAACAAGAAAGGCAAGACCGAAAACAAAGACTACAAAATCTTCGCTCCCGTCGCCGGTATCGTTCAAATGCGTGATGCCAGCGGAAACGTAGTTCCAGTGGCCGTCTGCCACGGTTGCGAATCGTGGACCACGGAAGTCGTCAAGTTCATCAATCGCAGCAAGGCTGCTCGCTAAGGCAAAACCGACTGACCTTTTAGAACCGTTGGCATCGAGTCGCCCCTAACGCAATCACTTCCAAGTTTGGCAACGCGCTTGAGAGTGAAAGCATTGGCAGCGTCTTAAATCCGTCAGGTCTTCTTAGAAACTGAACCGCAATTGGAGTTCGACGCGGCGATTTCCGGCAGCCTGCCCACCTCCGCCGCCACGACCGAACCCTCCGGCGGTGCCGATAGACTGCCCGAAGAGCGGGGAGCTAAGGTTACCTACAGGGACGCCCTCATTGGTGTTATTCAAAAGGTTCTGGACGTTGACCGAGAAATTCAGGTTGTAGCGATAACGCTCTCCGCCTTCGTCGCCTCCGCCCCTGCCGCCGCGGCCACCGCCGCCTCCTCGACGGCCACCACCGCCGCCGCCGCCTCTGCGGTCACCGCCGCCACCACCGCCCGCTCCACCGGACGCCTGCGTTGCCTCACCGAAGCCAAACGTCTTACTCGCGCGTAAGTTGACGACGAAGAAGCTTGGGCCGGTCGCGTAGTTGCGAGGAATTATCTCCTGACCCGCAGAGGGCGTCACGTCGAATGTGCCGAAGGGCGTAACTCTCTCGCCGGGGTCATTCAGGTCTGTAGCAAAGGCGGGCCGGTCTGTAAATAAAGTATCTCCGTTCAAATCACGTCCGACTGTAATGTTGAAGGGGCGTCCTGAGTTGGCGATGAGAATCGGACTCAGACGAATGCCCCAAGGCAGGCCGCTGATTGTCCCGAACACGGAAAAACGGTGGCGTATGTCTTGCGAAGAACGCCCGTACTCGCCCGAAAGGTCGTACTGGTTAGCCGGAAAAGTGTTCGCCCCGTCGGTATCGCTGCGCGCGCGGTTGAAGACGTAGTTTGCCGAGATTGAAAATCTAGGGCTGAGGCGGTTGTTGACGTTCACGATGAGTTGCTGCTGGTTAAAGCGACCGCTCGATTCATACTGGAAGATGTTGCCCTGACCGGGCAGCGGGCGCACGAGCGTGCCCGGAATGGGAGCGTTGACGTTGCGCGAGCGCAGGACGTGGAGCGTGCGCGCGTTGACGAAGTTGACGGAGAGCGTTGTGCGCCGGAAGAGTTGGCGTTCGACGCTCAGCGAGGTCTGCAAGGTGTAAGGCGTGCGGATGTCGGGAGCCAATCGTCTGACAATCTGCGGGATGGCGAAGGCTTCGAGCGTCTCGACGGACGGAATGGCAGGGAAGAGGTCAAGGATAGCTTCAGCGCCGGGCGTCGTGCTCGTGACGAGAAACTGCTGCTGGTTGACGCCGTTGAAGCGCTCGGCTTGAAGGAGCAGGTTTTCGCTCAAGGTATTGTAAAAGACGCCGAACCCGCCGCGAATGACGGTCTTTTGCTGCTGCGCTTGACCGCCGCCGCCAGGCGACCACGCGAAGGCCAGACGCGGAGCGAAGTTCAGCCCCGAACCGATATCTGTTTGCCAGTCGTAGCGCAAGCCAGCGGAGATAGTCAGGTTGGGACGAACTCTCCAATCGTCCTGCACAAATGGGCTGAAGTCTGAGCGCGAGACCTGCGCCTGAGGCTCGCCAGCCGAGAGTGTGAATTGCGCGGGCCTTGCTCCGGCAACGCCTTGTAGCGTCTGCCTGTACTGTTCGAGCGAGGTGAAGGTAAACGTCCCGGCGAAGTTCTGCTGGGAGACATCCGTGAGCCGGATGTGGCGCAGCCGCGCCCCGGCCTTCAGCGAATGAGCGCCCAACGTCCAAGAGGTAAAGTTTTGTAGCTCAAAACGGTCAGTGTCGTTTGTCGAGAGTAAGACCTGCGCGCCGCCGCTCGTGAAGGCTTCCTGCACGATAATGGTCGGCGCGAAAAGCCCGCCTTCACGCTTCGTGCGGTTGCGCTCAAACTGGAAACGCGTTTCATTGATGATGCGTTGATTAATGATGGCGGTCTCGGTTAATTGAAGAGTGTGCTGCGTGCCCGCTGTATCGAAGGCACGCTCCGGCAGATTGAAGTCTCCGACGCCCTGATTCTCGCGGCCCGTGCGTTGATAAGTGTAGCGCGCGATGAGGGTGTTAGTCGGATTCAGTTGCCAATCGAGACGCGGGCTGAAAGTCGTGCGCCGCGCGGGCGTCAATAGTGTCTGAATGAAGGCGACCTCGTTAAGCGACGGATCGAGAATGACGGCGTTGATAACTTCGTTCTCGTCCGTCTCACTTCTTTGAAAGTCGAAGAAGAAGGACGCCTTCCCCTTGATAATGGGGCCGCTCAAGTTGCCGCCGTAGCGGCGCGATTGATAAGGCGCACGCGAGCGCGCGAACGGGTTGCGCGCGTTGAGGCTTTCGTCGCTGAAATTGAAGAACGCTTGGCCGCGTATCGTGTCGGTGCCGGGCTTGGTGAAGATTTCTATACGCCCGTAGCCGAGACGCTCATACTCTGCGGAGAACGGGTTACGATTGATGCGAATTTCGCGGATTGATTCCTTCGGCGGGAGACGACCGCCGCTGAAGCCGTCAATGTAAATCTCGCCTTCTCCCTCCGGCCCGGCAGAAGGCCCGGCCAATGCTTGCAGGGCATCGGCCAAATCTTCCGAGTCGTCCGGCAACGCGTCTAAATCAGCGCCACGGATAACGACCGCACTCGCTTCAGACTCCGGCTCGGTGCTGACGGGCGATTCCGCCGTGACCGTTACCTCCTCCGCGGCGATGGCAACGTTCAGTGTGATATTGAGCGGCTCGGTCGCACCGGCGGCGACATCAACTTCCGTATTTTCGTAGACTTCAAATCCCGAGGCTTCCACGCGTACCGTATAGCGACCGGGCGGAAGCCCGGCGAAGGCCTAACGTCCTTCTTCGTCGGTCGTCGCCGTCCGCGACATGCCAGCCG
>CAZEZJ010000004.1:27346-36683 GCA_964516695.1 uncultured Blastocatellaceae bacterium
TGTCCGTCACTGTCACCGGACCTCCGACGACTAATCCACCGAGCACGTCCTGTACCTGCCCACGCAGCGTTCCCGTCGAACTCTGTGCGAAAGACAGACTGGCATTGAACAGCAGAGCTATGATGACCAGGGCCAACGACAGCCCCTTCTTCCCATCTAACATTCCGTATCCTTCCCCTTACCACAATGATTTTAGAAATAGCGACCGCTTCGATGGGGAGAAAAGCGTCGCGCGCTGCTGGGGGAAAATCTTATCTTCGCTGAAAACGTTTTCTTTAACTTACGGCTCCGAGTCGCCGGTGCCTCCGCCTATCACCCCGCCGGGCAATCCCGGACTCATGTTGCCGCGCCGGCCCTCACCGCGCTGGAAGCGTTGCATCCGCTGTAGGATTTCTGCGTCGCCGGTGATGAGTGTGGCTGCTGTCACACGCGAATCGTCAGCTTCGGTCGTGCCTGTGACCATGACGGCATCGCCGTTTTTCAGTTCCGCGACTGTGAGCGGAGTTAAATTCTCAAGTAGACCCTGAGGGCCTCTTCCGCCCGTGCGCTGGCGCTCGCCGCTCTGGCCGTCTTGAGCAGCGCGTTCGCGCCTCTGCCTGCGACGCTCGCCCGCTTGCCCGTCAGGCGGCGCTGCACCGTCACCACGACGCTGCCGCTCGCCTCTTTGCCTGAGCCGCTCTGCGAATTCAGGCGAGATGCGCCCGAGCGTCGTATTCGCGCTAAGGGCGACCGTCATAGTTTGACCCGTTCGACTATCCTTGACCCTCACCTCGCGACGCGAGGCATCCACGGCTTCGACCACGCCGTTGAGCCTTGCGATTCTGCCCGAGATAATCTCTTCCGCCGTGAGGCGCGAGCCGTCACGGTTGCCGAGGATGCGTACTTGGTCGCCCACGCGGATGTCCGCGAAAGAACTTGCCACCGCATCGGCAGGCCGCAGCGAGCCTGGAGCGTAACGGCGGAAACGTGCGCTGCTGGGGACGAGAACGCTTAACGTCTCGGCTCCCTCGCGGGAGCGGGCCTCGATTGTGAGTTGCCTCTGAGCCATATCTACGGAGACAACGCGCCCGTTTGCGCCGCGCGCTCGCCAATCCTCGCGCTCCTGTTCGCGCCGCGCTGCAATGGCTTCACGCGCCATCACGATGACCTGTCGCGCCGCTGTCGAGGCGCCGCCCGCGCCGCCCGGCACCAGCACGCGGTCACCAACCCTCACGTCTGCGCGCGTGATGACCTCGGCCTTCTCGATGCTGGTTTGCCCCGGCGGCAAACGACGATAGACAGTGCGTTCGTTCGCCGTAACCACGACGGACGAGCCGGCATCCGTTCTGACTGTGATTTGCCCTGTCGTGTGGTCCGTAGCCGTCACCTCGCCTATCAAGTGTTGCTGCGCGGCGCGGTTGCTGCCCTCGGCCGGCGGCGAAACCTGTCCGTTAGAAACGGCGGGCACGAACACAGTCATGGCCGCTAAAGTTAAGATGGCTAGACGTTTTCTCATATTCTTCTCCGAAAATCTGCGCTGCAAAAGTCGTCTGTAATAATTGGGAGAGAATTAAAGGAGAGCCGAACTTGGGAGCTTAACTCTTTTGATGCATAACGCCTGACGGGGGGATGAAATCTATTATGCGGCTAACATGTTACAAATTCATCCCAGACGCGCGCAACCGTCTAACTCTCGTTCGCTCTGAAAAATTTCTTCTTTCGACAATAGACCAACCTCGGCATGAACCTTCACGAAAGCATCAGAGCGCATCCCGCAGCAGGCGGCGCAACTTCATGCGGGCTTTGTGTAGCTGCGACTTGGAAGTCCCGACCGCGCAGCCAAGCATCCGAGCGATTTCCTCATGCTCGTGGCCTTCCACGTCATGCAGCACGAAGACCGTGCGATAGCCGGGAGGAAGTTTTCCGATTGCTTTGTCGAGCGCAATTCTATCCACCACGGGCATCGCGTTCGGGTTCTCTGTTCCCTGAACAATCTGCACAGGCGTTTCACCCTCTTCCGTTGTCCGCTCCAGCTTCACGCTGCGCTTACGAAAATGCATCAAGACTTGGTTGACGGTTAATCTATGGAGCCAGGTGGTAAAAGCCGAGTCGCCGCGAAAACTGCCTATCTTGCGGAAAAGCTGGATGAAGGCTTCCTGCGTGAGGTCTTCAGCCTCGGAGATGTTTTGCGTCATGCGCAGGCAGACAGAGTACACACGGCGATTGTGTCGCTCGTATAACTGTTCAAAGGCTGTCAAATCACCCTGCGCTGCCTGCTGCGCCAGCTCGAAGTCCGTCGCAAGTCTTTCAATCTTGGCAACTGCTTCTCGTTGCTTGCTGTGCCACATTGGATATACTTCGGTGTTGACCATGATGCCCTTTCAATTGATAACCAAAGTGCGGGATAAACTTACTCGGAATCGCTCGCCCGGTTTCTTTCCGGCAATGCGAGAGTAGAATTAAGGGGCGCTCGGCTTCTATCATCTACCTTGATGACAAAAGCCGAGCGCAACTTGTTTCGGACTAACTCCTCCCAGTCATTTAGAACGACTGGAAATTGAGGATTTGCTGCAAGATGGCGGCCATGATGTTGAGCTTGCCATTTGAGTTGCTGCCATACTGATAGCGGCTGTTATAGCCATCCTCATAGCCGCGATGAAAGCCCTCGCGGTAGTAGTAGCGATACTCATTAGAATCAACGTATGAGTAGCCGTAAGTCGCGTTGCGGTAGGCGGCAGCGCTGCGGAAATCAAAGCCGCGTCCATTAGCGCGGTCTGCCTGTCCGGCGCGGAAGCCGTCCTGGTAGCCGTAGTTTACGCCCTGCCGAAGAATCGCCACGCCGTTCTGGTCTGTCTGGTAATAACCGCCGTTGCGGTAGACGCGATAACCGCGATGGGTAGGAGTCGTGTAGACAGAACGATTGCGACTGCGCGCGTTCTGAAGGCGTATCTGCTCCTGACGCAGGCGCTCCAATCGGAGTTGCTCCTGCTGTCGCTGTAAGGCTAACTGCTGTTGCCGGCGCTGCAATGCTAGTTGCTGCTGTTGGCGCTGTTGGACGTGGCGCTGCTGTTCTTGCTGGCGCTGTAAGATAAGACGCTGTTGTTGCACGGCTTGCTGTTGACGCTGCTGTTCTAAGCGCTGCTGTTGCTGCGCGAGGCGTTCTTGCTGCTGCGACGCACGCTGTTGTTGTCTCACCTGACGTTGCTCTTGGCGTTGTTCTTGCTGAGGCTCGCGCCCGCGCTCACGCCCGCGCTGCTGCGCGCTGGCTAGTTCGCTCGTTCCCAACAGCGCCACCACGCCGATAACGGACGCTGTCATCATTCGTTTTAAGAAATTTACTTTCATCACATCTCCTAACAATCCCAAAATCCCCCACAATTTGAAAGACACCGGCGACACCGTTTCGGTTACACATAATCCGGCGACGGGAAGCTGTATCTGTCGCTCTCCCTCGGATGTAGACACCATCTTGAAGCAGGAAGTTACAGTTAAACGAAGGAAGGCCGCCCATCTTAAAGAGACAGAAACGGGGCTTTGTAACCTGTTAATAAGGCTTGGTGTCTTACCTATTCAGAAGGCCGCTTAAAGAGCCTTCGCACGAAAAAGAGTGATGCTCCTAAAACTGGAAGGAAGCGGTGAAGACATGAAAAAGATATTTGTGGCGATTATGTGCTTAGTCCTGCTCACGGCGGCGGCAATGCCTGCCTGGGCGCAAACGCCTCGTCATCGCAACGGGCGATACACGACGCAAGACAGACGATATGACAACTCTCGGCGCGCGGGCTATGACCGGCGCAATGATGACCGCTCATTTATCGAAGAGCACCGTGATAAATTGACCGTCGCGGCGGGCACGGGCGTCGGCGCGGCCATCGGTGCGGCAACCGGCGGCAAGAAGGGTGCGATAATCGGCGCGCTTCTAGGAGCAGGCGGCTCCGCGCTCTACACCTACGTGCTGCGCGACAAAGATGATGACAGGCGTTACCATCGTCGCTAAGAGAAGACACGGCTTGAACAATGGCGCGCTGAAGTTCGAGGACAAGGGGGCGCGGCGCGCGTCAAAGTCAGTAAATCTTTTACCGGAACCGGCGGACCGTGGGAGCGCTCCCACAGTCCGCTGTCCGTCATCTTTGAACAGGTGCGGCTCTGTCGAACGATTACGAACAGTCTACGGATATTGAGTTGGCGCGGCTGGCCGGTGAAGGTGATGAATCCGCTTTCGCCGAAATCATGCGGCGCTACAGCCCGCGCGTCTTCCGGTTTGCCAGCCGCTATTTTCGCCAGCGCAGTCTGGTCGAAGAGGCGGCGCAGGAGGTCTTCCTCAAGGCATTCACACAACTCGACAGCTTCGAGGGGCGCGGTTCGATGGAGGGCTGGCTGACGCGCATCACGACCAACACCTGCCTCAACCTGCTCCGCAGTTCAAAACGTAGGCCGGAGTTGACGGTCTCAGACCTGACGGAAGATGAGAACACGTGGTTGGACAGCCAACTGGCGGGCACGGCCACCGAGCGGCATCAATCGAGTGAACGAAGTCTCGTGGCTGCTGATTTGGCGGGCCGCGTGCTTGAGACGATGTCTCCCGACGACCAGTTGGTCTTGATGCTGGTTGATGGCGAAGAGACGCCGGTTAAAGAGGTGGCGGAGATGACGGGCTGGTCCGTCTCGAAGGTCAAGGTGCAGGCATTCAGAGCGCGGCGCAAGATGCGCAAGGCCGTGGAACAACTGCTGGCATACAAGAGGAAGAATCCCGACAAGAGTTTAGAAAACGCGAGGTGAGAGATGAGAGACGAACATATTATCAGCCTTATCGAAAACGCGCCGCTATCCGGTTTGAGCGAGAGCGAGTTGGCGAGCATTCGTGCTCATGCAGTTGAGTGCGCAGAATGCCGGCGCGCCTTTGAGGCAGCGCAAGTCTCTACGCTTTTGCTCAAAGAGCGCGTCGCTGAAACAATCGAGCCGCCGCCATTCTTCCAAACGCGAGTCTTGGCCGCGCTGCGTGAGCGGCAAGCCGCCAATGAGACTTCCGCGCTCAGGCGTCTATGGAACGCGACCGGCGCGCTTGTCTCATCGATGGCGGCGACAGTGGCGGCGCTGGCGATTTTAACCGTCTTCGCGCCCGGCTCTCAGCCAACATCAGGACTACAGGAAGTGGCTTCGGCTTACAATTCCTATTCGGCGGAAGAGGTAATCTTCGACCAGAGCGACCTGCTCGCGGAGCAGATGTCAGACGAGCAGGTGCTCGCGACCCTCTATGAGTCTGATGATGACAGGTGAAATAATGATGAACCAGAACAGTAGAAACAGATGGCAGGTTCGGGCCGCGGCGGTGCTGATATTCCTGCTCGGCTTCGCGGCGGGCGCTCTCGCCCTGAACGCCTATCGCGCATGGTCGAGGGGCGGCGCTGCTGTCAGCAGGCAAGACCGTTTCGAGCAAATGTCCGAACGCTTGAAACTGGGCGACGAACAGAAATCTCAGGTGCAAAAGATACTGGGCGACACGCGCGAACAGCTCCAGGCGCTACGCAAAGAATCGGAGCCGCGTGTGAAGGAGATTCGCCGTCAGGCCGACGAACATTTGCAGAAGGTGTTGACACCGGAGCAATGGCAGCAGTTTCAGCAGATGAGGGACGAGACGCGCGGAAAGGGACGGCGCGGAAGAGGAAACAATAGGGACGAATGAGTATCTGGCAAATCATCCGGCGGTTAGTGCCCTTCGTTAAGCCTTACAGTCGTTGGGTTATCCTTTCACTGGCGCTGACTCTATTAGGAGCCTTTGCGGCGCAGGTCAATCCGATAGTTCTGCGCTACACGGTTGACACCATCGAGCGGCTTTTACGCGAAGGCCGGACTGCATCGCAGGGAGCTTCGCTGCTGTTGTTGATTAGCGCCGTGCTGCTCGGCAAAGAAATCCTCAACACCGGATTAAGATACGGGCAGAATTTATTTGGCGAGAAAATCAGGGTCAACGTGTCGAGCCGCCTTTCACAATTCGCCGTCGAAAAAATCCTGACCTACCGGCTCGCCTTTTACACTGACTCGGACAACCAGACCGGCATCTTGCAAACGCGCATTGACCGCGGCGCGGAGAGTTTGACCAAACTCGTGCAGAGCGCCTTCATAGACATTCTGCCCTTGTTCGCCAACGCGATTCTGGCGCTCATCATCATGTTCATGGCAAACGTCTACGTCGGTCTGGTCGCTTCGGCAATCCTTCCGGTCTATTTTTTGTTGAGTCAAAGACAGGCTTCGATGCTCAAAGGCGCACGCCGTGGGTTGCGCGCGCTGCGCGAGGAAAAGAACAACGGGCTTCATAACATCATCGAGTCGATTGTCGTCATCAAATCGTTTGTGCGTGAGGAGTATGAAAAAGAGAAACAGGTTCGGTTGCAGCAAAATCTTGTTAACGAGCAGTTGAAGCAACGACAGACCAACTTCGTCTTCGACAGCTTAAAGACCTTCATCGAACAAATCGGCGTCGTGCTGATTATCATTTTGACGGCTTACCTCGTTCTCAGTGGACAGATTTCGCTCGGCGCTATCATGTTTCACCTGATGCTGTTCGTTAATGTCTCCGCGCCCATCAGGCAGTTGCACAGAATCTACGATGAGATGAACGACGCTTTGACTTACGCCGAAGGCTATTTTCAGATTCTTGATGCCGACAACCAAATTGAGGCCAGCGGCGAACTCGACGTGTCGCACCTCGAAGGCACTTTCGAGTTGATTGATGTCAGCTTCACATACCCGAACGGCACTGAGGCCCTTCATCACGTCAACATGAAAATCCCGCATGGCCTTCGGGTCGCGTTCGTCGGCCTTTCCGGCGCGGGGAAATCCACGCTCTTGAATCTCCTGACGAGGTTCTACACGCCCACCAGCGGAAAGATTCTGCTCGACGGCAAAGAGCTTGACCAGTATGAGACCGATTTGCTGCGTAGAAAAATCGGCCTCGTGCTACAAAAGAACCACATCTTCAAAGGCACGATTGAAGAAAACATTCGCTACGGCGCAATCAACGCTTCATTTCCTGAGATTCAAGAAGCGGCGCGCAAAGCTTATTTGCATGAGCAAATCGAGCAGCTTCCAAAGAAGTATGAATCAGAGGCGCACCTGCTCTCCGGCGGGCAACAGCAACGCATCGCCATCGCGCGGCTGTTCCTCAAAGACCCGCCCATCATCTTTTTAGACGAACCGACGGCGAGCCTCGACGCGATTGCCACCGAGCAGATAAAAAACAGTCTCGATGCCATCAAAGAAGACCGCACCACAGTCGTCATCTCGCATAGCATCTCGCAAATAATTGATGCGGACATTATTTTCGTGCTGAAAGAGGGACGCGTCGTCGAGCACGGCACACACGAAGAACTCTATGACCGGAATGGAACCTACCGCGAGATATTTAATGCCTCGGCACGGAGTCTCAACCTAGACAAAATATCAAGAACTTTAGACGCGGAATTAACGCCGGATTTAGCAAACTAAGAGCCGGTGCTGCCAAAAGAATTTCTCTCGCAAGCACCGGCTCTTAATCTTTGCCGCATGATTAACGAACTCTCACGCGGCTGATTAGCCTCGTGTGCGTTCTACCATTCGGCAGATATGTGACTTGAAAAGTCTCACGGAAAACTTGTCTTCCGTAGCGCACCATGCGCGTTTGCATCACAGTGCGAACACGACGGTTGAAGCGGCGATTATTACGCCTGCCTGGTCCAATGTAGATGTTGCCCTGCGGGGCAACTGCCGCGACGTTGGCCGCCGCTGAGTTTAATGATTCGGACGCTTTAGCTTCCGCGGACGTGGCGACGAAACCGATGGAAGCCAATGACAATGTAAGTGCAAGTAGTTTCTTCATCTTCTTTCCCTTTCCCAAAATTAGCGGGGCGCAAACCACAACGCGTCATCGCGTCCGGTAGGAGAGCTGCCCTGTTAAGTCAGACACTAATTCGGAGTCAAGGGTTACAACTCGTCCCCTTGCGAAAGACTTTTTTTTCGACGCCGGTGCATCCCCGAAACAATGAACTCGATGACCTGCAAGCTCAAAACCTCAGGGCGTTTTCAAACCTTGTTGTGATTTGGAACTTTAGAGACACAAAGAAAGCAATGCCGCGACAATCAATCGCGGCATTGCTTTAACCGGTCTGGTTACTTTGATGAAAGTAGCTTACTTAAGGTCGGCCCAAGATGCCACCGAGAATACTTCCGATGCCGCTGCCGTTGCCTCTGCGGTAGTCGCCGTTGCCGTAGTACTGGCGATAGCCTTGGTCATAGCCACGCACAAAGCCTTCGCGATAGGCTTGCGTGTTGGCGTTCTTGTAGTGACGCGACCGCTGCGGGTTATAGCTCTGGCCGCGCTGTCCATCGCTCGCGCCGGTGTTCAAGCCTTGCTGGTAACCCTGGTTCAGTTCAATCTGATACCTGTTGTCGTAGCCGCCGTAACCGCCGTTGTTGCCATAGCCTCCGTTGCGACCGTACCTGCCATTGTTATAGCCATCATTACGGCCATAGCGGCCATCATGACGCGCTCTCTCGCGCTCGCGCTGACGACGACGCCATTCCCGATTCCGCTCGCGGTCATCACGATTTCGGTCACGACGCTCGTACCGATAATCACGGTCATCTCGATATTGCGCCTGAGCCGAAGTACTTGCCGCAGCAGCGATACCGAAAATAAAAGCAAATGTCAGGATGGCCCCGCCAATCTTCTTACTCAAATTCTTCATGTTGTGTACACTCCTCTCCTTTCCCGCAGCAGTAGCAAGCTTTATGCCATCTGTTCGATAACATGAGAGACGTGGATTTCAGCGCCCTTCGGTCAACAGCTCGGTCAGGCATTCTCCCCATTTCGTGTAGAGATGACGCAGATCGGTCGCTCATAAGGCACGAACTGCCGGAATTACTCTGCATTTAGAGGCGGGTCAGTGTTGACGTCACGCCGAGTTAGCAATGTGCTTTGCTCCGCTTGGTCATTTTGCGTCAGTGAAGGAGTTTCCAATTCATATTCTTCCGTGGGGCGCATTGCTTCCGCCTTCTGTCTTCAAAGAGAACAATGTCCGGCTTAACAGATTAGTTTTTTTTTACATAAGTTTCGTAGTACACTGAAGCCCCCTTCAAGTCCATTTGAAAATATCAGGTGAGAATTCAAACGGTGAAGAGCAGCCCGCGCTCTGTGCCGTTTGAGGTCCTGATGGTTGAATAGAGGCCCAAAGTAAAAATGTTGGGCTGCTGGAAACGCCGTTCCAGACGGCTGAGCCAGACAGGCGCTCTACCAATCCCCCGCTATTTTTTCATCTACATCGCAAGATTTATGTCTTTTTACGAGACGTGGATGCACTGTAGTTGAAACCCTGCCGGAAAC
>CAZEZJ010000005.1:0-29319 GCA_964516695.1 uncultured Blastocatellaceae bacterium
GGGTATTGACATCCATTCTGTGGTCAGAGTATCTTCCCCTTGCTTTACGTTGGGACGCTTTCCTGTTGACGAAAACCTCAAGTTTCGTCAGCCTCATACTAATCACCACAAAAGGAGAGAATAATGTCAAAAACTTTCTCGCATCGGTTGTTTCGTCAACTCATCACGCTCTCGCTGTTAATCGGCTGCCTGGTTTTTCTGTCCTTAGACCACACCGCGAAGGCTGATGAGAACTGCTGTATTGACCAACAAAACTCTTGCATTCAGCAATGCGGTTTTAACTCTACGTGTCAACAAGCCTGCAATAACCAATACTTGGCTTGCTCGGCGTCCGGTGGAACTGGATGTGGGCCTGCTGAACCACAGACTCCGTGTCAGGAATGCCTCGATAACTGCGACGTGATGCAGCAGGATTGCCTGGCCTTGGGAACGCAGACTCCACAGCAGTGTGCGTATTTCACCTTCAGATGTAAACAGAGGTGTAACCTTTACTGCATCTATTAGTGAATCTCTTTCCTAACAAACAGAAACGGCGACAGGCTTTGGCAAGTCTGTCGCCGTTTCCGGCCTCACTATATGGCTAAAGTTGCGCCTGACGTCCTCACCCCGTCCGACGCAGAACGAATACATTCAGCATCCGTCCTAAATTGGGCGGATTCTACTCCTCGGAAAACCCCGCGTCAATAATTAATTTTCAGGGTTGGATTGAACTAGCTGACGAAGATTGTCGGGGAGGGTTTTGGGCGTTTGCTTGGCCGGTTTGCGGGATGGTCGTTTTGCTGTTGAGAGGTTTGCCAAGAACGTGTGTAGAGTTTGGGGCAATGGAGGATTTGCCCCTAGACCGCACGCACCCACGCCATATCTTTTTCACAATGTTTACAGAGAGGGATGTCCGGCGGTTTGACCTCTAACAGCTTGTTTGGCTTACCCTCTTGATAGTTCAGAATGTCTAACTTGAAGGCTCTTGAGCCGCAGGGGTTGGGAGCTTCGCCGGTTCTCATATCTTCAATAATGTGGCAAAGCGTGCGCTGTGAATTTAGAAAGTACATGCTTTACCTCCACCTTAAGTTCTGTTGAACTATATTAGATACGTTGTATGAAGAACTGCTGTAGAAAAAAGGCAATGCTAGTGCCACTAATGTTTACGGCTTTGCTCAGAAATTATTGAGTGAATGTGAAGGGCGTTGTGTGAATTAGCTTACGCCGCTTGGGCCTAGAGGTTCAGCTTCAAGCTGAAACACAGTTCAAACTCGGTAGCCAGTCGTTTGTCTTGACGCGCCCGCGCATAACGAGCCTGACTTTTGCCCGCACAAGAGCCGTCCGAACTCTGCGCTGCCGCTAGCGCTTTCAGGCTCGATGGCGTAGGCTCACTGGAAACACGCGTCAATTTTAGTGATGAGAGGTTGCCGGATGGAAAAGCCTGCCACGAGTCAATATGAGATTCAAGAGTTGATTGAGCAGCGTTGGAGTCCGCGCGCGTTTGCTGCGCGGGCAGTCGAGCCGTTGAAACTGCGTCAATTGCTGGAGGCCGCGCGCTGGGCCGCCTCCTGCTTTAACGAGCAGCCGTGGAGCTTTATCGTCGGCGTGAAAGACGACGGCGTAGAGTTTGAACGGCTGTTGGATTGTCTCGTCGAAGCGAATCGTCGTTGGGCCGCGCACGCTCCGGTGTTGATGCTGTCTGTCGCGCGGCTCAATTTCGAGCGCAACGGCAAGCCTAACCGTCATGCCTTTCACGATGTCGGGCAGGCGGTCGCGAGCCTGACCGTGCAAGCGACGGCGCTCGGACTCGTCGTGCACCAGATGGCCGGATTCGACATCGCGAAGGCGCGCGAGCAGTTCCAGATTCCCGAAGGCTATGAGCCGGTCGCCGCCATCGCCTTAGGCTATCAGGGCGACCCGCAAACGCTGCACGAAGACCTGCGGGAAAAGGAACTCGCAACGCGCACGCGCCGCCCTCAGGAAAGCTTCGTCTTCACAGGACGTTGGGGAGAAGCTTGGAAGCAGGAGTGAAAGAGAAATGATGAGAAGGAATGACAAGCAGGCTACTGTTGCTGCCTTGCTCTACTTTTGATGCGGTTGCTTGCCGTGCTCGTTTTTCTTGGGCGGCCCTTTCGGCCCCCAGTAGTATTTTTGGATAATCAGTTGATAGAGGCCGATGATAACGACGGTGGCAACAATCAGGACTATTATTATCGGTAGCATCGTTTTGACCAGTGCTCAGAGTTCAACTGTAGTGTGTGTTAGCGAACAACAAGCTGAAGTTTAGACGCTCTAACTGTGTTGAGTCTATCTTCTGGCGTAAACCTTTATGCCGCACGCACGGCCCTTTGCAGGCGCGAGGCGAGCGCCTGCGGGACAGACTGGCGGATAACTATCTCCGGCGTCTTGTGCCACAAGGCGCACTCGCGCAGACAGCCTGCGACATCGCTCAGCATCTCATCCGTCACCTGCACGCCCTTTTCCAGATACAACGACTTGATTTCAAAGACGCCCTCTTTGCGATGGGCCTTCGGGTCGAGCCGCCCTATGAGTTGGCCGCGATGAAGAATGGGAAGCGTGAAGTAGCCGTAGCGTCGTTTGGGCGCGGGCGTGTAGCATTCGAGGCGATAGTCGAAGCCAAACATCGCTAACGCGCGGGCGCGGTCCCAGACCAACGGGTCAAAGGGCGAGAGCAGCGTCGTCAACTCAGGATGCAGGCGATTGGATGCCGCTTCCTTGATGAGACGGCGATTGCCGGGATGTGCGTATGCCGTTTCCGTCCAGCCTTCAATTTCGATTGAGAGCAAAGCTCCTTCGGCGGCGAGTTTTTCGGTGAGCCTGCGTGTTGACTGCTTCGGGGTGCGGAAGTAGTCGCTGACCCAGGCGGCGGTCGTGATGCCAAGCGCGCCGGCGGCCTTGAGGACGAGTTGCCGCTCTGTTTGCTCCGGCGAGGGCAATTGCGCGTCGCTCCATGACGGCAGCACGCGCTCGCGTAAATCGTAAATGCGTTGAAAGTTGTGGCGGCGCGCAATCATCAACTCGCCCGCCGTGAAAAGCATTTCAAGCGTTCGCTTCTCCGGCTTCCATTCCCACCATCCGCTGCGCCCGCCGTCGGTGCGCGTGAAGTCGCTTGAGCGCACAGGCCCGCGCTCGCGTATCAAGCCGAGTATCTTATCCACCTGTTCGCGGTGTGTTTTCATCCACGCGTCCGAATACTGCCAGCCCATCGAACCGGCGTTCAGCATTCGATGACGATAGAGCGCGTAGTCCTCAATGGGCAGAAAGCAAGCGACGTGTGCCCAGTACTCGAAGATTTTTCCCTCGGCCAGCAGTTCTTCGAGCCAGCGCGAATCATAATCACCAACCCGACTCCACAGCACAAGGTACGGGCTTCTCGCGACGACGTTAATCGTGTCTATCTGCAAGGCAGCCATCTGCCTGATAACGCGCAGCACGTCTTCCTTCGTCGCCTTTCGCGCGGGCCGTCGCAGTAGGCCCTGCGCGGCGAGCATGACTGCCTGCGCTCCCTCGTGTGTTAGTTGCATCCGCTGCTCCCTGACCTTCTCTTCTGTCGCAAAGTGTGCGCGCCCATGATAAGGTGCGACTGCGGAAAGTTCTACTTTCAAGTCTCTTCTTTTCTAAGTTGGCGAAGACCAAACGAAGACTTATGCAGACGTGGCGGCTGGAGATAGAGTATGAGGGGACGCGCTACGGCGGCTGGCAGAAGCAGCCGCACCAGCGCACCATCCAGGGCGAACTGACGAAAGCGGCGGAGACCTTTCTCGAAACTGAAGTCGAAATCGGCGGCTCGGGCCGCACAGACGCGGGCGTGCACGCGCTTTGTCAGGTGGCGCACATGAAGTTGAAGAATCCGCTCAAGGCGTCAGTCGCCCGCCAACTTCACGCCGGCGTCAACCGCTTGCTGCCTCACGACATAAATATTCTCAAACTCGGAATTGCCCCGCCGCGTTTTCACGCTCGCCACGACGCCCTTTCGCGCTCGTACCTTTACCAAATCTCCACGCGGCGCACGGCCTTCGGCAAAGCATTTGTGTGGTGGGTGCGCGATTCGCTCAACGCGGCGCAGATGGCGGAAGCCTGCCGCCATCTAGTGGGTCGTCACGACTTCCGCTCTTTTTGTGAGAGCACGGAGGCGCAAAGCTCTACGCTCGTGCACGTCGCCACGGCTGTGGTGCAAACGCACGGCGACCTCATCCTCTTTCGCATCGGCGCGAGCCATTTTCTCTGGAAGATGGTCAGGCGACTAACGGGCGCGCTCGTTGAGGTGGGCCGCGGACATCTGACCATTGATGGCTTTAACGCTCTGCTTGAGAATTATTCCAACGCGCCCGCCGCCTGGACAGCACCGCCGTCAGGCTTGTTCCTGGAGCGCGTCCTGTACCAGGGCGAGCGCGCCCCTTCAGCCGCGCTCGCGCCTGCGTTTCACCGGATGTAAAAGCAAACATCAATCAAACGGAACGCTCGGCTTGCCTCATGCTCTCGGCGCGCCTGTGCTGCGTGCGTCTGTCCAAAGCTTCGTCAACGGACAACCGGCCCGCGCCGTGAAAGAGAAAGAAGAATCCGGCCACGAGCATCATCAGCGCCGGAAACATTCCCGCAAACGTATCACCACGATGAGCGATGACAATGGCCGCGATGAAGTTGATAATCAGCAGCAGGGATGTCAGGCGAACGAACGCTCCCAGCAGAATCGAGAGGCCCGAGATAAACTGCGCGTAGACGGAGACGTGCGCCGCGACGAGCGGCAGAGGAACACCTTTGGCCGCGAGAAAATGCTCAAACTCCCGCATTCGCTCGGAGCTTAAGATATTGTCCTGCACGCCCCAGATGAGAAATGAGCCGATGAGCAGTCGCAGAAAAATGGCGGCGTAGTCTCTGTGCTTTCTGAAAAAGGCGAAGTTGAGAAAATCTAAACTCATAGAGGGCTTTCTGTTTCCGTTCAAAAATTGTCAGCGGATAATTAGACGTAAACAAGCGGGCCAAGATTTACGTTAATAGCTGATAACGTAATATTCAGCGCTGAAGTTTCTCTTCCTGCGCTCCTCGAAGAGGTCTGCCGTATGTCTGTGACGAAAAATCTCTCTCTGAGCGGTCGCCTGATTCGAGCAGCCGCGCTCTTGGCTTTCGTGTCAATTGCCGTCTCGCCGTTTGCTTTCAACACAGGGCAGGGAAGCACGAGAGCGCCGGAAGTTGTGGAGCGTGGGAAGTTTCGCATCTACAAGTTGCAGTATCCGGTCGGCGCTGAGAGCTACGAGATAACGCGCGAGGATGGCGGCGCGCTCTCGCTGGAGTCGAAATTCGAGATTAACTACCTGGGCGATAAAGTGCCGCTCGCGGCCCGCCTGCGCACACGCGCCGACCTCACGCCCGAAAGCTTCGAAATCAAGGGACGCACCTCCACGCGCTCCGAAATAGATGTCGCTCTTGAGATGAAACCCGGCGCGGCGCTCATTCGCGAAGGCGGGCAGACCAGAAGCGTCAAGCTCACGGAGCGCTCTTTCCCGAACGCGGGGCTGCTTCCCGTCTCGATGCAGATGATGCTCTTTCGCTATCAGGCGCAGCGCGGCGCGAAGGATGGACTCAAAACTTTGCCGGACGGTCGCGCGAGCTTTGAATTACGCGGCAGAGACCGCGTGAGCTTTAACGGCAAAGAGGTGCTTTTGGAGCGCTACAGCGTGAGCGGCTTGATGTGGGGACGCGAGACCGTGTGGTTCGATACGGAGCAGCGCCTCGTCGCGGTCGTCAGTCCAGACGCAGAGCTTGACCGCCTTGAGGCCGTGCTCGAAGGCTACGAAGCAAACTTGCCCCTCTTCGTCGCACAGGCAGCGAAGGATGCGGTCGCAGACCTCGAAAAGATTTCCCAGAGCATCAGCCCGCTGCACGCTGGTCGCTATGCCGTCGTCGGCGGGCTGTTGATTACCGGCACAGACCAGCCGCCCATACGTGATTCGGTCGTGCTCATTGAGAACGAACGCATCGTTGCCGCGGGGGCGCGGGCCTTTGTCAAGATTCCCAAAGGCACAAAGCTCTTTGATGCGCGCGGGCGGACGCTTTTGCCCGGCCTTTGGGACATGCACGCCCATGCGGCGCAAAGCGAGTGGATTCCGGCTTCTCTGGCCGCGGGGATAACGACTATGCGCGACGCCGGAAACGAGCCGGAGTTTATCCTGCCCATTCGTCAGGCTATCAATGAGCGCCGCATCACAGGCCCAAGGCTCCTGCTCGCGGGCATCATTGACAGCCCGCCCGACGCGCTCGGCAACAACCTCGCGGAAACTCCCGAACAAGCGCGCTTACTCGTCGAGCGTTATCACAAGGCGGGCTACGAGCAGATTAAGATTTATCAATCGCTGAAGCCGGAACTCGTCGCGGTCATCACCACGGAAGCTCATCGCCTGGGCATGACCGTCACGGGCCACGTGCCGGCGGGCATGAACGCGTATCAAGCCGTCGAAGCCGGAATGGACCAGATTAACCACGTCAACTTTCTGGCGCGCGTGCTGCGCGGGCGCGATTGGCGTCCGCAGCCGGGCGTCACCCCGCCGCCCATCAATCTCGAATCGCCGGAAGCGCAGGCCGCCATCAAATTTTTCAAAGAGCGCGGCACCGTCGTTGACCCCACACTGGCGCGCGGCGAGTTGAATTTGCATTCGCTCAAGACGCCCTTCGTGACGTATGAGCCGGGGATGACGAAAGTTCCGCCGGCGCTCTCCGCAATCTTGAATAACACGGGCGTTGCGCCGGACGTGGCCGAGCGCGTGCTGCCATCTCTGAATCTGGCGGGCAAGCTGACGGTCGCGCTCTGGCGCGCGGGCGTGCCCATAGTGGCGGGCACAGACCTCGTCGTGCCAGGTCATACGGAGTATAGAGAGTTGGAACTTTACGTGCGCGCGGGCATGACGCCGATGGAGGCCATTCAAACGGCGACCATTGTTCCGGCGCGCGTGATGAAACTGGACCACGAGCTTGGCACCATCGAGCGAGGTAAGATTGCAGACCTGATTATCGTTGACGGTAATCCGCTCGACAGAATCAGCGACATTCGCAACGTCAAATTCGTCATCACGCGCGGGCGCATGTACGACCCCGCGCCCTTCTGGCGAAGCGCCGGCTTTCAGCCTTAACGAGACCATTTACGCGAGGAAAAGCAGAAGGGGAAGCCGTGACGGCTTCCCCTTCTGCTTTCGCTGTTACTGGGCAGTTGATTGACCTTGAAAAGCGAGTAGCCCGCTCGGGGGCTACTTGGATAAGGAGACCCCGCACTCCCTATGCGAGGCAATCCCTTCACCCCCTTGACGGACTGCGGCACGATGCTCCATTTTCCACCAGACCCCTCTGGTGGCCCCGAGGAGGCCCATGCCAGTGAAACAGTCTGACGCAGGAAGCTAAAAATACAAACTGGCTGAAAATTATTTCTCAGGAGAGACGTGCTGGCTTGGCTGTAAGTGTTTAAGCGCTGGCGCTCAGCGCGTGGCGTTCGAGTTTGAGGTAGAGACCGCGACGTGTGAGACCGAGTTCGCGGGCGGCGCGGGAGATGTTGCCGCCGTGCTTGCGCAGGGCTTCGGCTATCATACGGCGTTCGAGTTCGGCCATCGCGTCGGCCAGTGTGACGTGCTGGCCGGGGGCGGAGGCAACGGTGCTGATGGGCGTGATGGCATCGGGGGCGGAGACGATGGCGGCGGCGCGCTTGAGTTCAGGCGAGAGATGGTCTGGCGAAAGCACCGCGCCGTCTTCGGCGCGGGCGACGATGCGCTGAATTTCGTTGCAAAGCTGGCGTACGTTGCCGGGCCACTCGCAGACCATCAGGAGGTCAACGGCCTGCGGCGTAATCTCTATGTCGCGGCGTCCGAACTTCGCGGAGTAGTGGTTGATGTAGTAGTTAACGATGGTCGGAATCTCGCTGCGGCGTTCGCGCAAGGGGGGCACGCGCAAGCGGATGACGTTGAGACGATAATAGAGGTCTTCACGAAAACGCCCCTGCGCGACCATCTCTTCGAGGTCTGTGTTGGTGGCGGCGATGATGCGCACGTCAACCTTGATGGGCCGTTGCTCGCCAAGGGGTTGAATCTCGCCCTCTTGCAGAAAGCGCAAGAGCTTTGGCTGCACGTCGAGCGGAAGGTCGCCAATCTCATCGAGGAAGAGCGTGCCGCCCGCGGCGGAACGGATAACGCCGGTCGAATCGTTGACCGCGCCGGTAAATGCGCCGCGACGATAGCCGAAGAGATAGCCTTCGGAGAGTTCTTTCGGAACAGCCGTGCAGTTAAAGGGCACAAAGACTTTCGAGCGGCGCGACGAGATGGCGTGGATGGCGCGGGCGACAAGTTCCTTGCCCGTCCCTGATTCTCCCGTGACAAGCACGGTCACGTCCGACGAGCGAATCTTATGCACCTCTTCGACGAGGCGCGTCATCGCCGGACTGGAATGAATAAAGCCCGGCATCATGCTCGCGCCCGCAAGCTGGTCTTGCTCGGGCGTGGTGCGGCCGGCGCGCGTGCGCGCACGCAAAGCGCAGACATCCATGCCGAGTTCAGCGACGCGCAGCAGCGGCTCAAGCGAGATATTACCGGGAAGCTGCGCCGTGCGCGGTGAGATAAACAAGGTGGCTGGCTGAGCGTTCGGCGCGTGCAATAGAAAAATGTTCGCATCCTGCGCGAGCGCCAGTTGTTCTCGCTCGGCGTCGTTTTTCGCGAGGCAGAGGTGGGTTGCCAGGCGTGCGCTCTCATTGTTTGTGCAGCCGTGTGCGACGACGACCTTCGCGCGATTATCGTCGGTCGTTTCGGCAATCAACACGCGGCGCGCGTTGGTCTCTTGATGCACGATGGCGGCCAACTCGCGCAAGAGCAGTTCGCGTGAAGCGACGGCTTCAGCGAGGCGCAGGGTGAGCAGTTGGGTGAGCGCGGAGCGTTCGTTCTGCTGCTCGGGCGCGTTGCGGTCGAGAGCATTGAGCGCCTCTTCGGCTCGTTGCAAATCGAGGCGTGCGCCGACTTCGCGGAAAGTGTGAACGGCGCGGCCCAAGTGCTCTGCGGCGCGTTCGGGCTGCGTGTGCGCGTAGGTGCGACCGAGTTGATAATGGGCACGCGCGCCGCGATAGCGGTCGCCGAGAAGGTCGAAGATAGAGACGCTGCGCGCGAAGTGCTGCGCGGCCAGCACAGCGTCCTGCTGCGCGACCGAGAGCATACCGGAGAGACGTTGCGCTTCACCGGCGAAACCCATGTCGGTGGCCGAATCCGTGATGTCGGTTGTGACTTTCTGTAGCTCGGCGGCGCATTCGTCGAGTTTGCCGCAGGCGAGATTGGCCTCGGCCAGCAAGAGGTGTGATTCGATGATGGCGTGGCGGTCGCCTATCTGCTCGGCGAGGATTAAAGCTTGCTGTCCTAACTCAAGCGCGCCAGCGCCGTCGTTCATCTGAAGATGACAACGACCGAGCGTGCGCGTTGTCTGCCCGATGTACCACTTATTACCGTTCTCCGTCGCCAGCGCAACGGCGCGTTCGAGAATCTCTTGCGCTTCAGCGAGGTCGCCGCGCAGCGTGCGCAACTCGCCGAGCGAATCAAGAATAATCGCCACTTTCGCGCCGCGCTTATCAATTTCCGAAGCGAGAGCCAACGAGCGCTCCAAAGCATCCTGCGCGCGATTCCATTCGCCGACGAGCATCAGATTGATGCCCAGATTGTTGTAGCCGAGCGCGGCGTTAGCCTTGTGCTCTGTGCGCTCGTAGTAGCTGATAGCCTTTTCGAGATAACGGATGCCCTCCTGCGGGCGCTTGAGAAACCAGCAGGAGCCGGCCATGTTGGCGTAAATCCTACCTTGCAAGTAAGGCGCTGGACGCTCACCGATGAGCTTCAAAGCCTGCTCGAAATTTTCGAGCGAGATATCGTACTGACCTTCATGTATATCGGCGACGCCCAAGCCGAAGTAAGCCTCGGCAAGCCCGCGCCAATCGCCCGTGGTGCGGTAATGTTCCAAAGCTTTGTGCGAGTGGTCGCGGGCGATGGTGTATTCGTTGATGCTGCGATAGACGCGGGCCAGCGCGGCATAGATGGCACCGATTTGCGTGGGCGCTATGGCGGGGGCATCTTGCGTCTCACGCAGGGCGGCGTTCAGGAGCGCGATGGCTTTCGGATGGTCGCCCGTGTAGTTGTAGGCGAGGCCGATTTGCACGCGCAGGCAGGAGAGCGCATCCGCCTCCAACTTGGCGCGCGCCTCCGGGCTTTCATACATCTGCACGGCTTCGAGCGCGTCGCGATATTTCCCCTCCATCTCCAGCGCCGACGAGAGCGCGCAACGCGTTTGCGCCAGCAGCGAAGCGTCACCGCGCGCTGCCGCCATCAAAGGCGTGAGCCGGCTTTTGGCTTCGGAAGTCAGCCCTTGGTCGAGCAGCAGCCGGACGGCTTCGAGTTCGCTTTCCAAAGACTCGCGCGACATATTGGCCCGCCCCGCGCGCGAACGAAGACGCACTCGCGCGTCGGCCAAATTGACGATGCCGGATTCTGCTGTAGGTTTTTCTTTATTCACTTTCCCACGATACAAAGCGAGGACGTTAGAGCGTGCTTGGCTTGGCAACACACTAAACTACGAATCGCCGCGCGGTTTCAGATATAAAGCTGTCGGGTATCAAGACTGAAGGGTATTCACGGGCTGCTCGGTCGCTGCTCCCACACAAGACGACCGCTCCCGTTCATCGAACGCGTATGTACGGCGCAGAATTTAGCACAAACAAGGCGAAAGTAAAAAGCTAAAAGGTAAAAGTGAGGCGAAAACCGCCTCAGTAGATAAAGCTCGACTGCCCTTTTGAAAAATCCGGCGGCGATGAGTCCTCCTTATTACCTTTTGCCTTCTTACCCCTTGCCTTGACACTCTTTACAGCCGCCAGTATCATCTTCGTTTCCGCCTCCGGGGCGGTTTCTGTCTATAAGTGTATGTTCGAATCTTTATCCGACAAGCTGAAGCGCACGCTGAAGAATCTGCGCGGCGAAGGCGTGCTCACACCGGCGCACGTCGATGCCGCGCTGCGCGAAATCCGGCTCGCGCTGCTCGAAGCCGACGTTAATTACAAGGTCGCCAAAGATTTCATCGCGTCCGTGAAGGAGAAGGCTGAAGGGCAGCAGGTCTGGCAGGAATTGAAGCCTTCGGAGCAGGTCGTCAAAATCGTTTTCGACGAACTGGTCGAACTGCTCGGTGGACAATCCTCAAGGCTCGTTTTCACGAAGACGATACCAAACGTCGTGATGATTGTCGGGCTGCAAGGCTCCGGCAAAACGACCTCGACGGGCAAGATTGCGCGCTGGCTCGCGCAGAATCAGGAACGCAAGCCGCTCTTAGTCTCGGTGGACGTTTATCGCCCGGCGGCGCGCGAGCAGTTGAAGGTCATCGCGAAGGCCACGGGACAGGCCATCTTTGAACTGCCCGAAACCAACGA
Organism: uncultured Blastocatellaceae bacterium; assembly: GCA_964516695.1. Lineage (GTDB taxonomy): Bacteria > Acidobacteriota > Blastocatellia > Pyrinomonadales > Pyrinomonadaceae > DASVTR01. The sequence goes on from CAZEZJ010000005.1 coordinate 11,420, forward strand.
CCCCTTAACACTCGTTCGCGAAGCGCATAAACACGCACAGCAAACCGGTTACGACACGCTGCTCATTGACACGGCCGGGCGTTTGCACATCGACGACGAGTTGATGAACGAACTAGTGAGCATCAAGGCCGAGACGCATCCGGTCGAGACTTTGTTTGTGGCCGATGCGATGACGGGGCAGGACGCCGTGCGTTCGGCTGAGGAGTTTCACCGTCAGGTCGGCATCACGGGCGTCATCTTAACGAAGATGGACGGCGACGCGCGCGGCGGCGCGGCGCTGTCAATCAAGCAAGTGATAGGTCAGCCCGTCAAGTTCGTCGGCGTCGGTGAAAAGTACGACGCGCTGGAGCCGTTTTATCCAGACCGCATCGCGCAGCGCATCCTCGGCATGGGCGACGTGCTCTCGCTGATTGAAGAGGTGCAGTCGAAGGTTGACCAATCGGAAGCCGAAGAGCAGCTCAAGAAGCTACAGAAGAACCAGTTTACCTTAGACGATTTTCGCGGCCAGTTGCGGCAGGTCAAACGCCTCGGCTCTTTCTCCAAGATTATGAAGCTGCTGCCCGACCAACTCTTGGGCGGCATCGGGATGCCCGACTTGTCCGAAGAGCAGACTAAGCAGATGGAGAAGGAACTCAAACGCACGGAAGCCATCATCGATTCGATGACGGTTGCGGAGCGCAATGACCATCGCATCCTTAACGCGAACCGTCGTCGCCGCATCGCACGCGGCTCGGGCGTGACGGTCGCGGAAGTCAATGCCCTGATTAAGCAGTACACGGAGATGCGGCAGATGATGCGTCAAATCTCCGGCACGGGTATTTTTGGCGGCGGCGGAGGCGGCGGAGGCGGCTTGAAGGGCAAGATGATGCGCCGCATGGCCGGAATGATGGGAATGCCCGACATGAGCGGCATGATGGGCAATGGTGGCGGCGGCGATGAAGAGGGCGGTCTGCCCGCTCTGCCCGCCGGGCCATCACGCAAACGAACAGGCAAAAAGAAACGCTGGAAGAAACGTTAAAGCAGTAATAGGTGATAAGTGATAGGTGATAAGAAACAGAAAGCAGCTTTTCTCTTATCACCTATCACCTATCACCTATCACTTATCACTGGAGGATTGAAAGTTGTTAGCTATTAGATTGATGCGCATGGGCGCGAAGAAGAGACCTTCGTACCGCATTGTGGTGAAGGAAAAGCTGTCGAAGCGCGATGGCTCGTATCTCGAAAACCTAGGCACGTATAACCCGACGCAGCAGCCCGCCGAGATTAATCTCAACGCGGAGCGCGTTCAGTACTGGTTGTCGAAAGGCGCGCAGCCGACCGAAACCGTCAACCGCCTGATTAAAGCCAACGCGAAGGCGCAAGCCGCGCCGGCCGAGACTGTCTAACGTCCAAAGAGTAGTTAAATTCTCTTTGTGACGTTAGATTTTTGAACTTCGTATGAAAGAAACCGTTGAAATGATCGTCAAGGCGCTCGTTGATGAGCGCGAGGCGGTGGACGTGCGCGAGATTGAGCGCAACCCAACGACGGTCATCATCGAAGTGCGCGTGGCGGAGTCTGACATGGGCAAGCTCATCGGGCGACAGGGCCGGACGGTGCGCGCTCTGCGCACGCTGTTGCACGCGGCGAGCATTAAGCAGAACCGTCGCTTCATTCTCGAAATTGTGGAATGACGAGACGCGAAGAGACGGGCGCGCCAAAAGAAGAAGATGCTGCTGCCGTGGAAGAATTGGTGGCGGTGGCCGTCGCGGTCAAGACGCGCGGTTTGCGCGGCGAGTTGGTCGCGGATTTGTTGACCGATTTCCCAGAGCGCTTCGAGGGGCTGGAAAGATTGATTGCGGTCGGCACAGACGGCAGCCGCCAGTCGCTCACTCTCGAAGACCATTGGTTTCAATCCGGGCGCATCATCCTGAAGTTTGCGGGTTACGATTCCATCGAAGCGGCGAGCGCGCTCGTCGGCTACGAATTCGCAGTGCCCGAAGCCGAGCGCGTCGAGTTGCCCGAAGATGAGTACTACGATTGGGAGCTTGAGGGTTGCCGCGTTGAAACAGTCGAAGGCGAAGAGATAGGAAGCGTGCGCGAAGTGTTGCGCACGGGCGGCGTGGAAGTGCTGGCGGTTGATAACGTGGCGACGGGCCGCGAACATTTGATTCCGCTGGCCGAAGAGATTTGCGTCGAAATTGATATTGAGCGGAAGCTGATTCGCGTTGACGCGCCCGAAGGATTGCTTGAATTTTAGAGGGTTTTTCTCCGAGAACGTTTGTTAATGATGTTTGCTTGGGCCAACAGGGAGAGACACGCTGTGAGAAGCCGGAGGAGTTTGCTTCTCGCGTTGGTCCTGTGTTGCTTTGCTTACGCGCACACGGCCCGGGCGCAATCCAGCGGCAACGACCTCTCGCACCTGACGATTTACAACGCGGGCATTGGCGAATTTTTAGAGGAACGCACGATTGAGTTGCAGCCAGGACTCAACACGTTAGAGTGGCGTAGCCTAATGCCGAGAGCAAACATCCGCACGGTGCGCGTGCTGGCCGAAGACGCGGAGGTCTTGCGGCAAGACGTGACCTACGACGGCGCGCAGGTGAACAACGAAAAATCTCCGGTGCTGCATTTGGTGATTCAAAACAGGGGCGTGCGAGCGCGCAAACGTGTGCAGGTGGATTATCTTGCGCCAAACGTCGCATGGCGCAGCGATTATGCGTTGGTGCTTGAGCCGCCGGCTATTGCGGGCGACGCTCCAACCTCCGCTACGCTCGATTCGTGGGTCTCGCTTTATAACTCGACGGGAGTTGACATCGCCGCCGGAACAATTGATTTGGTGGCGGGCGAGATTTCCCTCATCGCTGATGACCGGGGCGGCTATCGTGATTCGTACGTGTCGCAGGGCGGGCCGAATCTCGCCGCCAACACGATGAACATCGGCTCCGACGACGAATCCGCCAGCGTGCCTTCCGCAGACGTGAGCAGCTTAAGCGCGTTCAATCGCTTCACGCTCGGCAATAATCTCAGTCTTAATGCCAACGCGACTATCAACCGTTTCCCAATCTTCCAGCGCGCGCGGCTCGCCATCGTGCGGCGCAACGTCTTTGAGAACACGTATGACACGCAGACGATGGGACGCGGCGGTTTCATCCTGCTGCCGCGCGGATTGGAAGTGCGGCTCGTCGCCAAAAACACGGCGAGCGCGCCGATGCCCGCCGGATTAGTCAGTATTTATCAACGCACGGGCACAATCGCGCAGGTCGTCGGGCAAGACCGCATCGGTTTTACGCCGCGTGGCGGCGACTTTACAGTTAATCAGGGCCGCTCCGCGACGCTCTTCGGAACGCGCCGCGTGCTTGAGCGCCGCGTCGTTAATTATCTCAACAGCGAGAATCACAGCCGCGATAAGTTGGTGACGAGAGTTGAGGTCGTTTTGAGTAATCGCGGGCCGCGTCCCGCCGAAGCGTTCGTGCGCGAGGGCATCGAACGCTACGACAACAACCAATGGAAGATTACGGAAAGCTCGACGACGAGCGAACGCCTCGGCGTCAACAATGTGCAGTTTAAGGTGGTCGTTCCGGCGGGCGGCCAGATTGCTGTCACGTACACGGTTGAAGCCGAGTGAGGTAGATGCCAGCGGCCTGATGCCGGATGTCAGCTTTCGGTTTTAACTAACATCCGGTGCCTGACATCTAACATCTGCTCTATGCGCTTTGACATTATCACTATCTTCCCAGACTTCTTTCGCGAGGTCTTTGATTATGGGATTGTCCGGCGCGCACGCGCCGCCGGATTGGTGGAAATCGCCGCGCATGATTTGCGCGCGTGGACGAGCGATAAGCATCACATCGTTGATGACCGCCCGTTTGGCGGCGGAGACGGGATGGTCTTAAAGCCGGAGCCGATTTTCGCCGCGGTTGAAAAATTGACGGGCGCGAGCGAGCAGAGTCTTTATGACGACGGAACGCGCGTCGTGCTGCTCTCGCCGCAGGGGCGGAGGCTAACGCAAAGCTTGGCGAGTGAGTTAGCAAGGTCTGAGCACGCGGTTTTAATCTGCGGGCGCTATGAGGGGGTTGACGAGCGCGTGGCAGAAGCTTTGGTGACGGACGAAATTTCCATCGGGGATTACGTTCTGTCGGGCGGCGAACCGGCGGCGGTCGTCGTCGTTGACGCGGTCGTCAGGCTCATTCCCGGCGCGCTGGGCAATGAGACTTCCGCCGTCAACGAATCCTTCAGCGAAGGACTCTTGGATTACCCGCACTACACACGCCCGCCGGAATTTCGCGGGCTGCGCGTGCCGGAGATTTTGCTCGGCGGCCACCACGCGCAGATTGAGCGCTGGCGTCGCGAACAGGCTTTGAAGAAGACCGAGCGCAACAGGCCGGACTTATTGAAAAAAGATTTTTGATTTTAGATTTGCGATTTTAGATTGGAAGAGGACAGATTCTGTGGAATCTGAATATAAAAACTGTCGCAGCTTTTATCCTTTATCCTTGTCCAATCGCAAATCTAAAATCTAAAAATCGAAAATGGAGTTGAAAAATGAACCGCTTAGATACTATCGAAAACAAGCAGAAGCGCGACGGCATTCCGGCATTTCAGCCGGGCGATACGGTGCGCGTCCACGTGCGTATTAAAGAATCCGAAACGAAGGAACGCTTGCAGGCGTTTGAAGGCGTCGTGATTGCGCGCAAGCACGGCGGCGTGCGCGAGACGATTACGGTGCGCAAGACCAGCTTCGGCGTCGGCGTCGAAAGAATCTTCCCGCTGCACGCCACGATTATTGACCACATCGATGTGGTCAAGCGCGGCCGCGTGCGTCGCGCGAAGCTGTATTACCTGCGTGAGCTGCGCGGTAAGGCCGCACGTATCCGCGAGAAGGATACGCGCCCGACGCAGGCGCAGCAGGCCGCAGCCGCGAAGAAGGGCTAAGGAACTAACGGGGAAGGCCGAAAGGATGAGGGATGAAGAAGAAGCAATGAGAGATGAGCCGGAAGCGACAAGCGAAGAGCAAGCATCTTCGCTTCACCTTTCAGCTTTCAATTCTCAACCTTGCTCTTCATCAATCATCCAACAGCCTTCGCCCGCAAGCAATCGCCGTCGGCGTCGTGTCTCTTTAATCGGAACTTCTTTTGAAGACGAAGCGCGTGCGCGCGGGTTCCAGTTGATTGCCGGAGTGGACGAGGTGGGCCGAGGCGCGCTGGCCGGGCCGGTCGTTGCGGCCGCCGTTATCTTGAATCCCGAAGCGCCGCTGCCTGAAGGTCTGGACGATTCGAAGAAGCTGACGGCCAAAGAGCGCGAGCGCATCGCTGAAGAACTGCGACAGGCGGCGCTCTGTTATAGCGTCGGCCTCGTCGGGCCGGATGAGATAGACCGCATCAATATCTTGGAAGCAACGCGGCGCGCGATGCTCGAAGCTGTCACGAAGCTTGAGCCGTGCGCCGAGTTCATTTTGATTGATGCGTTGCAGTTGAAAGAGTGTGCCTTGCCGCAGCGCGCCATCATTCGCGGCGACTCGGTTTCGGCCTCCATCGCCGCCGCCAGCGTCATCGCCAAGACCCACCGCGACCGCTTGATGCGCGAGCTTCACGAACTTTACCCGCACTACAATTTCACGAAACACGTCGGCTACGGCACGCGCGAGCATTTGGCGGCGCTGCGCGCGCACGGGTGTTGTCCGGTTCATCGCAAGAGCTTTCGCGGCGTCCTCGAAGAGCAGGCGGGGAAGTCTGAAGGGTAAAGGATGAAGGATGACGAAGAAGCGATGAGGGACGAAGGCGGGATGATGAATGAACAGGCGTTGCCGGCGCTTCATCCTTCGCCTTCCGTCACGCATTCCGAAGCTTCGTCCAGACCTTTGCAGATAGCGATTGACGCGCACTCCGTGGGCACGGGCTTGGCCGGCAACGAGAGTTACATCACGAATTTGATTGAAGCGCTGGCTGAAGTTGACAAGCGCAATCGTTACACGCTGTATGTGACGAAGCGCGAGGCCGTCGAGCGTTATAGAGGACGCTGGCCGCACGTTGCGGTCCGTTTGACGCAGCCGCACACGCCGCTGGTGAGGATACCGCTGACGCTCTCGGCCGAGTTACGGCGGCGTCCGGTTGACTTGCTGCACGTGCAGTATACTGCGCCGCCTCTGCCGCCTTGCCCCGTCGTCGCCACGATTCACGATTTGTCGTTTGAGCATTTGCCGCAGACGTTCAAGCGGCGCAGCCGTTTGCAGTTGCGTTTGACGGTGCGGCGCACGGCGCGTGCCGCCGCGCACGTCATCACTTCTTCAGACTATTCGCGGCGCGACATCGTCAAAACGTACGGCATCCCTGTGGAGCGCACGACCGCGACGCCCTTGGCAGCCGCAAAGCGTTTTACTCCGGTCGCGGACGAGCGCGAGTTGAAGCGCGTGCGCGAGGCATACGGCATCAAGGGGGCTTACGTGCTGGCGGTCGGCTCGATTCAACCGCGCAAAAATCTGGTACGGCTGCTGGCGGCGTATGCTAGTTTGCTCCGCGGTCGTGGTGAATCATCGCTGCCGCGACTTGTCCTCGTCGGCAAGCGCGCGTGGTTGTACGACGAGACGTTGCGGGCGGTGGAGACGTACGGGCTACATAATTTTGTGACTTTCACGGGTTATGTATCGGAGCAGGATTTGCCCGCACTGTACACAGGAGCGCTCCTGTTCGTTTATCCTTCATACTTTGAGGGCTTCGGTCTGCCGCCGCTCGAAGCGATGCAGTGTGGCGTGCCTGTGATTGCTGGCGACCGCACGAGCTTGCCGGAGGTGATGGGTGAGGCGGGAGTTTTGGTTGACCCGTTTGACGAGGGAGCGATTGCGGCGGCTATCGGGCGTGTGATTGACGACGCCGCTCTGCGTGCGTTGATGCGCCGCAAGGGATTGGAGAGGGCAAGGCTGTTTGACTGGCATAAGACGGCGCGATTGACGTTGGAAGTTTACGAGCGGGCCGTTCGTGAAAGGGGAAGAGCGTTAAGGAAGCGTGGACGATAGATGACGAGAGGCGAGCTATTCATACTGAGTCTTGCTGCTCCGCTCGTTATGTTGTCGGGCTTCCGTGTGGCACACAGATGCGTCTAGCGATTTTGGGAACGCGTGGGATACCGGCGAGCTACGGTGGGTTTGAGACCTTCACGGAGCATCTTGCGACGCGTCTGGTCGAGCGCGGCCATGAGGTGACTGTGTACTGTCGCTCGCATTATGTCAGCCCGCGCCAGCTTGAGTATCACGGCGTGCGTTTGAAGGTGCTGCCGACGATTCGCCACAAGTATTTCGACACGGTGGTCCACAGTTTTCTGTCTGCGTTGTGGGCCGTGCCCGCGCGTTACGATGCGGCTTTGATTTGCAACGCGGCCAACGCGCCGTTCGCTCCCATCCTGCGGCTCACGGGAACGCCCGTGGCGCTCAACGTTGACGGCCTTGAGCACAAGCGTCGGAAATGGAACTGGCTGGGTCGTCGTTATTACCTGCTGGCCGAGCGCTTGGCGACCATCTTGCCGACGCGGATTGTGACGGACGCGCGCGTGATACAGGATTATTATAGCGCGCGTTACAAAGCCGATTCCACAATGATTGCGTATGGGGCCGAGGTGGAGCGGCGTCCAGACCCTGTGGCTGTGAGGCGTTGGGGCGTGGAGCCGCAGCGTTACGTGTTGTACGTCTCGCGTCTTGAGCCTGAGAACAACGCTCACCTGGTTATCGAAGGCTTCAAAAAAGTGAGAACGTCTCATAAGCTGTTGGTGGTGGGCGATGCGCCCTACGCGCACGAGTACATACGGGAGCTACGCGAGCGTGCGGAGGGCGACAAGCGCATCATCTTCACGGGCTTCGTCTTCGGCAAAGACTATCGCGCTCTACAGCAGAACGCTTACTGCTACATACACGCCACGGAAGTCGGCGGCACGCACCCAGCGCTTTTGGAAGCGATGGGTTACGGCAACTGTGTCTTGACCTTGGACGCTCCCGAGAACGTCGAAGCCGTCGGTGAGGCTGGCATCCCTTACGCGGACATAGACGACCTCGCGCACAAACTGCAACGCGTCTTGCGCGACGCCTCATTGGTCGCCTCCTACCGCCACCGCGCCCAGGCCCGCGTGCGTCAACTCTACGACTGGGAGCACGTCGTTGACCGCTACGAGCAACTCTTCGCTGAAATGTCCGGCCAACCCCTGCCCGCCGCGCGTGAAACCGACGCCGGCACGCCCGCGCGCGAACACGCCGCCGCCCGCAACGACGGCGCGTAAGCCACCCCTTCCCGCTCTCCGCCTCAACCCCAACGCGCGCACACTTTCAACCTGCGCGAGACCAAACACGCCCGCCACGTTTGCCTAACAACTGGCACCGCCGCCCAAACCAACGCCCGCGCGCCACTTTTCGACGCCCGCGCGCCGCCCACGAACGGCCTCGCGCCGCCTGGGAACGACCTCGCGAGGCCCACGAACGCTCTCGCGAGGCCCACGGATGCTCTCGCGAGGCTCACGAACGACCTCGCGAGCAACTTGGACGACCTCGCGTCGCCAAAGAATGACCTCGCGAGGGCTACGAACGACTTCGCGAGCGACTCGAACGCTCTCGCGAGCGACTCGAACGACCTCGCGAGCGACTTGAACGATGTCGCGAGGCCCGCGAACGATGTCGCGTCGGCTTGGAACGACCTCGCGAGGGCTACGGATGACCGCGCGGCGTGTCAAAATGACCGCCCGATGGCTGAAGATGAGCGCGCGACTGTGAGGGATGAGCGCGCGGCGTGTGTCAATCATGGCGGGGAGAATTTAAACGCAGCGGACGCCGTAAGGCATAGAGGACAACCGGAAGCCAAGCCAGCGTTCGGCTCATGGGCTGAAGCGCTGGCTTGGCTTCCGGTTGTTCTTGGCGTCGCTTGCTGTCCTGCGGCGTTGAATAATGATTGATGAGAGGGCCGCTTTAGTTCTGAAGTCCGGCGGGGAGTTGTTTGTCCACGCGCGGGCGCGCGGGCGCGTTGGCGAGTTCGCGCATGGTGACGTAGATGGTGCGTGTGACCTTCTCCATTTTTTGAAAGTCGATTTTGGAGACTTCATCGCCGGGGCGATGGTAGTCTTCGTGAACGCCGTCGAAGTAAAAGATGATGGGGATGCCCTTTTGGGCGTAGTTGTAATGGTCGGAGCGGAAGAAGAAGCGCTCTGGGTCGGCCGGGTCGTCATACTTGTAGTTGAACGAGAGATTGAGATACGCGCGGTTGACGCGTTCGGATAGTTGGCCCAGTTCGGTGCTCATCATCTTGGAGCCGATGACGTAAATCTCGTTCGGGCCGGTGAGGTTGACGTTGGCGGGGTTGGTGTCGCCCGCCTGCTTGCTGCGGCCAATCATGTCTATGTTGAGTTGGGTAACGATTTTGGCGAGCGGGACGGTCGGATTCTCGACGAAGTATTTAGAACCCCAGAGTCCTTTCTCCTCACCGCAATGCCAGATGAAGATGACGGAGCGCTTGGGACGCGGCGTGGTCTTCGCCAGCGCTTCGGCCATCGCGAGGACGGCGGTTGTGCCTGAGCCGTCGTCGTCAGCGCCGTTGTAGATGGCGTCGCCGTTGACGGGCGTGCCTGTGCCGACGTGGTCGTAGTGCGCGCCGACGGCGACATACTCATTCTTCAACACAGGGTCGGAGCCTTCCCATACGGCGACGACGTTCTGCGTGTTGATAACCTCGCGTTGGGCCGCGACGTTAAGGCTAACGCGCTTTGCCGCGCTCAACTCAAACGGTGCAACGGAACTGCCCGTCGTCACCCCTTCAAAGATAGCCGTCGAGGTGCGCGCTTCATTCTGAAAGAGCGCCTCCGCCATCCGCTGCGAGATAATTATTCGCGCTAGTCGCAACTCCGGGCGGCGAAACGCTTCGGGCGTCGCCAGCGTGCGGTCCATCACGCGCGCACGCACGCGTTCCCAGTTGTCGATGATTTGGGAATCCGGTATCGCCAGCAGAGCGCGTGCGCCGCGCTTCTGCGCGTAGCCCGCAGGGTCATCCCAATCAACTCCGCGTTGGCCCTTCAAGTCGCTTTGGCGGACGCCCTTCGGGAGTCCGTCGCCACCGGCGATGACCACAATCTTATCCTTCACGTCCAGGCCCTGGTACGCGTCCATGTTCCTCGACTTGATGAGCCAGCCGTTACCACCAAAGACGACCGGACCGCTTAAGCTGACCGTCCCGCCGGGCGCAAACGCGATGAAATCCGTGCCCGGCTTGAACACCTGCCCGTCAATCTCGACGCGCGACTGCGACATCTCCACACGCTCGCGGCGCAACGCGATGTTCTGGAAAAACGTGCCGCCGTCGCCAGCGGGCTTGAAGCCCCAACGCGAAAGCTGCATCGCCAGAAACTTCGCCGTCACATCCAACCCGCGCGAAGGCGTATCACGCCCCTCCATCTCGTCCGCCGCGATGAACGTCAGATAATCTCTCATCTGTGCCGCCGTAATCTGCTCCGTGCCCTGCCGCGACGAGGCAACAGCCGCCGTCGCCTGCCCGCTCCTGCGCTGCGCCAACACACCCGCAGGCGGCCCCACCAATACACCCAACAACACAACTATAATAACGAATCTACGCATGTCTCCTCCAACCTGATTCTGATTTCCACACGTGCGGAGAGAATTTAACAAAGTGCAGGCGTTCGATGACCATCACACCGCTCGCGGTTTGCCGCCTTCACACACTTCGACGCATGACTTGGCAAGTGATACGCAGTGGGGAAAGGGAAAGTTGCCGCGCGGGCACAGAGAGAGCGCACTCATGCTTGTTTATCAACTGGCTTCGACAGTTGATAATCTCAGGGTTGCAGTTCTAACCCCAAAAGCCGCTTGCCGTGTATCACGGCAACAATGATGATGGTCTCTTCCTGAACACGATAAATAATGCGGTAGCTATAAGCGAACTGCTCGCGCAGAGACTCTTCGCCAAACTCCGGCACGGCCCTGCCGGAAAAAGGGAAGCCGCTCAGCCGGCGTGTCGTCTCAAGGATTTTCTTCACCACCGCTCTCGCATAAGCCGTAGAGTCGGCGGCAATATAGGCGGCGATGGCTTCAACGTCCTCGATGGCGCGCGGCGACCACTCTACTCTGTAAGCCATCGGCTCAGTTGTCCTTCAACTTCTTCCTGCGGAATCGTTCCTTGCTTGTCGGCAGCTTCCATCCCGTTGCGGACTTTTTCGAGGACATACAGATGATACTGTATATCTTCGAGCGAGCAGTCATCCGGCAATTTACTGAGCAGCAATTCAACGTCCTCTTTCGCGGTACTCATATCAAGCTCCTTAGCCCCTTATATTAAAGGCAGAAACCACAACCCGCCACTCGTAATGAGACGAGAATCCATTTTGGACCGGATATTTATGCATGTTGGACGGCCTGCACGAGTTTCGTCAGCGAATCCTTCGCGTCGCCGTAGAGCATTCCGGTGGCGGGCTTGAAGAAAAGCGGGTTTTCTATTCCGGCGAAGCCGCGCCCGCGCCCGCGCTTGAGGACGATGACCGAGCGTGCGCGGTCAACTTCTAGGATGGGCATTCCGGCAATCGGGCTTTTCGGATTGTCGCGCGCGTCAGGATTGACGACATCGTTGGCACCGATAACAACGGCCACGTCCGTCGCCGGAAACTCAGGATTGATTTGCTCTAGTTCGTACAGCGATGAATAGGGCACGTTGGCTTCCGCCAGGAGCACGTTCATGTGGCCGGGCATCCGGCCCGCCACCGGATGAATCGCATACTTGACGGCCACGCCCTTGCCCTCAAGGATGTTAGCCAACTCGCGCACGATGTGCTGCGCCTGCGCCGTCGCCATCCCGTAGCCGGGGACGAAGACGACCTGCTTGGCATAAGCGAGTTGGACGGCGACATCTTCGAGGCTCACTTCGCGCATCGCTCCCTGTTCGCCGTCTGCCGCCGCCGCGTCGTCCGCCACGCTGCCAAACGCGCCGAACAGCACGTTGGTCATCGAACGATTCATCGCGCGGCACATCAGGACGGAAAGGATGAAGCCCGAAAAGCCGTCGAGCGTGCCCGCGATGATGAGCACGTTATTGGAGAGCGCAAAGCCTGTGGCGGCGGCGGCCAGTCCAGCGTAAGAATTCAAGAGCGACATCACGACCGGCATGTCAGCCGCGCCAATCGGCATCACCAGCAGCACGCCGAACACAAAGGCCAGGCCCGTCATCACGTAAAAGAAGTTGGTGGCGGTCGGCACGAAGAGCAGGTAGATGAAGCAGCCGACGGTCGTGGCGAGCAGGGTCATGTTAAAGATGTTCTGCCCGCGATAGGTGACGGGCGTGCCGCGCACGAGGCCCTGCAATTTGGCGAAGGCGACGAGGCTGCCCGTCGTCGTCAAAGCGCCGAGCATCACTTCAAAGCCGATGGCTCCCATCTTGAATTGGCCCAGTTCCGCGCCGTGACGCAAGTATTCCGAGATGCCTACCAGCGCGGCGGCGAACGCGCCGAACGCATGAGAGAGAGCGGTGCGCTGCGGCATCGCCGTCATCGGAACCCAGTAGGCCATCGCCGCGCCGATGGTCGAGCCGACAAGCAGGCCCGCGATAATCCACTCGTAACTGATAATGTCCTGATGCAGCAGCGTGCCGACGATAGCCAGCAGCATCCCCGTCTCGGCCAAGTGCATCCCGCGCTTCGCCGTTTCGGGATGGCTCATTCCCTTGAGGCCCAGAATGAAGAGGATGGAAGCGGCCAGATAGGTAAACTCTATGAAGTAGTACCTCATGGTTTCAGTTGACCCTTCTCCTTGGCTGCGAGTTCCTTTGCCTTCGCCGGTTTGCGCTTAAACATCCTGAGCATCCGGTCTGTAATCATAAATCCGCCGACGACGTTAATCGTCGCACACGTCACAGCCGTAAAACCGAGAATCGTGCTGATGCGGTTGTACTGCGCTCCGGCGGTCACAATGGAGCCGACCAGCGAGATGCCCGAGATGGCGTTGGTCGCGGACATCAAAGGCGTGTGCAAAAGGGGCGGCACGCGCGAGATGACCTGATAGCCGAGAAAGGCCGCGAGCGCGAAGACGTAGAGCGCGGCGATGAGCGTTTCGGATTTCAAAAGCGGTTTCCTCCTTTAAACATCATGCGGGCGCGTGTCAGTCTCAGGATGACGACGACAAGAGCGCGGCCCGCTTTTCTTTGTCTTCGGCCTTCACTGGCTGGTGACTGCTTCCAAAGCCGCCGCCACGCGCGGGTTCGCATACGCGCCCTGGTGCGTCACACAGGATGGGCCAACCACGTCGTCCGTCATGTCAAGGTTTAATGCTCCATCTTTAATCAACAGGCTGAGGAAGGCCGTGACGTTGCGCGAGTAGAGCTGGCTGGCATGGACGGGAATGGTCGCCGCCAAGTTGAGCGGCGCGAGAATCGTCACACCGCCGCGCTCCACCGTTTCATCCGGGCGGCTCAACGCGCAGTTGCCGCCCGATGCTCCCGCGAGGTCAACTATCACAGAGCCGCGCTTCATCACGCCGACGGCATCCTCCGTTACCAACAGCGGCGCGCGACGGCCCGGAACCTGCGCGGTCGTGATGATAATGTCGGCGCTCTTGGCGTGTTTGGCGATTAGCTCGCGCCCGCGCTGCATCGCTTCTTCCGTTAACTCGCGAGCGTAGCCTCCGGCGTCCTCCGTTTGAATACCGCCGAGGTCAACTTCCAAAAAGTTCGCGCCGAGCGAGCGCACCTGCTCGCCAGCAGCGGCGCGCACATCGTAAGCCTCAACGACCGCGCCGAGTCTGCGCGCCGTGGCGATGGCTTGCAGTCCGGCCACTCCCGCGCCCAAGACCAGCACGCGCGCAGGCGGGACAGTTCCCGCCGCCGTCATCAAGAGCGGAAACATGCGCGGCAAACGTTCGGCAGCCACCAGCACCGCCTTATAACCAACGATTGTTGCCATCGAAGAGAGCGCGTCCATCGCCTGCGCGCGCGTCGTGCGCGGAATCAACTCCATCGCAAAGGCTGTGGTGTGTTGCCGCATCAGCGGTTCGAGCGCCGTGGGTTCATCCAAAGGGCGCAAGAATCCGATGACGACCGCGCCCGTTTTGAGTCGCAGAAAATCCTCAGCCGTCAAGCGATTAATCACCACCAGCACGTCTGCCGTCGCCAATAGTTCGTCCCGCGCCGCGGAGACTTGCGCTCCCGCGCCGCGGTAGTCTTCATCGGTCGCGCCCGCGTCCATTCCCGCTCCGCTTTCAACCATAACGCTCGCTTTCAAAGCGACCAGCTTACGGATTGATTCGGGCACGAGCGCGACGCGCGCCTCTCCAGGCAGTGTTTCCCTCAATATCGTGACGTTCAAAACTCATCTCTCCTTCGTCCCTCTAGTCTCCAAACGGGTGTTGCAACGGGCGAGAGAATGCTTGTGCTTCTTTCGGAAACCTACAGAAAATCATTCATAAATCCGAGAAAATAAATTTTTGTTGCGAGCGAGCGAGCGCCCCGCTTTGTCATCGCTTCGGCTAAAACGCGCCTCGACAATTAGTTATAAACCCTACGAGATTTCAGAGGCAAATGGCATAATCTTTGCTCACAAGAGTCTCGGCACGCCACGCATTTATTTGTCAGCCTATTTTTTATCAAAGTTCTTCTCTACCTGAGGAGAGCAATTCCTACCTGATTTCGATAGGCGATTCAAGTACTTCTTGCACTTTTCGTTGTGGTTCGGTAAGACGAGCGAACAAAGGGGAAGCGAGTACGTTGCCGTAAAGAAAAGGCGCGTCCAGCAACCAAGCACGCACGCGCCTCTGTGCTTTCTCCCGTTTGTCCGCCTTTCCAAATTTTGTCCCTGTCGCAGATTCGAAGACCTGCCGTCTTCGGATGCAAGAGTTTCACTTTGCCGGCCCTCCGCCTGCAAAAGGCGCGCGGGCTTCTTCCCTACAACTCTTTTCTCTGAGGAGCATAGCTATGAATACATTTAAGGCTCTCCACACTCAAGCTGCACAGCTTGCCATCAGGTTTTCAGGTCTCCTTATGATGCTCACTCTGGCCGCCGGAGTTTTCGCGCAGGGCGGAGCCACGGGCGGCATCAGCGGCAACATTCAAGACCCGAACGGCGCTGCTGTTCCGGGCGCGACGGTCGAGATTATTAACCAGCAAACGGGCGTCGTCGAGCGCACCGTCAGAACTAACGATGACGGCGCGTTTACGGCGTCGAACTTGCCCACCGGTACTTATCGTATTGCCGTGACGGCAACTGGCTTTGCGAAGGCCGAAGCGCCCGACATCAGAGTCAGCGTCACGGAGACCGCTAGCGTCAACATCAATCTCAAGATTGGCGACCTGACGGGGACGGTCACGGTCGTTGATGCGGCGACCACCGTGCAGCTAGCCTCGGCCACGACAGGGCAAGCGCTCAGCGAGCAGGTCGTCGGCACCTTGCCGCTGCCAACGCGAAATTTTCTCACGCTGCTGACGCTCTCCACCGGAGCTAATAGTGAGATGACGCGCTCGGTCGCGGCGCTGTCACCATCAACGTTAACGGCCAACGCCCCTCCAACAACAACTATCAACTCGAAGGCATCAACGCCAACGACATCAATCTGCCCGTGCTCGATAACGTACCGCTGCCGAACCCGCAGACCGTCCGCGAGTTTAAGACGCAAACTTCGCTCTACGATGCTTCGCAGGGACGCAACGGCGGCGGCAACATTCAAGTCGCTTTGAAATCCGGCAGTAATGAGTTTCACGGCGACGTGTTTGAGTTCTTCCGCAACGAAAAGCTCAACGCCAACGACTTCTTCTTCAATCGCGGAGGCCGTCCCCGTCCCGTCTCGCGCCAGAATCAATACGGCTTCTCCATCGGCGGGCCAATCTACCTGCCGCGCTTTGGCGAAGGCGGCAAGGCTTGGTACAGCGGCAAAGACCGCCACTTCTTCTTTTTCAACTATCAGGGAACGAACGCGGCCTCAGGCGCAGCCGCCAATACTAACTTTACGACCAACCTTCCTATCCTGCCGACCAATCGCTCGGAGGCGAACCTCATCGCCACCTTCTTCCCCGCCGGGCTGCCCGCCGGACGCACGGGTCTTGACCCCGTCGCCGTCAGGCTCTTAAACGTCCCCGGCAGCCAGTGTCCCTTCGGCACGGATTTCTGCCTCCCTTCGCTCCCGGGCACGCCCGGCTTTACCGGCTCGACTCTTAACTCCGGCACGTTTGCCACGTCCGGCTTAGGACTCTTTGAAGATGACCAATACGTCATCAGTATTGACAATCAGTTGACGAGCAAACACAAGCTCACCAGTCGTTATTTCAATTCCGTCAACACGCTCTTTCAGCCGTTTGCCACTGGCATCGGCGCTCCGCACCTGCCCTTTGGCCGTGATACACCGGCCACCAACCGCTTCCTGAAGTTGGGCCTCACCAGTGTCTTGACATCCAAGCTGGTTAACGATTTCCGCGCCGGGTTCAATCGCTTCACCTTCGCGCTGGTTCCCGAAGAGCCGATTTCTTTAACCGATATCGGCGCGACGCGCGGCAACTCCGACCAGTTTCCCGGTGCCTACCGCTTCATCGTCACCGGTGCCTTCAGCATCAACGGCACGGTCAACGACGACCGCGGCGGCGCATTCAACACCTTCGTGCTCGGCAATGATGTGTCATACGTTCGCGGCAACCACACCTTCCGTGGCGGCTTCGAGGGTTCACATTATCAACTCAACCGCTTCAACAATTTCGCCACGCGCGGCTCCGTCACCTTCGGCAGCTTCCGCGACTTTCTGCTCGGCAACGTCCAGAGCACACAAGGCAGCTCAGGCTTCTCGACCTTCTACTTCCGCGCCACGGATTTTTCCGGCTATCTCCTAGACGATTGGAAAGTCTCTTCGCGCCTGACGCTCAATCTCGGCGTGCGTTGGGAGGGCTTGAGCATCGCCTACGAGAAGTTTAACTTCCTGACCAACCTGCTCGGCAACGGCGACGACGACCCCGGCCCCGTCAGGTTCATCCACCCTGAAGAGACAGCGCGCGTCGGCACGCCCGGCGTCAGCCGTTGCACGATGCTCGATTGCTTTGACGGCAACAACTTCGCCCCGCGTTTCGGCTTCGCCTACGACCTTTTCGGTGACCAGAAAACAGTCGTGCGCGGCGGCTACGGAATCTATTTCCAGCGCCTCTCTAATCAATCGCTACTGCAAACTTCGGGCGGCTCGCCCTTCTCCGAACCTGTCAGCGCCACGCCCGGTTCTGTGACGCCAAGCAATCCGTTTCCGACCATTCGCCCGGCGTCCGACTTCCCGCTGGCGACCGACCAGCAGGTGCCGCAACTCATCTCCTTTAACGCCGCGACCGGCGCTCCCATCTTTAGCACCGTCGCAGGCGTCACACCCGGCGCGCCGCTCGGCGGCACACGCTTCTTTCCGGTCAGAAGCTTCAAAGCGCCTTACGCCCAACAATTCAACTTCACCATCCAGCGCGAGGTCTTTAAGAACAACGTCTTTGAGATTGGTTATGTCGGCTCGCGCGGCGTCTCTCTGGTCGGAACGGGTAATCCGCTGAATCCGTCGCAGATTTGCACCGTCGCCAGCCCGTGCGTCATTCCGGCCTACATTGGCCAGGGTGTCACCGTTCCCGCCGGCACGCCCGGCACGGTCAAAAACGCAGACGGCAGCATCACCATCACACAGAGCACACGCGCCAACGGCAACGCGCGCGTTCCCGCCCATTTTATGGGGCTGGAAAACAACCGTATGCAGTCGGTGGCGCAAGACGGCCAATCCACCTACCACTCGCTGCAGACTTCGCTGACGCGCCGCTATAGCGATGGGATTTACTACCAAATCGCCTACACGTGGTCTAAATCAATGGACAACAGTTCCGGTTCGACCTTTCAGGACGAACTCAACGGACTGTTCCCGATTGGCGACCTCTTCTCGACGCGCAGCAATCGAGCGCTCTCAGAC
>CAZEZJ010000005.1:29329-35905 GCA_964516695.1 uncultured Blastocatellaceae bacterium
GCGGCTTCGGGAAGCTGGTTAATGGCTGGTCTATCAACGGCGTCTACACAGCGCAGTCCGGCACGCCGTTCCTTATCTTCGACAATCCTTCGGCCACGGTCGCCGGAGTGTCGGGCACGGTTCCGAACGGCACGCTGCAAGACCCGAACAACGTCAACGGCAATAACGCGGCGACGTATATCGGCGGCAACATCATCCTGCCCGGCAGCACACACGACCTGATAGGCCAGTACGTCAACCGCGGCGCGTTTCTACCGGGCGGCTTCTGCGTCAACAACCAGAACCAGGTCATTCCCTGTACCGTGCCCGACGGGCCGGACGCCGACAGCCTGCCCGATGCGAATCCGGCAGTTCAGGGCCGCGCCATCGGCAACCTCGGTCGCAACGTCTTCCGTGGCCCGTTCCAGACCAATTGGGACATGTCGTTTGTCAAGATAACGAACCTGTCTGAAACGACTTCGCTTGAGTTCAGGACAGAGGTTTTCAACATCCTGAACCATCCGGCGTTTCAAAGCCCTGCGGCTGCCGGAGCTTTCTTCGGCAACTACGGAAACGTTAATATCAGCAACCAGGCTACCACCTTTAGCTCCATTATCGGCACGGTCAACCACCCGCGCTCAATCCAGTTTGCGCTCAAGCTCAACTTCTAGCCGGCGCTCTAAATGCTTTTCGCTGACCGGGAGGTGCGCGTCCCCGCACCTCCCGAATTTTTTAAGCGCTCCGCGTTCGAGCGTTTGCACGGGCACACTGATTACGCGATACACCGACCGCATCTTCCTTGTCTTTTCAAACGGAATAGTCAATCATGCGAACAAATCACGTCTCTCGTGAAGCGCCGGAGGTGATGACAATGGCTCGACTGAAAGTTTACCTGCTCGCCCTCATCATTCTCGTCTTCGGTGCATCGGACGCCATGTGCCAGCAGGATACAGATGTTCTTCAGGGAACTTCGTTTGAAATCACAGGGCAGGTGCGCCGCTCTATCGGCAAAGGAACGATTGAGCGCGCCAGCGTTCGTCTGGAAGGCTTCGGCGGCGGACTCGTTGACCAAACCGTGACCGACAGCAACGGGCGCTTCCGCTTCTCGCGGCTCAGGCGCGGCCCTTACACAATCACTGTTAAGGCGCAGGGCTTCAGGGAGGAGCGGCAGCAAGTTGACATCAATCAGTTTCTCCGAAGAGCGCAAATCTTTTTCGACCTGAAGCCGGAAAACTCTGAGACGACGACGCGCGCCGCGAGTGTCAACGAAGTGCTGGATGCCAGAGTTCCGGTCGAGGCCCGCAGGGAGTTTGAAAAGGGACGCACCGCTTTAGAGGCAGATAAAACCAAACAGGGTCTCTCTCATTTAGAGAAAGCCATCACCCTCTATCCCGAATTCCTCGCCGCGCATCTGCTTATCATCAACACACACATGGCGGCGCAGCAATGGGAGAAGGCCGAGAGCGCTCTGCGCCGCGTGCTCCAAATTGCGCCTCAGATGACGGAGGCGCTCGTTGACTTGGGCGAAGTTTACCGTCGCCAAAAGCGTTACAGCGACGCCGAACAAACTCTGCAAAAAGCCGTCAGCCTCGACGCGCAATCATGGCAAGGACATTTCACGCTCGGACGCGTCTACTGGGAAACGGGCGACGTAGTGAAAGCGGGCAAGCACACAGGGCTGACGCTGCAACTCGTGCCCGACTACGCCGAAGCACACCTGCTCGGTGCCAACATCTTCATGCGCGCCGGTCTGCATCAGAACGCGCTCATCGAGTATGAAGAATACTTGCGCCTCGCCCCCAACGGCGAGTTTGCCGAACAAACGCGCGGCATCGTGCAGAAACTCAAGGCCGCACTCGCCAAAAAGAAAACACCCGCCGACCAGAAGCCTTAACCTTCAACACGAACTTTTGTCGGCCACACATTCGAGCGCGTTTTTCATCCAACTCACTTAACTTTCGACGAGATAAGCCAACTTGCCAACCGCACGCTCGCGGTTCTATAATCCGTTGTCCAACTTAAGGCGCTATGGTGTAGTTGGTTAACACGCTGCCCTCTCAAGGCAGAGATCGCGGGTTCGAGCCCCGCTAGCGCTGCTTACCAACTCCGTTAAGTATCAAGTGCACCGGCGATGCGAGATAGCAACGCTCGAAAGAGCGCTTTTTTAGGCATACCTCATGGAACGGCCAGCAATCGCCTCAGAAAAATGGTGCTGCTTCACCTCCTCAAAAAGTATGGCGAGAACGTCTGTTTCAAATGCTCGGAGAAAATTGAAGACGTAAATGAGTTGAGCATCGAACACAAGCAGCCGTGGGAAGGCGTCAGCGTTGAGCTTTTCTGGTCGCTAGAAAATATCGCATACTCTCATCTTCGCTGTAATCGTCCACACCATTATCGAGGAAATGGTGAAAGCAGACGCAAAGTTGGCCCAGAAGGTACTGCTTGGTGTAGAAGGTGCAAAGCCTTTCGTCCGGTCACCGAATTCAGTCTTAATAACACTCGCTGGAATAAGCTTCAAGCTTGGTGCAATAAATGCCTTCGCCAATATGCGAGTGAATCTCGCTAGGCTCACGAGTAAAGGCCCGCGGCGGGCATTTCACTTTGCAGCCCTACTACTTAAATCAACCCTCGCTCGTGCTCCGGCACTTAATTTTCAAGTGAGAGGTTTCCGATGACAACTAGCAGGCCGCTCTTTATTCCGGTGATTCTCGGCACGCCGCGACAAGGCCGAATGAGCGAACACGTCGCGCGCTTTGTCCATGAGGAAGTAAAAAAGCGCGAAGGCGTCGAGACGCAGTTGATTGACGTGCGAGCGCTCGCTCTGGCAACCGACGACGCGGGCGAAGCGATTAAGGATGCGGGCTTTTCCGCTTCAATGGCAAAGGCTGACGCGCTGGTGATTGTCGCTCCCGAATATAACCACGGCTACCCGGGCTTGCTGAAACACGCGCTCGATACAAACTTGAAGGAGTATATACACAAGGCCGCCGGCGTCTGCGGCGTGTCGGCGGGCGGGTTTGGCGGCACGCGCGTCATAGAGAATTTACTGCCCGTGTTAAGAGAATTGGGATTGGTGACAATTTTCTGGGACGGAAATTTCTCCGGCGTTGGGAATCTCTTTGATGATTCGGGTAAACTGCTCGACGAGTCTTACGTCAAGCGTCTCGATAAGTTTTTGAAAGAGTTAATCTGGATGGCAAAGACCTTACGCTACGGGCGCGAGAATATTTCGCTCGATTGATTGAGTGAAGATGAAGCTGATTTCCATCAACGTCGGGCGTCCGCGTCTCGTCATGCGCGGCGGCGAGACGGTCTCGACCGCCATCTTCAAAGCCCCTGTGCAGGGGCGCGTGATGCTGCGCGCGCTCAACCTCGACGGCGACCGTCAAGCCGACCTCAACGTTCACGGCGGGCCGACCAAAGCCGTCTACGCTTATCCCTCCGAACACTACGAATTTTGGCGGCGTGAGCTGCCGGACGCGGAACTTCCGTGGGGCATGTTCGGTGAGAATTTTACGACCGAAGGCTTAACGGAAGAGAGCGTCCGCATCGGTGACCAATTCGGTATCGGAGAAACAATTGTGATGGTGACGGAGCCGCGCCTGCCCTGCTATAAGCTCGGCATCAAATTCGGACGCTCCGACATTCTCAAACGTTTTCTCGCGAGCGGTCGGACGGGCTTCTATCTCTCCGTTGTCGAGGAAGGCGCGGTCGAAGCCGGTGACAGCATTAATCTCCTGCATCCGAGCGAAGACAAGGTGACAGTTGCCGACATCGTCAGGCTCTACGCGCGTGCTGGCGACGATGCGGATGCTTTGCGGCGTGCGATTCAGGCGCAGGCGCTACCCGATAGCTGGCGCAAACGCTTTCAACAGCAGCTTGAAAAAGTGTTAGCAACAAGTTCGCATCAAAGGGAGGCTTCGGATGACGCAAGCTCATAAGATGACGTGTCAGGAATGTGGCGTGGAGATGAATCACCACGCCTTGAAGATTGATTACACGGCGGCGCTCGACGACCCAAGCGAGATTGACCCGCAACTGGGCGGCGTGCTGGAAGAAGCCCATTCTTGCCCGCGCTGCGGGAAGACGGAGATGCGGCGCGCCGATGCCGCGCAGAGCGAGTAATAACTTGAGTTGTGAGATAAAGGAAACGAGAGACAATGACGTGGATTCGAACCGTTCCGCTGGCCGAAGCAGATGAGAAGTTGCGGCGCGCGATGGAAGCGCAGCGCGAGTTGTATCCGGCTGAATACGCCGTGCCGATTCACCCGACGCCGGATGGCGGCGCATCCGAAATCGTCGCTTCACACAGCTTGATTCCCGAAGCGCTGCATCACGCATTCGCCACCTTCGGCGCGTTGATGTCGCCCGATTTGCCGCTCACGCGCCGCCAGCACGAGATGATTACAACCATCGTCTCCGTCAACAACCGCTGCCATTATTGAATCGAATCGCACGCAGAGTTTCTGCGTCGAGTCACGCTGGACAATGAGTTGGTAGAAGCCTTGCAGGCAGACTATACTACCGCGCCCATCACAGAGCAGGAGCGCGTCATGCTCGACTACGTCGTGCAACTAACGCGCGATGCCACGCGCATCACGCGGAAAGACCATGAGCGCTTGCGCGCAGCCGGCTTCGACGACCGCGCCATCCTGCAAATCACCCTCATCGCCTCTTGGTTCAATTACATTAACCGCGTCGCAGACGCGCTCGGCGTCGGGAGAGACTAGAAAGCTAAAGCCGCGTGCTTAAAGAAGCATCTGCTTCGCGCCCTCAATCGCGTTTTCCCCTTTCATACATCTTCAAGCTCCCCTCTCGTCTCTCACCCACTACTACCGCACACCGTATAGTGCCGGGCGTGCACCATCTGGCATAAACGCGTTTCATCCCTGCTCGATTAATCACAACCAAAATATAAGAAAACGCGCTGGCGCTGGCTTCACCCGAAACTTAAGGCACACGCTTTGCTCTCGCGCCTAACAACAGAGCAACGCTCTCGCACAAGTTTTTTTTAACTCTCTCCTGAGCACGCAGCCATTCAACATGTTTTGCCCCTCTGCGTGGCTTCGGCGAGCGGCCTTCTCTTTCGACCTTTCAACATAAAGGAGCGTCACGCGCCATGCGTTCTATCCCAAAAATCTCTCCGACCTTTCTCTCTCTGCTGCTGCTCGCACTTCTCGCCCTGACCACTGCGCAGGCCCGCGCTGCCGATGACGATTATGTGGACGAGTATGACGAAACGGCGCGCGTCGTGCGCGTCAGCCTGATTCGCGGCGAAGTCAGCCTGCGGCGAAGCGGCAGCCAGCAATGGGAACCGGCGAAGCTCAACCTTCCGCTCGTCGAAGGCGACCAACTCGCGACCGCTCGCGATGCGCGCGTCGAAATTCAGATTGACGCGCGCAACTTCCTGCGCATTGATTCTAATTCCGTGCTGCGCATCGTCACGCTGCGCGACGAAGGCGTGGCGCTCAGCCTTGCGGAAGGAACGGCGACCTTGCGCCTCGCGCGCTTTGACCGCGAACGGGAGTATTTCGAAATTGATGCGCCGCGCACGACCTTCGCCGCCGAGAAGCAAGGTGTTTATCGCCTCGACGTTGAACCGAGCGGCGGCAAGGTGCGCCTCGCGGTGCGCGACGGCGGGCGGGCGCGGATTTACTCGGACACCTCCGGCTTCACCCTGCGCGATGGCCGCGCCGCCGAACTCGTTTATGACGGAGCGGAGGCGGGCGAGTGGGCGTTGACCTCCGCGCGCACTTTCGACGCCTGGGATTCTTGGGTGGACGACCGCGAACGCTACTTGGCGTCACGCCTGCGCTACGAAGAGCGTGAACGCTACTACGACCGCGATGTCTGGGGCGCTGAGGAGCTAGACGCTTACGGCGATTGGGTTCACACGGGCGACTATGGCTGGCTCTGGCGTCCGCACGTCACTGTCATCAACAACTATTACAACTGGTCGCCCTATCGCTACGGCCACTGGACTTGGGTGCATCCTTACGGCTGGACGTGGGTCGGAGATGAGCCTTGGGGCTGGGCGCCGTATCACTACGGTCGTTGGGTTTATTACAACAACAGTTGGTGCTGGGCGCCGCGTGGCTATGGCTACAAGCCTCGTCGCAGTTGGTGGCGTCCGGCGCTCGTCGCCTTCGTCTATATTCCGACCTCCTACGGCGAGCAAGTCTGTTGGTATCCGCTCTCCTATGGACAGCGCGACCCGCGCGGGCGTCATTACCGTGAGCGACGCTCTCTTCAGCCTTTGCGCAGCGGTGAACTGGCGCGACTCGAACGCACCAACCCTGCCTTCCTGCGCGCCGTCACCACCCAACCCGCGCGCGACTTCGGACAGCGGACAGCGCGTCTTCAGCCAGCGGCAGCCGACATCGCCCGCCGCGCCGTGACGGGCGAACCCGTGCGCGGACGCTTGCCGATTTTGCCCGCTGACGAAAGCGCGACCGGAACAAACGGCAACGGCATGGAGCGTCGCGGTCGTTCAGTCATTGTTCGTCCTCCGGCGACGACGGCCAGCGTGCCGGAGAGAGTTTCGCTGGAACGCCCGACCGGCGCGGCCACGCGCAGGCCCGGCTCGCCGCTCGATGA
>CAZEZJ010000006.1:0-31569 GCA_964516695.1 uncultured Blastocatellaceae bacterium
GGTTTGGACAAGATGGCGCTGCCTCGCGTCTGAGGCTTCCCTTCGGGGTACGGCGTGACTCCCTTCTGATGCTTTAAGCTCGAAAGGGATTGTGCACGCGAGGGGCGCGGTCTATTTATTTGGCAGCGGGGAATTGAGCGGTGAGCGTTAAGAAAACGAAGAAGAAGAAGAAACGCACGGCGCTGGTTATTTGCCGCGACCGCAAGCAATTCTGGACGACGCAGACGCAATTTTGGCAGTGGGTCAGGGAAGGCGTCGTCGTGAAAACGCATGACCATCCGCTGACAGGCTCCTTTCTGCGCGAGCATGAAGAATTGATGGTGATGCTGAGCAATACGGTGCTCAATCTTGCGCATCCGAATCATATGCGCGAGGCGCTGGCTGCCCGGCGCGTCGGACTTTCTGGAAAGTAGAGGCATGATAAGTATGTCACATAATAATTGTCGTTTGCTCAGCGGCAAGAGCTTTGGCCGCCGCTCGCATCTTTTCGTCTTGACGGCTCTGCTCTTCGTCGCCTCGTTAACGGCAAACGCGCAGCAGCCTCCGGTCACATCCGTGACGGCTGCTCCGCCGCCCGCCACAAATGCAGCGCAGAAACCGGCGGCGAACAGCAGTGTCGCCGTCAAGTCAGACCGCGACGACCGCTATCGCATCGGGCCGGGCGACGTGCTCGACGTGCGTGTCTTCAATAAGCCGATACTGTCGCGCGAGAACGTGCGCGTGAACGGCAACGGAATGATTCGTATGCCTTTGATTGATGATGACATTCTGGCGGCGTGCCGCACGGAGGGAGAACTGGCGAAAGAGATAGCGACGCGCTATCTGAAGTACCAGCGCAATCCGCAGGTTGATGTCTTTGTGAAGGAGTATCAATCGCAGCCGGTGGCGGTCATCGGCGCGGTCAATCAGCCGAGCCAGTTTAAGCTGCAACGCCGTGTCAGGCTGCTGGAACTGTTAGCCTTTGCCAACGGCCTCGCAGAGCGCGCGGGCCGCAGCGTCAACGTCGTGCACGGTGAACCGACGGGCGTCGTCTGCCAGTCCGATGCGGCGATGACGGACGATGATTACATTAAGACCGGCCTCAACTCTTATAAACTGAAAGACACTTTCGACGGCGTAGAGCAGGCGAATCCGTATATCCAGCCGGGCGACATCATCTATGTCCCTGATGCTGACCAGGCATACATCGTCGGCAACGTCATCAGGCCGAGAACGATTCCGCTGCGCGACCCCGTCACCATCAGCCAAGCTATCGCGATGGCCGAAGGCTTGCGGCCCGATTCCAAGAAGGACAAAATCAGAATCGTCCGCCAGGAGCCGGGCAGCCTGGCCAAGAAGGAAATAATCGTTGACTTGAAGGCGATTGAAAAGCGACAAGCGCCGGACGTTGTGCTGCAAGCCAATGACATCGTGGACGTGCAGGTCAATAGCGGCAAGCAACTGCTGAAGAGTTTTATCGGAGCGGTTGTCCCCTCGATTGGTCAGCTTCCGACGCGCGTTGTCTATTAACGGACAGGTAAAGTTTCCCTTAATCCCGATACGAACCCGCAACTTTTTATAAATTCGTGCGCTTCCCCCTCAGGCGGGGCGCACTTAAATGACAGGTGAGCCGATGAAAGAAAGTCGTGAACTGGTTGAAAGCGTCACGGAGCTTCGTGACCTGGAGAGAACCAGAGAGCAGGGGAGCGCCACGCCCGCCACCGCCGCCGGTTATCGTTTGAGCAATAATCCGAACGACGATGAAGTGCATTTGCGCGACTACTGGCGCGCCATTTACAAGCATCTCTGGCTGGTGCTTGGCATCACGGTGTTGGTCACGATGCTGGCCGCCATTTTCATGGCCCGCAAGCCGGACATCTACGAAGCAGGCTCGCGCGTGCAAGTTGACCTCGAAAATAACCCGGGCCTGAGCGGCGCTTCGAAAAACAATTCGGTCATCGTCAACAATCAGGCCACCGACCCGGCCTACTTCAACACGCAACTGCAAATTCTGACCGGCCCCGGATTGCTGCGCCGCGTCGTCAAGACCCTCGACCTCGAACACGACCAGAGCTTCCTGCGCACGCAGGGCCGCACCGTTTCCACTTGGCAGAGCTTGCTGCGGATGTTCGGTCTAAGTAAGAAGAAGGACGAGCAGAAGGCCGGAGCGCCAAACGACATGCCGATTTCCGACACGGTCGCGCCCGCTTCATCAAGCGATAATCTCGTGGAGGCCAAGCAGCTTGCTCCCTACGTTCTTGCCTTGCAGGCCGGGCTGAAGGTTGACCCTGTGAAGGAGTCTCGTGCCGGAGGCGTCAAAGAGACGCGCCTCATTGACATTCGCTTCACACATCCTGACCCGCAGGTGGCAGCGAAAATAGTTAACACCGTCGCCACCGTCTTCGTTCGCTCGAATCTGGAGAAGAAGAATGAGACGAACGCTTCACAGGGCGAGTTTTTGTCCAAGCGCGTCGCTGAACTCCAAAGCCAGATTCGCGACGGAGAAGAACGCCTCGTCAGTTACGCCAAAAGCAGAGAGATTCTTTCGCTCGACCAAAGCCAGAACACCGTGGTCGAACGTCTCGCCGGACTGAACCGCCAACTCCTAGACGCCGAAAAAGAGCGCACCGAAGCCGAGGCCGCTTTTCGAGCGTCGCAGCGCCCCGGCGCATCGGAGGCGAGGGCCGAAGATACAGCTAAAGTTATCGCTGAATATGAATCGAAGCTGGCCGAGTTGAGAGCCAAGCGCGACCAATTGCTGGTCGAAAATACGGAGGAATGGTTTGAGGTCAAGGAAGTCAAGCAGCAAATCGCCATCCTCGAAAAGCAGTTGAGCGACACGCGTTCCAGCGCGACCAGAGTTATCAAAACCAATCTCGAAACCAGATACCTCGAGGCCAAAGCGAAGGAAGACACCTTGCGCGCGTCCTACAATCGGCAGCGCGGCGAGACGATGAACCAGAATGAAGCGGCCATCACCTATCGCATCATTCAGCAGGAAGTGGAAACTAATAAAGAACTCCTCAACGGGCTGCTCCAGAAATCGAAAGAGAACGACGTGGTGCTGGCCGGAACGCCGAATAACATCCATGTGGTTGATTACGCGATTTCGCCGGAAGAGCCTGTGGGGCCAGGCCGGATGCGCGTCGTCGTGCTGGCGCTCGTGCTCTCGCTCGGATTCGGCATGGCCTTTGCCATCTTCCTCGAATATCTGAACGACACCGTGCGTTCGACCGAAGACGTGGAGAAGATGCTGCGGCTGCCGACGCTGGCCGTCATTCCGGCCATCGGGGACTTGAAGGGCGCGGGGCGTCGCCTGCTCACAGGCGGCGCGAAAAAGGACGCCAACTGGCGCAACAGCAACGAACTGTTGCTCGACGCCGATGCGCGCTCGCCGCTCGCGGAAGCCTACAGGCACTTGCGCACCTCCGTGTTGCTCTCAACCGCTGGCCGTCCGCCTAAGAGTCTTTTGATTACATCGAGCGTGCCCTCTGAAGGAAAGACGACGACCGCCATCAACACGGCCATCAGCCTCGCGCAGACGGGAGCGAAGGTCTTAGTGATTGACGCTGATATGCGCCGCCCGCGCTTGCACTCGCTCTTCGATGTTGACAAGCGCGTGGGCTTGAGCAGTATTTTGTCGAGCGAGATGAGCGAGGCCGAAGTCTTCTCGATGATTGAGCAACATGAGCAGAGCGGGCTGTATCTGCTCACCGCCGGGCCGATTCCGCCCAACCCTGCCGAACTCATCGGCTCCGAACAGATGCGCCGGTTGATAGCCAGCCTGGAGCCGACCTTCAATCACATCGTCATCGACTCGCCGCCCATCGCTTCCTTTACGGACGGCGTGTTGATTGCTTCCATCGTTGACGGTGTGCTGCTGGTCGTTCACGGCGGCAAGAGCACGCGCGATGTCGTCAGGCGTTCGCAGCAGTTGTTGCATGATGTCGGCGCGAAAATCTTTGGCGTCGTTCTGAACAATGTCCACCTGCGCCCGCACGACTACTACTATTATCAAAGCTACTACCAGCAGTCTTACTACAATCGCGACCCGGCGGAAGAGGGCCTGGCCGGGACTCAAGGGTAAATTGGAAGTGATGGAGAGCAAGTTGGCCGTTGGCTCCGAGCAGGCTTCGGTGGTGCCGGAGTCTGTGCCGGCGCTGATTATTCGCCCGCCGCAAGGGTGGTCGCAACTCGGGCTGCGCGAACTCTGGGAGTATAGGGAGTTGCTCTACTTCCTGACGTGGCGCGACATCAAGGTGCGCTACAAGCAGACGGCTTTGGGCGCGGCGTGGGCCATCATTCAGCCTTTCTTTATGATGGTCGTCTTCAGCCTCTTTTTCGGGCGGCTGGCGGGCGTGCCTTCTGACAATATCCCGTATCCGGTGTTCACCTTCTGCGCGCTCTTGCCGTGGCAACTCTTCGCGCAAGCGCTTCAGGAATCGAGCAACAGCCTCGTCGCCAATGAACGACTCATCACGAAGGTTTATTTCCCGCGCTTGGTCGTGCCGATTGCTGCGGTCCTAGGCGGGCTGGTTGATTTTATTATCGCCTTCGTCGTGCTGCTTTTGATGATGGCTTATTACGGCATTGTGCCGGGGATGGCGGTGCTCTATCTGCCATTGTTTATTCTGCTGGCGGTGATGACGGCGCTCGCGGTCGGCCTCTGGCTCTCGGCTTTGAACGTGCAGTATAGAGACGTGCGCTACACGCTCAATTTTCTGACGCAGTTTTGGATGTTCATCACGCCCGTGGCCTATCCGAGCAGTATTGTTCCCGAAAAGTGGCGCGCGCTTTACGGGTTGAACCCGATGGCCGGTGTGGTCGAGGGCTTTCGCTGGGCGCTGCTGGGGAAGACGGAAGCGCCGGGGCCGCTGCTGGCCGTCTCGGTCGCGACGGTTATCGCGCTTCTGATTGGCGGCCTTTATTACTTCCGCCGGATGGAAGAGACTTTCGCGGACATCGTTTAAGGCATGAGTAGCGAGATAGCCATTCGTTGCGAAGGTGTGGGCAAGCGGTATCGCTTGGGCCAGCGCGAGCGCTATAAAGCTCTGCGCGATACGCTGACGGATATGATGACCGCGCCGTTTCGCCTCATCCGCTCTGCGTTTCAGAAATCCGAGAACGGCAGCGGCGGCGGCGAGAACACTCTGTGGGCCTTGCGCAACGTTTCCTTTGATGTCAGGCCGGGCGAGGTCGTCGGCATCATCGGTCGCAACGGCGCTGGCAAGTCAACGCTCTTGAAGATTCTCTCGCGCATCACGAAGCCGAGCGAAGGGATGGTGGAGATTCACGGGCGCGTCGGCTCGCTGCTCGAAGTCGGCACGGGCTTCCACCCTGAATTAACGGGGCGCGAGAATATCTATCTCAACGGCTCAATCCTCGGGATGAGGAAAGCGGAGATTGACCGCAAGTTTGATGAGATTGTGGCGTTTGCCGAAGTTGAAGATTTCATAGACACGCCCGTCAAGAGATATTCGAGCGGGATGTACGTAAGGCTGGCTTTCGCTGTGGCGGCGCATCTGGAGCCGGAGATTCTGGTGATTGATGAAGTGCTGGCGGTGGGCGATGCGCAGTTTCAGAAAAAGTGTTTGGGCAAGATGGGCGACGTGGCGAAAGAGGGCCGCACGGTGCTCTTCGTCAGCCACAACATGCAGGCCGTGCAAGCGCTTTGTCATCGCGCCATCTTGATTGAGGCCGGGGAGGTGGTCGCCAGAGGCAGCGCGAAAGAGGTCGTCTCGCGTTATCTGGCGAGCATTTCCGAGATGAGCAGCGAGATTACTTGGCCTGAAACCGCCGCGCCCGGCAACGATGAAATCAGGCTGACATCCTTGCGCGTCTATACTGAAAATTCAACGGGCGGCGTGTATTCGAGCAGCGAAGATTTGAGCGTCGAGATGGAGTTTACGGCGCGGATGCGACATTCGGCTTTGTGCGTCGGCTTCGACGTGGTCAATTCGGAAGGCGTGGTGATTGCGCGTAGTTATCAAACCGATTTGCCGCCCGAAAGCTGGCCCGAGTTGCAGTTTGGAAAGAACAAGTGGCAATGCACCATCCCGCGCGGCCTGCTCAACGCGGGCCTGTACTACTTGTGCCCGAAGATTGGCTTGCACAACATGTACTGGATAGTGAATCTGGATACGACCGTTCGGTTTGAAGTGATTTTAGACCACGGCGTCTCGCCGTTCTGGAATACGCTTAACAGTAGTACGCGCCCCGGCGTCATCGCGCCGATTTTCAACTGGGTTTCCTGATGGGCTATTTGGGCAGAATGAATCTGCTGCGCTTCCTGAAAAAGTGTGTGACCAACCCGGCGGCTGCCGCGCAGGCGGCGCGCATCGTGGCGCGCAATTGTTACGGTCAGTTGTACTGGTCTGTGAAGCCCGGCGCTCCGCTCGCTTATCAATTGCCGACGGGCGGCACGTTGCTCCTTGAGCATAATCACTCTTTCACGGGCTGCTTCTGGCCTGACGTTGACCACTACGAGCCGGAAGTGCGCTCCTTTCTGCAACACGCTTTGCGGCCTGGCGATACGTTTATAGATTGCGGGGCCAACGTCGGCTATTTCTCCGTGATGGCGGGCGCGCTGGTCGGCAAAGGCGGCAAAGTCGTCTCCATCGAAGCCAACCCGCGCACCTTCAAGTTGCTGGAAAGAAACTTGCGGGCCAACGGCTTCGGAACTCCGATTCACTGTGCGCTGACTTCGCGCACGGGCGAAGTCGAACTTTTCATGCCGCAGGATTGGGACGTTTATTCCAGCCTCAGAGCGGAAGGGTTGGCGACGGGCAACGCCGACCATTCGTTTATGGTCAAGGCGCAAACTCTGGATGATGTCGTCTTTGAATTGAAGCTCGCGGGGGTTGACGTGGTGAAGATTGACATTGAAGGCGGCGAGTTAGACGTGCTGCGCTCGGCGCCGAAATTGTTGTCGGAGTTTCGTCCGCTCATCATCACGGAATACGGCTCACACACGTGGGCCGGGTTCGAGGTTTCTCACGGCGACTTGAAAGAGTTGGCCCAACGGTTCGACTACTCCCTGCGTCTCTTCGACCCGCAGACGCAAAAGTTGATTTCCATCAACGATGATGTTTGGCAGAATCTTTACGTCAACGTCGTGATGATACCAAGGGAGCGCTCCGAGTCGTCGTTCAGGAGTTTGCGTTCGCGTCCTCACTAATATTTATGTTGCTGGAAAGAATCGTTCGCAAGCTGCGTGTGACGCTGCTGCCGCCGCCAAACAAGCGGGAAGCGCAGTTAATAGATGAACTGCGCCGGAGCATCCGGGAGCTTCCGCCACTGTCGCCCACGGCTTCGGAGACGAGCGCGGAAGGCATCTGGACAAATAATCGAATTACTATTCGCGACAAGATACTGAAGGACGACCCGCGCCGATTTCTCAACTGGGAAGTCATCAGAAACACGATGTTCTTCTGCAACACGCCGTTTATCGTTCCGGCGCTTGAAAGCCTACAAAGCAGCGATAAGTGGCAGGCTCGCTGGCAGGATGCGACGCGCGAATCCAAAGTCGGCCTGCCGCTGAAGTTTCCGCATTACTCGGAAAGCAGCGGCAATCTGATTCATCAGGTCTACAACCTCAGCCAGTTTGAGGAGCATAGCGGAAAAGCAATCGAGGATTTCCAGACAATCGTTGAATTCGGCGGCGGCTATGGCCGCACGTGTCTGCTTGCGCACAAACTCGGCTTTCGCGGCGCTTACTTCATCTTCGACCTTCCAGAGTTTTCCGCGCTGCAACGCTTTTACCTGAAGATGAACGGCGTCAGCGTGATGAATGCCGAGCACGATGGATTGGCCCAAGAGGGTGTTGTCTGCCTTTCGAGCATTGATGAGTTGAGGGCGGGATTGGATAAGCGGGCGATTGATTTGTTCATCGCCAATTGGTCTTTAAGCGAGACGCCGCTGGAATTGAGAGCGGAGTTTCTGCCGCTGGTCTCCGCGTCGCGCAACTATCTAATCAGCTATCAAGACAACTTCGGGGAGGTTGATAATCGCCAATTCTTCACCGACTGGTCAACGCACCAATCAGACGTGTCTTGGACAAACGTGCCGATAGAGCATCTGCCGTCCAATAACTATTTAATCGGGACTCGGAATTAAAGCAAGCACGATGCGGATTTTCACGGCGGTTCGTCATTCCATCGACCCGCGTTTTTATTACGGCGGATTGTGGAGCGGGAATTTCTATCCGGCCCTCAGGCAATTGGGCCATGAGATAGTCGAATCCGAAACAGACCTGCTGCCGGTCAGTCTCTTTCTGCACGTCGCGGGCGAGTTTACACCCCAAGAATTATCGGCCCGCGCGCTCGTGACGGAAAAGATTGTTGACGAAGTTCGCCGCGCGCACAAAGAGAGGCCCATAGACCTCTTTCTCAGCTATTTTTACAACGCGCATTTTGCGCCCGAAGGTTTTAGCGAGATTCATCGCCTCGGCATCCCCAGCGTCAATTACTATTGCAATAGCATTTACCAGTTTGAACTCGTCGCGGAAATCTCGGCCAACGTCAACTTCGCCTGGCACACGGAGAAGGATGCGCGCGCCTCGTATTTGAAGGTGGGCGCACATCCGGTGTGGGTGCAGATGGGAGCCGATGCGGATGTTTATCATCCCGTAGAGGGAGTGGCGCGAGAAGCCAAAGCCTGCTTCGTGGGCCAACGCTACGCCGACCGCGACCGTCATCTCGCCGCGCTCATCAGCCGAAACGTGCCCGTTGACATTTACGGCAGCGGTTGGACGGCTCAGCATTCGGGCAACGGCAACCACGAGTTGCCCTTCGAGGTGAAGGATGAATATCTCGGTCGCAAGTTGAAAAAGCCGGGCGGCCTCGGCAGCTACGCGCAGGCGACGCTGGAAAACATCGACCGGCACGGGCTGCTGGCCGGAACGCGGCGCACTATCAAGCAAGCGCGTTACCGCACGGAGAAGCGCAGCATCGACCCGTTGCTGGCAACGGCTGCGCGCGGCGTCGCCGGAAACTTAAATGAGACGTTCGCGCGTTATGAAGTCGTCCTCAATTTCAGCAACGTCTGGGCCGACGGCCGCCCCGGCTCGCGGCTCATTCCGCATGTGCGCCTGCGCGATTTTGAAGCGCCGATGTGCCGCGCCTGCTACCTGACGGGCTACTCGGACGAAATTCTTGAATTCTACGAGCCAGGCAAAGAGATTGATGTCTACAACCACACGGAAGAGTTAATCGAGAAGACGGAATACTATCTGGCCCATCCCGCTCAAGCTGAAAAGTTGAGGGCGGCGGGCTATGAGCGCGCGCGGCGCGACCATACGTGGCAGCGCAGGTTTGAACAACTCTTTCGTGAAATGAAGCTCAGGCCCTCTGGGACGACAAGTGCATGAGCACAACGCTGCGTCTCTTGACCGTCAAGCTGCTCAGAAAAGCCGGCGTCAAACACTTTCGCGCGCAAAGCGGCATCAACCAGCCTTTCATCTGTCATCTGGGCGATTCAAACGGTGAGAATCCATATTACAACTTCGCGTCGAGCCGAATGGAAATCACCCTCATGGCGACATGGTGCAGGCAGTTTGCGGAACCCTTAATGCTGGACGTTGGCGGCAACGTCGGCTTCGTCGCCACACAGGTCGCGCAGTTGCTTCGCGAAAGCCGCCCGCGCATCTTTAGTTTCGAGCCGGTCCCCTTGACCTTTCAGCGTCTTTTGAATTCCGTCCGTTTGCTCAAACTCGAAGACTTCGTTTATCCGGTCTGTAGCGCGCTTTCGGATGCGCCGACGTTAACCCGCGTGACCTATTCCGAGTGGGACACGATGTTTGCGCAGGTGACGCCGGATGAGTCGAACCTCCGAGTGGGCGACAAGACGGCGTGGTGCCCGGCGTTGACGGTCGATGAAGTGGGAGCGGTGATTGGCCGAACGCCCGCGTTGATAAAAATTGATGTCGAAGGCCACGAGGCGAAAGTCTTAAAGGGAGCCAGCCGGATTTTATCCGAAAGGGAAGCGCCCGGCCTGTGCTTGGAGTTTAATCCGTTGACCCTCTCGGAATGTCAGAGCAGCGCCCTAGAATTGGCGGCGCAGTTGTCCGGTTATGACCTGTTCTACGTTGACGATTTTGAAGGCCAGCGAATGAGCTTCGGGCAACCGATTTCCGATTTGAACAGCATTGATTGGGTCTGCAACATTTTCGCGGTGCCGCAGACGCCGCTCGGAAATCAACGCTGGACGGCAGCCGTTGCGGAAGCCGCCTCCTTGCTTGATTCATTTCGCAACTAAGATTAATGGCTCAACTGCTACCCATTTCCGGTCTCATCCCGACGCGCAACCGGCGCGCGCCGCTCGAAAGAGTTTTTCGCAGCCTCGCGGAGCAATCGGCGCAGCCCGTGGAGATTGTGGTGGTTGACGCTTCCGCGTCGGATGAGACCGCCGAGTTGTGCCGGACGGAAATTTCCGGCCTCGAAAGCCGCATCGTTTATCATCGCGCGCACGTGGCCGGAGCGGTCGAGCAGCGCAATCAAGCGATGTCTTACGTCACACATGATGCCATCCTTTTTCTTGACGACGATATTATCCTTGAGCCGGAATGCATCATACGCCTCTGGCAAGCCCTCAACAGCGATTCCAAAATCGGCGGCGTCAACGCTCTGATTACCAACCAGCGATACCTGACGCCGGGCCGCGCCAGCCGCACGCTCTTTCGCCTCCTCTACGGGCAAGCGCTCTCGTCATACGCTGGCAAGTGTATCGGCCCGGCGGTCAATCTGCTGCCCGAAGATAGGGACGACTTGCCGGAAGTCGTGGAGGTCGAATGGCTCAACACGACCTGCACGCTCTATCGCCGCGAGGCTTTGCCCGACCCCCCGTTTATCTCGCACAAGTTAAAAGACGGCCTGCGGATTCCGGCCTTCCCGCAGGAAGACTTGGCGCTCTCGCTTCGCGTCGGGCAGCATTGGACGCTTGCCAACGCGCGCACCGCGCGCATTTATCACGACACGCAGCCCGGCATCCACAAGGCCGACATCACAGCCGCCGCGAAAGTCGAGTTGATTAATCGACACTATTTGATGACGAGCCTCCTCGGTCGCCGTCGTCTGAGCGACCATTTGAAACTCATGCTGTTGGAAGTCTTCGGCAATGTGACGGCGCTTAAATCCGCTAAGGAGTGGAAGCAGTTGCCGTTTGTGCTGGCCGGAAAATTGAAGGCGCTGCCGGTGTTGCTGACGGTCAAATATCCGCCCGAACCGTCTCTCGTTAAAGCCGAACGGAAATTGAAGCCCGCATCGTCGCAAGCTTCCGTGCTGCCGGTTTCCGCTCTCGTCCCGACGCTCAACCGGCCGCAGCTTTTAGGACGAATGCTGGAAAGCCTCGCGCAGCAATCAATGCAGCCCGCCGAGATGATTGTCGTCGATGCGTCTGATTCGGACGCGACGCGGCGGCTCTGCGAGACGGGGATGTCCGGCCTCTTAACGAAGGTTGTGTATCGCAAAGCGACGGAGACTGGCGCCGCCGCTCAGCGCAACCAAGCCCTCGCGGATGCGACGCAAGAAATCATCTGGTTTTTGGATGACGACATCATCTTTGAGGACGACTGCCTCAAGCATCTGTGGGAGGCTCTCCAAAGCGACGAGCAATTGGGCGGCGTCAACGCGATGATTACGAATCAACGCTATTATCCGCCCGGCCGCGTCAGCCGCACGGTCTTTCGCCTGCTGCACGGCCATCACGAAGAGTCTTATGCCGGAAAATGTATTGGCCCGGCCTTCAATCTGTTGCCGGAAGATGATGAACGATTGCCCGCTTGCGTCGAGGTCGAATGGTTGAATACGACCTGCACGCTCTATCGCCGCGACGCGCTGCCACAGCCCGTTTTCCCTGTTCACTTCAAAGGCTACTCCTATCTTGAGGATGTCGCTCTCTCGCTTAACGTCGGGCGCAAATGGAAACTGGCGAACGCTCGCCACGCGCGCATTTTCCACGACACGCAGCCCGCCGACTATAAAAAGAGCGCGTTTGCGATGGCTAAGATGGAGCTTGTCAATCGTCATTATGTGATGACGCAAATTCTCGGTCGCCGTGGTCTTAATGACTACGCGAAGCTCGCGTTTCTGGAAACGTTTATCGCCGCGAGCCGTCTGGTCTCTGTGCGCGGCTGGGTCTCTTTGCCCGCCATCCTGCTCGGCAAGCTGACTGCCATTCCGGCAGTCGTCACGAAAAACTCGCGTTCGCCCGTTTCGCCCTCGTCCGTATGAAAGTTCTCATTGGCATCACGACGCACAATCGCGCGGCTATTCTGCCGCAGGCGATTCAATCTGCGCTCGACCAGGATTACCCGCTGAAGGAAGTGGCCGTCTTTGACGATGCCTCGACCGACGGCACGCGAGAGTTGCAGGAGCGTTTCCCGGAGGTGCGCTGGTATCGCGTCGAACAGCAGCAAGGCTATCTGCCCGCGCGCAATCAATTGATGAGCGAGACGGACGCCGATTTTTATTTCAGTCTCGACGACGATGCGTGGTTTATCAAGGGCGACGAAATCTCTCTCGGCGTTAAGCTCTTGAATGAGCGCCCGGAGGTTGCGGCGCTCGCCTACGATATTTTATCGCCCGACCGTCCTGACCCTGTCGAGCGTAGCGCACCATTCGCCACCAACAGGTATATCGGCTGCGGTCATCTGCTGCGTCTCTCGGCGGCCAAAGAAATCGGCTACTACACGCCAAGCCCAGGCTTTTACGGCAGCGAGGAGATAGACCTCTGCGTGCAATTGCTTGACCGTGGCTATGAGATTTTGTACCTGCCGGGCGTGCACGTCTGGCACGACAAGGCGATGCTGGCGCGCGACACGCACGCGCAGTTGCGCTCCAATGTCTGCAACGACCTTGTCTTCGCCTATCGTCGCTGCCCGTCTCCGATGGTGCTCTGGCTGATACCGGGAAAGCTTTTCAGTCATCTCAGGTTTGCCGTCAGCCACGGCTTCGTGCAGCCCTGCGCGCAAGGCATGTTTCTTTTCTTTCGCTCGCTGGCGAAACTCGCGCCGACGCGCAGGCCCGTCAGTCCTTCGGCCTTTCGTGAATTTCAGCGTCGCGCGCGCGTTCAGTTATGAGTCTTCAGAAATTCGAGACGCATTTGCTCAGAACGCCGCGCGGGCTGGCGAGCCGCCTGCGCGTCTGGTCTTACCGGCGGCTGGGACTAAAATCCGGCGACCGGAATCGCATGGAAGCGGTGCGCTGCCGCAGGCTCGCGCAGATAGAAATCGGAAGCCTCAACGCTTTCACGGAAGGCTGCTGGCTGTGGCCGCTTGACGCTGATTACGACGGCGTTCGCATCCGCATCGGCAACAGCAACTATTTCAACCGCAACGTGATGATTGACGCCTGCGGCTACATAGAGATTGGCAGCGACAACATGTTTGGCCCTGACATCTACATTACGGATGCCAACCACACGTTCGGCCACGGCGTTTTGCCCGCGCACCAACCGATGCAGGCGGGCCGCGTGCGGATAGGTAACGGCTGTTGGATAGGCGCGAAGGCCGTCATCCTCAAAGATGTCGAACTCGGAGACTACTGTGTTGTCGGCGCGGGCGCGGTCGTCACCAAAAGCTTTCCCGCTGGTTCGGTCATCGCCGGCGTTCCGGCGCGGCTCCAGAAAACTCTCGAACAGGTAACGGCCCGAAAATGAAACAAGCCATAAAACGTCTGCTCGTTCCCGAAGGCCGGCAGCTTCGACGCCTGCGCGGCGGCCTCGCCAAGGGGATGCTGATGGAACTCGACCTCGCGCATCAATCGCAGCGCTACTGGGGACTCGACGAGCGCGAACTCATCAATGCCTTTCGTCGTTTCATCCCCGCTTGTCAAAGCCTGATTGATGTCGGGGCCAACGACGGTTATTACACGATGGCGTTTCTGCAATCGCAGGCCGCGCGCGTTATCGCCTGCGAACCCGGCCCGCCGATGGAACAACTGCTGGCTAACGCTCGCACCAACGGCTATGACACGGGCGAGCGCTTTACGGCCGAGCGAAGATTCGTCGGCTCGGGCGAGAATTCGGTCTCGATTGCCGAACTCGTCAAAGATTTACCCACACCGATTTTCCTGAAGGTTGATATTGACGGCGGCGAAGTTGACCTGCTGCGAAGCGCCGAAAATTGCGATTGCCTCAACGACTTGCGCTGGCTCATCGAGACCCACTCGAAAGAGTTGGAAGCGGGCTGCATCGAGTGGCTCGAAGCACACGGTTATCAAACGCGAATTATCTACAACGCGCCTTGGCGCGTGCTGCTGCCCGAGCAGCGACCGATACCGCACAATCGCTGGCTCATCGCTGAACCGCCGGCGACGCGCTAGCTAGGCGCGGCAGCTTAAAGTTTTCCGTGGCATCGCAGTCAGTGTCGCACATGGTTCTCTTAGCGCATCCAGGCACACAATATTCGCATCAACTGGCGCGACAACTCGCTCGTCATGATTCGCTCTATCAATTCTGGACGGGGTTTGCTCTGCCGGCTGACGGGCTGGCGGGCCATCTTTTCAGCGACTATCTTCCGGCGGGATGGCGGCGGAAGATGGCTAATCGTGTGATACGCGGCGTTCCGGCGCGCGCCTTGCGCACAATGCCTTTGATTGAATGGAAAGCGCTCAAGCGCCTGCGTGATGGGCAGTCGCCGCAGCAAGTCTTTCATCAACGCAACCAAATTTTTCAACAGAAGATTCCAACTGACTCGCTACGAAAATCCTCCGCCGTCATCGGCTTCGATACATCCTCTTGGCTGCTGGCCGAGCGGGCAGGGGAAGCAGGCAAGCCTTTCTTTCTGGACCAAAGCATCTCTCATCCGTTGACGAATCAAAGCATCATGCAAAGGGTCGGGCAGCGCTATCCGGCGTGGCAGGCGGAGATTGAGGAGCGTTTGCCGGAAGTCTTGGAGTGTGAGCGGCGCGAGCACGCGTTGGCGAAGAAGATAGTCGTTGCCAGTTCTTTTAGCCAAAGCACGTTAGTCTCGCAGGGCGTCAGCCAGGATAAAATTCTAATTAACCCTTACGGTGTTGACTTGGAGTTGTTTCATCCTCCGGCCCAGCCACGCGAGCGACGCCCGCTGCGTTTTCTCTTCCTCGGTTTGATTTCGGCGCGCAAAGGAATCCCGCTGCTGTTGGAGGCGTGGGAACGGATGCGCCTTCAGAATGCGGAGCTGTTGTTGGTCGGTCCTGTGTCGGAGCGGGAGAGGGCGCTGATTCCAGATTTGCCCGGCTTGAAAATGTTGGGCAAGCATCCACATCAGGAGTTGCCGAACCTTCTGCGGCAGTGTGACGTGCTGGTCTTCCCGAGCTACTGCGAGGGCTTCGCGATGGTCATCCTCGAAGCCTTGGCGAGCGGAATGCCCGTGATTACGACCGAGGCGACCGCCGGGCCTGATTTGATTCAGGATGGCGTGGAAGGCCGTTTGATTCCGTCCGGCGACATGGATGCGCTCTGCGCTGCGATGATGGATTTTGCGAGCGCGCCTGACAAACTGGAAAGCATGGCTGCGGCCGCCAGGCGTTGTGCGGAAAAGTTTTCATGGGACGTTTACGGCGACCGCTGGCAGCAAATCTTACGAGACTTCGCTTGAGATGCTCGCGATTTTGACGACGCACCCGATTCAATATCAAGTTCCGCTGTGGCAAGCCTTGGCCGCGGACGGCGCAGTACCGTTTGA
This sequence comes from uncultured Blastocatellaceae bacterium, assembly GCA_964516695.1. Classification (GTDB taxonomy): domain Bacteria; phylum Acidobacteriota; class Blastocatellia; order Pyrinomonadales; family Pyrinomonadaceae; genus DASVTR01. Next base: position 15,641 of record CAZEZJ010000006.1, read on the forward strand.
AGTCTGGTACATGAGCGACCACGGCACACGTCCCAGTTACGACGTGCAGTTTGGCAAATCTTTTAAGTGGGATTTGGACACGCTGGGCGGTTATCCTTCGCGTTTTTTGAAAACAAACGCTGATGCCAACGTCGCGCGCTTTAATCAGGTCAGACTCAGCGAGCCGTTGGGCCAACTTTTAAACGAAAAGAAGGTCACGGCTCTCTGGATTCAGGGCTGGCAGGTGCGTGCTTACTGGCAGGCGGTGTGGCAAGCTCATGCGGCGCGCGTCCCCGTCTGGCTGCGCGGCGAGAGTAACGACCTCTCGCCCACACCCGTCTGGAAAAAGCAGGCCAAGCGCCTGCTGCACAAGCGACTCTTCAGCCGCGTCCGCGACTTTCTTTATATCGGGCAGGCCAATCGTCGTCTTTATGAAAGCTACGGCGTCGAGCAAGAGCGGCTGCATCCAGCGCCCTACTGCGTGGACAATGAGCGCTTCGCGCGGCAGGCGGCGCGGCTCGTGAAAGAGCGCGCCGCGATTCGCCGCGAGTGGCATATTCCAGAAAATGCTTTCTGCCTGCTCTTTGCCGGAAAGTTTATTCCCAAAAAACATCCGTTCGATTTAATCGCTGCCGCCCTTGATGCGCGCCTGCAAAATTTGGGAAACCCTGTGCATCTGCTCTTTGTCGGCAGCGGCGAGTTGGGGGCGGGGCTGCGCGAAGCCTGCCGCGTCGTCTATGATGCGGAAGCAAAAACGCCGCCCAGCGAAAGCCTCAATGATGGCTTGCCCGCCGCGTCGTTCACAGGATTTTTGAACCAGACGGAAATCTCGAAGGCTTACGTGGCTGCCGATTGTCTTGTGCTGCCGAGCGATTATCAAGAGACTTGGGGACTCGTCGTGAATGAAGCGATGGCGAGCGGTTTGCCCTGCATCGTGAGCGATGCTTGCGGTTGCGGTGAGGATTTAATCGCGCCCATTAATCCGTCTCTGCGTTTTCGGCTCGGCCAACCCGAGACCATCGCGACAGCGATTCTCTCATTGATGCACGAGCCGCCTCGGCCCGAAGCCTGGCGAGAGCAGGTAAACAAATACGACCTTTCGGTCTCCGTCAATACCGTTCGCGGGCTGTACCAAACAACGCGCAATAACGGCGCGCCGAAGAATTGACTGACGAGAGACATGCTGCTCTGATGTTTGAACCGCCTTACAATCTTTACCGCAGACCGCGCCTGCTTAATCCCTTGCACGCGCTCGGCCTCTTCAAAGCACACAGCCAGACGAATGCTGACGAGCTTGCTTGCCTTGCGCGCCATGCCGCGGGGCATCACGTGGCTGTCGAAGTCGGGACATACATGGGCGTCTCGGCTGCCGTTATCGCAGGCGCGCTTGCGCCGGACGGCGTGCTCTATTGCGTTGACCCTTGGGAGATGCATCACGGCAAGGAGAATCCGAGTTGGACGATTTGCCGCCGCGAGTTGCAGCGCAGCGGCCATCTCGCGCGCGTCTGTTTCCTGCAAGGCTACAGCCACGAGATGGAAGAACGTTTGCCAATGAGCATTGATTTCATGTTCGTTGACGGCGACCATTCCTTCGAGGGCATTGAAAGAGACTGGGGCATCGTGCTGCGCCGTCTAGCGCCGGATGGAATCATCTGCCTGCACGACACGACGCGGCCCGACGTGGGAGAATTTCCGAACCACGAATCCGTCAAATTTTTCCAGCAGCACATTCGTCATCATCCTGAGTTTGAATGGCTCGAATGCTGCCGGACGATGAATGTGCTAAGACGTAGGAGCGGCAGGCGTGGATAAACTCGAACAGTATAACGCTTGGCACGAGCGCTTGGCCGAAGTTGAACTGGACGGCTCCGTGCTGCAACATCCTTGGTACGTGACGGTCGCGCGATTGCTGCCGGACTTGAAGGGGCAGCGCGTGCTTGAAATCGGTTGCGGGCGCGGGGATTTCGCCATCTGGCTCGCCGGAAAATACGAGGGCGCGCAGGTGATGGGCGTTGATTTCTCAGAGGCCGCGATTGCGACCGCCGAGAAGCGCGCTCGTGCGAGCGGCAGCACAGCCGAGTTCAAGGTTGAAGATGCCGAGGGCTTGAGCTTTCCCGATGGCAGCTTTGATTACGTCATCTCCTGCGAGTGTATGGAGCATGTGCCGCGTCCCGAACGGATGGCGCGCGAGATACACAGAGTTTTGCGCGCGGGCGGGCAGTTTATCCTGACGACGGAAAACTATTTCAACGGCATGATACTGCAATGGCTGAAGACTTGGACGACCGGAGCGCCCTTCGATTCCGGCTCGGGCGTGCAGCCACACGAAAACTTCTTCCTTTTCTGGCGCGTGAAAAAGATTTTGGAAAGCGGCGGCCTGAAAGTTAAAAACATGGAGAGCAACCACTATCAATGGTTGCTGCTGCCGCGCACAGACCCGATGAAGCTGGTCACGCTCGATTTTCAAAGCCCTTTGCTCAAGCGTGTCTTTCGTCCCTTCGGGCGACACTTCACGTTTTGCGGCGTCAGGCCCGCTTCATCAAACGAGAGCTTGTGAAAATTCTATTCGTTTGCGGCGCTGGCTACGTTTACGGCAAGGAGATTATTACGCTCTCCCTGATGCAAGGGTTGCGCGAGCGCGGGCATGACGTGCGCTGCATTATCAGCACTTGGAGCGACGGCGAGTTTGCGAAGAGATTACGGGCCGACTCGATTCCGTTTGTTCGCCTGCCGCTCGGCTTCATCTCTAAAACGATGAATCGCCGGGCAGTTAGAATGACAGTTGATACGTTGGATAAGACGCCCGGATTATGGCTCGGCTATCGTCGCTATTTGAAGGAGTTTCAGCCGGACGCGGTTGTTCATTCGACGTTGCACCACGTCTTTCACGTGTGGCCTTTGCTCAATCCGAGCAACACCTTCTTTCACATCCACGACCCTTTCGCGCCGACCAAGTTCTACCGTCGCCTCTTCGGGTTGTTGAGTCTGCGGCTGCGCGCCTTCATCGGCGTCTCGCGCTACATAGAGCAATCAATCGTCGCGCTCGGCGTCCAACCGGAAAAGGTCTTCTCGGTTTTAAACGGGATGACGCCGCAAGGAAGCAGTGAGGGCAACAATCATCAGGCGCGAAGCGAGGCAAACGCTCTCTCTTCGTCAAACGGAAAAAAGGCTGCCGTCAAGATAGGGATTGTCGGGCAGGTCGTCGAATGGAAGGGGCACGATGATTTTGTCGAGTCGCTACAAGGATTGAGCAAAGCCAATCTTCCTTTCTCCGCGACGATTTACGGGGAAGGGCCAAGCGACTACATCGAGGCCTTGAAGAAAAAGATTGACAGCTACGAATTGACCGCGCAGGTGCGTTGGGCTGGCTTTGTGAAAAGCCCGCGAGAGATTTTCGATAGTATGGACATCTGCGTTGTCCCCAGCCGCAGCCAAGACCCCTGCCCGACGGTCGCCATCGAAACCGCACACTTCGGCATCCCCATCGTCGCCACACGGCGCGGCGGTTTGCCGGAGTTAGTGCAGGACGGAAAGACAGGTTATCTGGTGGACGCGGAAGCGCCGGGCCAACTAACCGAGAAGCTCAAGCTGTTGATTGAAAACACGGAACTGCGGCAACAGATGGCCCGCGAGGCAAAGGCTTTTGGCTCCGCGCACCTGACGCGCGAGCGAATGGCTGAGCAGATGGAAGCGGCTTTAATGAAAGCCCTCGGCACGACGACAAATGGCTGAGCCGAGCGACAACAATGAGCAGACTCCGAGCATGAGAATACTCTTCATCTGCGGGGCGGGCATCATCTCAGGAAGAGAAATCGCGACGCTCAATTTGATTGAAGGTTTGCGGCGTCGCGGCCACGACGTGCATTGTGTCGCTTCGACGTGGGGTGATGGAAAGCTTGCCGAGAGGCTCAAGGCGCAGGGCGTGCCCTTCGTTAGCTTGCCGCTCGGCTTTATCTCGAAGACGCTTTCGTGGTCTGCTGCCTGGATGACGCTCGATCAATTGCGCCGCGTCCCGCGTCTCTGGCTTGGCTTTCGCCGTTACCTGAAAGAGTTTCAACCGGACGTGGTTGTGCAAACGAACTTTCATCACATCTTTTTGCTGTGGCCTTTGCTGGATGCGCGAAAGACATTTTTTCATGTCCACGACGGCTTTCCGGCGAGCGATTTCTATCGCCGGTTGGCGAGATTTTTGAACCGCCGTTTGCGCGCGTTTATCGGCGTCTCGCGCTACATCGCGCGGAATTTGTCGGAGCTTGGCATTCCGCCGGAAAAAGTCTGCTTTGTGCATAACGGAGTGGCGATTGATGAAGCGCCTGATACACAAACTACTGCTCCGCGTTTGACGGACGATGAGCATAGAGATGCGCCTGCCCAGATAGCCATCGGCATCATCGGTCAGGTGGGCCAATGGAAGGGGCACGATGATTTAATCGAGGCGTTGAGAGAATTAAGAGCCGAGGGCCTCTCATTTTCGTGTACGATTTATGGCGCAGGGAAGCCGGAATATTTGAGCGCGCTCAAAGAGAGAATCGAGCGGTTTGGGTTGGCGACGAATGTGCGTCATGCGGGGTTTGTTAATAACCCGCGGGAGATGTATGGGGCGATTGATATTTGCGTCGTGCCGAGCCGTTTTGAAGAGCCGTTTGGAATGGTGGCAGCAGAGGCCGCGCATTTCGGAGTGCCCGTGGTGGCGACCCGTCGTGGTGGCTTGCCGGAGATAGTGCAAGATGGTTTGACGGGTTATCTGGTGGAGGCGGAAGCGCCGCGACAGTTGGCGGAGAAGCTGCGGCTTCTGATTGAAGATGCGGCTTTAAGGCGGAAGATGGGCGTAGCCGCGCGCGAGTATGCTTCGGCGCAGTTTACCCTGAATCGGATGGCCGAACAGATGGAAGCCATCTTCGCACGCGCAATTAAACCAGCGCCGCACGTCAGCGGAAAAACGCAAGCCACCGCCGACCTCGGCGCCAGCTTGAAGAATATCCACTAAAGGAATTTCACAGCGTTATAGTTTTATGAATCGAGCAATTTCATTCAGAGAGCGGCTACCGAACCCGACGATTTATATTCTTCTGCCAGCCCTCGTCACAGGCTTTCTGTGGCTGACCAGCCCGAACGATATTACGATTATTCAAGCTGCCGCCGGGTTCGTGCTGATTTTAATGCCGTGGGTTTCCTACCAGCGATGGCGACAGCTAAAGCAAACGGAAGTCCCGCTGTTCTCGATGATTTCCGGCATGTACTGGCTCTATTACGCCCTGCCGCTCTTTTGGGGAGACCGTTATAGCGTTTCGATGTTTAGCAATGGGTTGGATATTGCCGAGGAGGCGATTACCGCTTCGATAGGCCTGGCTGTGATAGGCGTTGTGGCCTTCTGGTTAGGAATGAGAACGAGAATCGGGCGACGCCTTGTGCCGCGAACGATTCCAGACATCCCCACGAACCCGATGCGCTGGGACTGGATTCGCGTCCTGCTCGTGGCCGGAACCTTTGGCTCTTTATCGGAAACGGCGCTCTATAGCTTAGGCACCGGACTCAGCCAACTAATGCTCACCTTGCTGACGCTCGTGCCGTTGGTCTGTTATGCCATCCTGTTTCGCAACTACCTGCGCGGGCAAGCCACACGCGGCGACAAAATCCTGTTAACTCTCTTTCTCTTTTTACGCTTCCTGATTGGTATGTCTTCCGGTTGGATGGGCGCGCTCGGGTTTTTGATGATTACGACCGCCGCCATCTACATCTACGAGAGGAAGAGATTTCCCGTCCTGTTTTTCTCCATCATGGTCGTTTACGTGTTGTTCTTTCAGGTCGGGAAATTCGCGATGCGCGAAAAATACTGGTACGACGCCGAAGAGGGAAGCAAGGTCGAACGCATCGCGCTTTGGGCGGAGGAATCATTCAAGCGTTGGGGAGAAGCCCTCAGCGATTCGTCGGGCGAGGTTGGGCGCAATTTGGCTTATACGAGTTTATCGCGAGTCTCATTGCTGACGCAGACGGCCAACGTCATCGAAATGACGCCGGAGACCGTCCCGTATCAATATGGCTATACTTATTCGTATATGTTCGTAGCTTTTATTCCGCGCTTCGTCTGGCCCGATAAGCCGTCGGCCAATGACGCCAACCGATTTTATCAAGTGTCCTACGGCATTACGGCGGAAGAAAACCTAGAGTTCGGTTCGTTTGCCTCCGGTAATCTGACTGAAGGATATATCAACTTCGGCTGGCTGGGCGGCTTCGCCGTGATGTTCCTTTTGGGCATCTTCTTCGATTGGTTTCAATGGACGTTTCTGACGGAAGCTTCCGGTTATTTGCTGCGCGGCATCGGCGTGGCCCTGCTGCCCTACTTTCTTACCATCGAAGCGCAGCTAGCCGCTTATCTGGGAGCCACGCTCCAACGCGTCGGCTTGATTCTGCTCCTGATGATTCCGATTATCCGCTTCAGAAAGTACCACGAGCGTTTCTTCCGGTAGAAAGCAGACCGCTCTCAACGAATTTCATTGGCTAGCATGATGAAGCGCGCGCTCGTTACAGGCATCACGGGGCAAGACGGCTCGTATCTCGCGGAGATATTGTTAGCCAAAGGCTATGAGGTCTTCGGCCTCGTGCGCCGCTCAAGCACGATTAAGCGCGGGCGCATTGACCATCTGACGCACGCCGACGAGGGCACGGAAAACGGCCACCACGCCGCGCCGATTCACCTGCTTTATGGCGACATGAACGACGGAATTTCTCTTAATCGCATCGTGCGCGATGTCGAGCCGGATGAGGTTTACAACTTGGCTGGCCAGAGCCACGTCCGCGTCAGCTTCGAGATGCCGGAACACACGGCAGACATCGACGCGCTCGGAACCCTGCGCCTGCTCGAAGCCTTGCGCGAAGCGAGGCCCGAGGCGCGCTATTACCAGGCGTCTTCCTCCGAGCTTTACGGCAACACGGAAATCTCGCCGCAGAATGAAACGACGCCCTTTCACCCGCGCTCGCCCTACGCCATTTCCAAGCTCTTCGCCTACTGGATGACCAACAACTATCGCGAAGCTTATAAGATGTACGCGGTCAACGGCATTCTCTTTAACCATGAATCGCCGCGCCGCAGCGAGAATTTCGTCACCCGCAAAATCACGTTGGGCGCTGTGCGCATTAAGCTCGGATTGCAGGAGCGCCTGGTGCTCGGTAATCTGGACGCGCGGCGCGATTGGGGCTACGCGCGCGACTACATGGAGGCTGCGCATTTGATGTTGCAGCAGCCTGAGCCGGACGACTACGTTATCGCAACGGGCGAATCCCACACCGTTCGCGAATTTCTCGACGAAGCCTTCGGCTACCTCGACCTTGATTGGCACAAGTTCGTAGAAACTGACGCGCGCTACCTGCGCCCCGCTGAAGTCAACGCGGTCGTCGGAGATGCCAGCAAAGCGCGTCGCGTGCTCGATTGGCAGCCGCGCACCTCTTTTCGTGAATTAGTGCGAATGATGGTGGATGCCGATTTAGCTTTAATCAAATCAGGAATCGAGACGGCCTAAAGCGTCGTCACGAGAGTGTGAGCTTCAAGCCTTCATTATTCAAATCAAAGCTTTCGAGGAGTTTTACCAAAATGCAGCAGCGGCCTGATATAGCTATCGTCATTCCGGCGTGGAACGAGCGGGAAAACCTAGACCTCCTGCTTCCGGCGCTCAAAGAGGTGCTGGATGAACTGGGGCTTGTCGCGGAAATCGTCATCGCCGATGCAGGCTCAGAGGATGGAACGCGCGAGGCGGCGGCGCGTCGCGGCGCTCGCGTCGTCGTACAGCAGGAACGCGGCTACGGCGGCGCGCTGCTCGCCGGGTTCAAAGCAACCACCGCGCCCTACATCGTGACGATGGATGCCGATTTGTCGCATCGCCCCGTTTTCCTTTTCGATTTCTGGAAATATCGCGACCGCGCGGAAGTTCTTATCGCCTCGCGTTATGTCGAGGGCGGGCGGGCCGACATGGCGAAGGGCCGCCGCGTGCTCAGCCACATTCTCAATCGCACGTATGGCATCGCGCTTTCGATGCCGCTGCGCGATTTATCGAGCGGCTTTCGGATGTATCGCCGCGAAGTGCTTGAAGGCATGAATCTGCTCTCGCGCGACTTCGACGTGCTCGAAGAGATTTTGATTCGCGTTCATGCCGAAGGCTGGCGCATCCGCGAAATTCCGTTCAGCTACATGGCGCGCGGTTCGGGCAGTTCACATGCGCGCCTCTTCAAGTTTGCGATTGCTTACCTCAGAACTTTGGGCCGGATGTGGAGCCTGCGCAACTCGGTCGAGTCTGCCGATTACGACTACCGTGCGTTTGACAGCCCTATCTGGCTGCAACGCTACTGGCAGCGGACGCGACACAAAATCATCCTCAGGTTTGCCGAGAGGGGCGAGCGCGTGCTCGACATCGGATGCGGCACGAGCCGCATTATTCTCGACATGCCAAACGCTATCGGGATGGACATCCTTCAGAACAAGCTCAGATGGCTCAAGCCGCAGCACGACCGATTGGTGCGCGGCAGTTGCGACCAATTGCCGTTTGATGATGCGAGCTTTGATTGCGTCATTAACTCCGAGGTCATAGAGCATGTGCCGGACGTGCCGGAAATCATGTCGGAGATGTGGCGCGTGCTCAAGCCCGGCGGAACGCTCGTCCTGGGGACTCCCGATTATAGCCGCCGCCTCTGGCTGATGCTGGAATGGATTTACGGCAAAGTCTTGCCGGGCGCTTACGCGCACGAGCACATCACACACTACACGGCTGCCGGGCTGGCCGCGCGGCTCAAAGAGATGGGCTACGAAGTGCTCGACTGCCAGTATGTCGGGTTCTGCGAGATGATTTTCAAGGCCCGCAAGCCTGCTGCCGCTGCCGCCGCTGAATCGAGCCTTAAAATCGGGCCGGAGATGGTCGCCGCGCAGGGCGTCGGTGACACGATGCAGCTTAATCCTGAAACGACGAGCTGAAGACCAGTTTGAACGCGAGCGTTGTGAAAAATAGCCGGCTCAAGGGCGCGCTGGTTTACGTGTGGCTGGCAATCGCTCTAGCGAGCCTCGGCTGGGGCTTTATCACCGCCGTCAGGCCGGGCCACAGCCAAGACTTAAAGATTATTGATACGTGGTTGCGCGCGTGGCTCTGGCAGGGAAGCAGCCCGTATTATTTGCCGGATTATATCGTCGGCAATTATCCGCCGCACGCGATTGTCGCTCTGTCTCCGCTGGCGCTGATACCGGAAAGCTGGGTGGCCGTCATCTGGGCGCTGTTGAATCTGGCGCTAGCGCCTGCGGTTGCGTATCTGGCTTTTCGCGCCATGAAGCCGGAGGCAGCTTGGCGCGCGGCGCTCTTGCCGTGCGCGATGTTTCTGGCCTGGGCGGGCTTGCGCACAGGGATAGCTAACGGGCAGTTTACGCTGTTGATACTGGGCACGGGGCTGCTGGCTTTTTTGTTTGAGGAGAAACGCCCGCTGCTCGGCGGTCTCTTTCTCGCCCTCGCATTGATGAAGCCCCACATCGGCGGGGCTTTTCTATTGTGGGCGTTGTTTACGAAGCGCTGGCGGATGACGCTCTGGGCGTGTGTCTTGATGGGGTTGGGCGTCGGGCTTTTCGCGTTGCGGTTGATGGAGAGTCCGTTTGAATCTGTCGGCGCTTATCTCGGCGTGCTTCAGCATCAATTCGGGCGCGGGACGAACGTGCAGGGCGATATGTCTTTGCGCGTCGTCGAACTGCGCCCGCTCATCAACGTCTTCATACAGCACGACGCGTGGGCCAATCGCGTTCATCAATTATTGCTCGTCGTCTTGCTGGCTTGCGCCGCCGTGGTTGGACTGATGAAAAGCAGGCTCGTCGCACAGCAGCGCGACGCGGCGGTCTTGCAGCTTTGTTGTCTGTGGCTGCTGATGAGCGTCTTTCATAATCCGTATGACACGATTCTGCTGTTACCGTTGTTGATGGGATTGTGGGTTGTGTCCGTGCCGTCGCCAAGCGGGTCAAAAAAATGGACGGACGGTGCGGCGCTCCTGGTCTTGCAGTTAGCGATGATAATAGAGTTTCCCGCCGTGTGGTGGAAGCTCTCGAAGAGATTTGATTTGTCGGCTTTCAACTGGGCCGGAGTCGTGCTGGAAAACGTTGACCGTCTGTTGGTGCTGGGCCTGTTCATCTTTATCTTAAACAGAGCGAGGCTCTATTGGCTTGCCTATCGCGAGTCGGGCGGTGCGGGCGAGATGCTCAGGCAGCCCTCTGCGCAGAATTCATAGTTCATTTGATGAGCGAGAAGCTAAGCAAGACGGGTGTGATGAAAGCGCGATTCGCTTTCGCGATTCGCCGGGCGATAAATCTGTGCCTGCGCGGGTTACGGAATCTGGTTTTTTTACGGCTGACTGCGCCGCGCAATCCGAAGTGTGTGGTGGCGCATTTAATCGGGCATATCGGAGACATCGTCGTCGCCATTCCTGCTCTCGTCGCTTTGCGCGAGCGCTATCCTGAGAGTCGCCTCATTCTCTTAACGTCTGCCGGACACAGCCAGCAGGGGCTAGCGGGCGCTAGAGAATTGTTGGAGGGCGTCTCGTTTCTGGACGAGTTGGAGGTCTACGGCACGGAGGAAATCAAGCATCCGAAAAGCGCTTGGGCGTTGTTAAAGCGACTCCGCGCCGCACGTCCAGACCTCTTCGTCTCGCTGCCTCCGTGTAATATCTCACTGGGCAACATCATTCGCAATCTGCTGTTTGCACGCTTGACGGGCGCGCGCTTCGGCGTCGGGTTTGAATTGGTGACGCTCTTCCTGTTCTCTTATGAGCAAGCGCAGTTAACGGGAATTCATAAGAGCGAAATCGCGCGCAATCTGGGACACCTCAGCGAGTTGGGAGTTGCTTCTCCGGCGGCGCGTTTCGAGTTTAGCCCGCTTGAGGAGAGCGAGTTAGAACGCATTGTTGAGACGGCGGCAGAGGCGCATCCTTTCGTGGCTCTGTGTCCTGGCGGAAAGCAGGTCGGGCACCGTTGGCCCGCCGAGCGTTTTATTGAAGTCGCCAGCTACCTCAAACAACAGCAGGGCTTGCAATTGGTGGCGGTCGGGTCTGCGAAAGAGCGGGAATTGTGCGAGCGTGTGTTGCAAGCGAGCGGCGGCGGAACGAACCTCGCCGGGGAGCTATCGCTGCGCAGCACAATGGAGCTTCTCTCTCATGCGTTGTTTCTCCTGACGAACGACACCGGGCCGATGCATCTGGCGGCGGTGATGGGAACGCCCGTCGCGGCCATCTTCGGCTCGAAAGATTTGGCGGGGCGCTGGCACCCTTACGGCGAAGGCCACGAGCTTTTTCGCGCTCAATTGGCTTGCCGGCAATGTCTCTTCGCGGCGGAGGAATTTGACCATTGCGTCACACGCATACAGGTTGCCGAAGTGCAGGCGGGTTGCGAGCGTTTACTGAAGCGGTTGGGCTATCAGCGTCGCGATGTCAAATCAAGCGCTGCGCCAATCGGCAATGAGTTGCATAATCAGTTAGTCAAATGAGTTCGTCAAAAAAGAAGTATCCAATTCTGTGCACGATTAACAGCGGCAGCGGCGAGGATGGCATTTCCCGCGTGACCAGACTGTTATGGCGTGTGCTCGGCAAAGCTTCAAGCCACAGTTGCCAGCACATCAGGCTGCTCCCTGAAGGGAAAATCCGTGCCAGCTTTGCAGACCAACTCAAATTCTCGCGCGTGATGCTGGCCGAGCATTTGAAGGGCCGCATTGATTGGATTATGTACGACCATCTTGGCCCGGCACGCGTGCAGGGTTTGATTCCGCGTCCTTTAGAGCGTCCCTATGCGCTCTTCCTGCATAGCATCGAAGCATGGTCGCCGCTCAGCGCCGGACGAGAAAGAATCTTGCGCGAAGCCAAAGTGAGAATCGCCAACTCACATTTCACGGCGCGCCGCGTGGCGGAGGCGCATCCGTCTGTTGGCCCAATCGAAGTCTGCCATCTGGCGCTTCCACCCGTTCAAACTCTTGACGACCTTGCACACGCGCAGCTTGGCGATGACCTTGCATTGCAGCCTGCGGCTCACGCTCCGGCGTCGAAGCACGAAGCTGACATGCTCCTGCTGAATCGCGTGCGCGAAACTTCAGTCTTGATTGTGGGCCGCATGTTCAGCAGCGAAAGACACAAAGGCCATGATTATCTGATTGAGGCTTGGCCGCAGGTTAAAGCTCGGATTCCTGATGCTCAGTTGATAATTGTGGGCAACGGCGATGATGCCACGCGCCTGAAGGCGAAAGTCGAAGAACGAGGATTAACCGATAATATCATTTTCGCCGGACACGTCAGCGATGCCACTCTTAAGCAACTCTACGAGCGCGTCGCAGTTTTTTGTATGCCGAGCAATGGCGAAGGCTTTGGATTGGTTTATCTGGAAGCGATGCAGAATCGTCTGCCTTGTATTGCGTCGCCTGCTGACGCCGCCGCCGAAATCGTGCAGGATGGCATCACGGGTCTTCTCATCCGTCAGGAGGAGGTGGCTGCCCTGGCTCAAGGTATCGCCGGACTTTTAGCCGACCCGACGCGCCGGCGCGAAATGGGCGAAGCCGGATATGCACGCTGGCAAAATACATTCGGTTTTGAAAACTTCGAGCGTCGTTTGTTGACCATTCTGGGAAACTCATTCCCGCTCGCGCCAGCCCTTTCTTTAGAAGAGACCGGGAATATGAGACAGGGCACTTTGAACGCTAATTGACAGAGAGTTGAGGAGCAGAAAGTACGATGCCAATTTCGCATCTGAAGGGAAATCTTCCAGAAGGTTTTAATGAGCCTACGGCGCTGCCGCAGGATGCAGAGCAAGCACGCGCGTGGCAAGACGCCAATCGTTCGTGGTGGGAAAGCCATCCCATGCGTTACGACTTCGGAGACCAAATTGCCCACCAAGAATTCTCCAAAGAATTCTATGAAGAAATAGACCGACGCCATTTCTCGGATGCCGAGAAGTATATGCCGTGGAAGAAAATTCCGTTCGATGCGTTGATTGATTTCGAGGCTTTGCGAAACCAAGACGTGCTGGAAATCGGCGTCGGCAACGGCAGCCACGCGCAGTTGCTTGCCAGCCACGCGCGTTCTTATCACGGCATTGACCTGACGAGCTATGCCGTCAAAAGCACGACGGAGAGAATGCACCGTTTTGGTCTCGACAAGGGAAACGTCAAAATACAGCAGATGGACGCCGAGCAGATGGAGTTTGCCGACGGTAGTTTTGATTTCATCTGGACGTGGGGCGTCATCCATCATTCATCGAACACGCGGCAGATTTTGAGTGAGATGCGGCGAGTCTTAAGACCGGGCGGGCGCGCCGTCACGATGGTTTACTACCGCAACCTCTGGAACTACTATATCTACGCGGGCCTCTTCGGCGGACTCATCAAAGGTCATCTCTGGAAGACAGGCTCCTTACATCAAACGCGCCAGCATGAGACTGACGGGGCGATTGCGCGCTTCTATTCAATTCCCGAATGGAAACAACTGACTTCGGAGTTTTTCACGGTCGAGGATGTTTCGGTTTGCGGCAGCAAGCCTGAAATCGTGCCTTTGCCGCGAGGCCGCGTCAAAGACAGCGTGCTGCGTGTGATTCCCGATAGCGTCAGTCGCTTTATGACCAATAGCTGCCGGATGGGAACGTTTCTGGTTTCAGTGTTGAAGAAAGAGAAGTAAGAGCGCAAACCTAGATGTGTGGGATAGCTGGCATACTTTCAGCAGCGGGCAAGTCTGCGGTTCAAGGGGCAAACTCTCTCGACGCGCCGCTCGCAAGAATGCTCGAACATGTGGGCCACCGTGGGCCGGACGATAAGGGTCTGCGCGTCATTCAGGAAGAAGCCGTCGCCGTCGGGCTTGCACACACGCGCCTTTCGATTCTTGACCTCTCGCCCGCAGGGCATCAACCGATGCACGACCCGCGCACGGGCAATTGGATTACCTTTAACGGCGAGATTTACAACTTCCGTGAACTGCGCGAGTTGCTTGATAAGGGCGCGGATTCGTGGCGCTCGGAATCCGACACGGAAGTTATCCTGCGCGCGTATGAGCGTTGGGGAAAAGATTGCGTAGGATACCTGCGCGGGATGTTTGCGTTCGCGCTGTGGGATAGCAGTCGCCATGAGTTATTTATCGCGCGCGACCGCCTCGGCATCAAGCCGCTCTATTACTACGGAGCGCCGGGCCTGTTTCTGTTCGGCTCCGAAGTGCGTGCGTTGCTGGCGAGCGACCTTGTGCCCCGCAAACTAGACCATCTGGCGCTCTGGGAGTATCTGGGTTATCAATCCGTTCCCGCGCCGCGAACGCTCGTCGCGGGCGTGCGGGCGCTTAGGCCAGGTTGCTGGCTGTGTGTTGATAAAAACGGGCGAGTGACCGAAGGCTGCTACTGGGACTTACTGAAAAACGCTTCGCGCGAAGCCCAAATAGCTTCAGCGAGCGAGAGCAAGCGACGGGTCAGAGAACTGCTTGAAGAGGCTGTCGCGCTGCATCTGGTCAGCGACGTTGCGGTCGGAGCGTTTCTTTCAGGCGGCATTGATTCGAGCGCGATTGTCGCGCTCGTGCGCGAAGCCGGGCAACAGCCTCGCACCTTCAGCGTCGTCTTTGACGAAACGAAGTATGACGAAAACGTTTATGCCCGCCAGATTGCGAGTCGTTTTCAAACAGAGCACAGGGAAGTTCATCTGACGGAAGCCTCCTTGCTCGAACAACTCCCGCAAGCGCTCTCCGAGATGGACCATCCGACCGGCGACGGCATGAACACTTACGTCGTCTCGCGGGCGGTGCGCGCGGAAGGCATTAAGGTGGCGCTCTCCGGCTTGGGTGGCGATGAGTTTTTCGCTGGCTATCCGTCGTTCAAGCGCTTGCGTAGAACAATCAAATATTTGCGCCACTGGACCATCGCGCCCGAAGCCTTGCGGCGGCTGGCGGCGGGCGCGATTAAGACCATCGGCGGCTCATCGGTTCAAGCGGCCAAGGCCGCCTCTATAATCGGCGGCGACGGCACATTGGCCTCCGTCTTTCCCGTCACCAGGCAGGTGCTTTCCGTTGAGCAGCGCCGCTCGCTGATGCATGATTCATGGCCGCACTTCGACGGCGAACTGGCCGACCCTTACGTAGAGCTTTTACAAGAAACGTATCGTGAGACGACGACTGCCGAGATGTTATCTTTGATTTCCTACGCCGAAGGGCGCACGTACATGCACGACGTGCTGTTGCGCGATACAGACCAGATGAGCATGGCGCACGCTCTCGAAGTGCGCGTGCCGCTGCTGGACCACAAGCTTGTGGAATATTTGATGGGCTTGCCGGACGAGCGCAAGGCATCCAACGGCACGCCGAAGCGCCTGCTGGTCGAGAGCTTAAACGGGCTGCTGCCCGAAGAGATTGTGCAGCGACCGAAGCGCGGCTTTACGTTGCCGTTTGAGCCTTGGATGCGCGGCGGCTTGCGCAAGTTTTGTGAAGAACGGTTGAGCCTTGAGCGCACAGCCAGCCGCAAGCTGTTTCGCCCGCAGCGTGTGCAACAGTTGTGGCAATCTTTTCAGGCCGGACGCTCCGATGTCTCTTGGTCGCGGCTGTGGATTCTAGTGGTGCTGGAAGATTGGCTTGAGCGCAATGGCATTTCGTCTGAAAACTGAAGTGAGTGTCACGCCCGTCACCAGCCGCGCGCCGTCGGTCTACGAGAAATCGGAGCTACCTGACGAGCGGCAAAATTTGACCGTCGCCGTCTTGGTTGACAGCATCGCGGCGGAATACGGCGGCCCATCATATTCTGTCAGGCGGCTGTGGCAATCGGCGTTAACGCTCGGCGTCAATGTGACGATTCATTCGACCGATAGCTTTCAAGTGCGAGAATCGGCTGGCGACCGCGAGCTGTGGCAGCCTTTGGATTGTCGCCAGTGGCCTGCCGTCGGAATTAAAGCGCTCGGTTATTCGAGCCGCATGGCAGGCGGCGTCGAGAGCGGTTT
>CAZEZJ010000007.1:0-9234 GCA_964516695.1 uncultured Blastocatellaceae bacterium
TTGCCAAGATTGTGCCGTTTCAAGGCATCATCGGCATTATTTTGTTGCTCTGGGCGCTGATTAATTTAATCAGGGTGCTGTCGGTGTTGTCGTACCTTTTTGCCTGGGCACCGCTGACGGGAATTCTGCTGGTCTTGACTCTGCTGGTCGCCATCGCGCTCGGTTTCATCCTTGGCTATGGACTGATAGCGCAATACGCGCTGAAGAACACCAGCGCGGCTGGCAGCGGCGATTCCGCCCTGGCGAAATTGACGCCGATACAGATTCCGCTCGGCCTGCTCGGCATCGGTCTGGGCATCTGGATGATGATTGCATGGGCTGGCTTCGGCATTTAGCAGCGCGCGGGAAAGTACGGCCCGAGACGAACGCCCATCGAGGGCTGGCGAGCGAAGCGCTCGAACTATCTCTCTAGGCTGATTCGCCTCCGCCGTTGAGGGCGCTGGTGAGCATGACGCTCAAGCGTCAGGATTCAAGACCTTTTGCGATTCCCCCCGCAAAAGGTCTTGTTGTTTTTTAAGTTTTGCCTTTTTACCTGAGCCTTGATATGCTCCGCCGCAAAAATATTTGGGTCTTTCAGTAAAATATGCAGGCAGAGCGCAACGCGAAATCGAGTCCGGTCTATGAGCGTTTGGATACGGCTTTCGTCAATCTGGGAGCGCTCCTGCGCTACCTGCAACAGCGAGCGTTCGTCGGGCGCATACACGTCGTGCTCGAAGAGTATGAAGCAAACGTCTTACTGGACGGCGGGCCTGCGACGCGCGTGCGCGAGGTAGACCACGCGACGGGGCGTAGCGCCGAGGGTGAAGACGCGCTGACGCGACTGCTCGTGCGTGCCAGAGAGCCGGGCGGACTCATCAGCGTTTATGAAGGCGCGGACGAAGCGGCGGCCGTAAGCGAGGACGAGCGAACCGCCGAGGATGCGAAAGCGGCTGAAGCGACCGCTGCTGCTGCGGCGCAGGCTCTAACGCCTGAAGAAAGAGAGTGGCGCGATTTGTTGAGCATCAGCGGCGAGGTCGTCGCCGCCGTTGAGCGCGCGCTGCTGAGCGCGCAGGCAGACTTCGCGGGAGTCTTTCGCGCCGTGCGGCTGGAACTGGCCGACGATTTTCCGTTTCTAGACCCTTCAACGCGCCGCTTCGAGTATGCACACGCCAGCGTGCGCCTGCACGCTGGCGTCGGGATGAAAGTCTTGGTTGCGGGCCTGAGCGAATGCTTGCGGCGCACAATCGAGAAGACAGCGAAGGGCGCGCAGGCCAAACGCCTTCGTGAACGCGCTGCGCTTGAACTGGCGGTGCTGGCCAGGCGGCGGCAAACGCAGCTCGCGCGCTTCAAATGGACGCAGCAATTCGACCGCATCGCAGGCACGAGAGTGCTTTAAGTCTAAGGATTATCGCTTATGTTGAAATGGGGAGCTTTCTGGACTACCTTTGGCGCGCTCTTTCTGGCCGAGATGGGAGACAAGACGCAGTTGGCGGCCATTACGCTGGCCGCGCAGACGCGTTCGCCGGTCTCGGTTTTTCTGGGCGCAACGCTGGCGCTGGCGTTGGTCTCTTTGATTGGCGTCGGCGTCGGCTCAGTGTTGGGCCAATATTTGCCCGAAGCTTTATTGCGTCGGGTAGCGGCGGTGGCATTCATTCTGGTCGGCGTTTTGATGCTCTGGGGAAAAATATGAAAGGCAAAAGGTAAAAGGTAAAAGGTAAAAGTGAAGAGAAGCTCATTTAATAAAAAGTGGTTTCAGTCTTAACTTTTGCCTTTTACCTTTTACCTTTTTACTTATTTATGTATCCATTCAGGAACATTCTGTTTCCAACGGATTTCACGCCACATGCGCGTGCGGCGTTGAAATATGCGGCGGCGTTTGCGCGCGAGGGCGCGGGGCGCGTGGTGCTCTTCAGCGTGCAAAGCGGGAGCGTTCCGGCCAATTTACTGACGCTGCCGGAGCGCGTTTTAGACGAGCCTGACCAGCGTTGGCTTCAGCAGTTGCGTGTGGAGGTCAGAACGCTGCTCGATGACCCTATGTTTGCGGGGTTGGAAGTCGAGCCGGTGATTATCGAAGGCGAGCCTGCGCCGGAGATTGCGCGCGCCGTCCGCGAGTTCGACATTGATTTGGTCACCATCGTCACGCACGGGCGGCGTGGGTTGTCTCGCGCCTTGTGGGGTTCGACCGCCGAGGAGATTATCGCGGAAGCGACGTGTCCTGTGCTGACGATTCGCCCGCCGCAGCGCGATTTTGTCGAACACCGCGACAGCCATACGGAGATACGCTTGAACCGCGTGCTGCTGGCGACTAACTTTCGCCCTTCGGCGAACGCCGCCGCGCAGGTCGCGGCCGAACTCGTGCGCCGCACGAATGCGGAGTTTCACGCGCTCTATGTGATTAGCGATTACGTGGGTGAGATGGCGCAGATGTTTCCTGAGAGCAACGTGCCTGCGCTCTCTAGGCTGCGCGAGCATGTGGAAGAAAAGATGTCTGTTTTTGCCACCGAGGCGCAGAGTCGTGTTCTCACGCACATCACAGAGGGCAGGCCCTACGAAGAGATTGTTCGCTTAGCGACTGACATGGATGTTGACTTAATTGTCATCGGCACGAGCGTTCACGCCTCGCTGTTTGGCGGCGCGCCTGTGCTCGGGCCTGACATCGAGCGCGTCGTTCGCAACGCGCCCTGTCCCGTTCTCTGCGTCCCCTCCGGCAAGGCTCTGACGCCCTCGCCCGTACTGGTCACAGAACCCGTCCCGCAGATGTGAAGACAGTGATGGGTGATGGGTGATAGGTGATAGGAAACAGAAAGCAGGTTTCTCCTATCACCTATCACCCATCACCCATCACTTTTTTACGGTGTTTCGATGGGAAGTCCTGCGCTCCGCCAGGCTTCGTAGCCGCCGAGGAGTGCTGCCGCGTTATTGTATCCGTTCTGGTTGAGTGTTTGCACCGCACGGGCGCTGGTCTGTTCAGCCGGTCAAGAGCAGTATGTGACAATCAGCTTATCACGCGGTATTTTATCGAGGTGACTGGCAACCTCTGTGTAGGGAACGAGAATAGAGTCTTTGATGTGGCCTTGCTTGAAGGCTGCGTCATTGCGCACATCCACGACGAACGCCTGCCCCTTCTGCAACGCATCTTCTAGCTCGGCGGTGGTAATGCGTCGCACGCTGTTGGCGGACGACGGCGGCGCTGGCTGCTGCTGCGGCGAAGCGGGCTGCCCGGCCCGCGCCGGCGCTGGCGCATTGCCATTGCTGCCGACCTTATCTTTTGAATTACAACCCGCCAGCGCTACTAACGCCATGATGACAACCGCCGACCGGGTAACTAGAAAACGCATGTCCTAACCTCCCAAGTAACGATGCGAAGAAGTGATAAGTGATGGGTGATAGGTGATAAGAAAAGAAAGAGGTTTTCTCTTATCACCTATCACCTATTACTTATCACTATTGAGTGCCCTCTGTCGGAAGGCCCGCGCTAATCCAAGTCTGGTAGCCGCCGAGGAGTGCTGCCAGATTTTTGTCGTTGAAACCGTTTCGCTTGAGGATGAGCGCCGCACCGGCGCTCGAATGCTCAGCGGGTCAAGAACAGTAAGTGATAATCAGCTTGTTGCGCGGCAACTCGCTCAAGCGCGCGTTGATGGCATTAATGGGAACAGAGAGAGCGCCTTTGATGTGGCCCAGCTTGTAGGATTCTTCCGCGCGCACGTCAACGATGATGGCCGTTCCCTTGTTCAGGGCGGCGTGTGCTTCGGCGACTGTGATGCGTTGCACGCCGTCGCCGTGGTCGGGCGGTTGCGGCGGCGGAACGGGGTCGCCCGTGTAGGGCGTCTGCGGCGTCTTGGTCTGCTTCGCCGCTGGCGCTTTGGCCGTCCTCGTCTTCCGCTTCTTCTTGCTGCTCTGCGCGACAACGCCTCCCGCCAGCAGCAGGAGCGCGAGGAGAGACGCCACCGTCCGTAAAGTGTAAGAACGCATTTTGCCGATACTCCTAAACCGGAAGGCGCGGGCTGACTGAGGGTGAAAGCCGCACGCGATACTTCGTTGCCGTCACACGATATTTCTACCATGTTCTCACGCGCAGCACAAACAAAGGCGCTCCGGTCAAACCAACTGTAGCGTCCGGCCTGCAACCTCGCTCGCAGAACATGCCGACTTGACCATCGAGCGTTCACGTTTCGCGGTCTGACAAGCAAGCTGGCAGCCACCGCAGATGCTGCTTGGACACGCGGGCGCTGCCAGCTTGCCTTTCATCTGTCGCCTGCCTATGCTTGACGTTGTCCCCTTTGTGTGCGAGAGGCTGGCGAGGGTTAGTCTGATGTCGCAGCCGACTTATCTGAGGTCTGGAAGCCGCGTCGCCGTCATCGGCGCTGGGCCAGCGGGCGCGTTCTTCGCCATCGAACTGCTGCGCCGCGCACGCGCTCTCGGCCTCAAAATCAGCGCCGACATCTACGACGGCAAGAACTTCGCACGCAAAGGCGCTGCGGGCTGCAACATGTGCGCCGGAGCCGTCGGCCATCGCCTCATCCAGGAGATAGAACGCTCCACCACCGCCATCCCGCGCGAAGTTATCCACTACGAACTCGAAGGCTACGCCGTTCACTATCAGGATTCCGTCGCGCGTCTTTCCAACGACCCCGCGAAAAAGATTTACGGCGTCTATCGCGGCGCTGGCCCCGTTAGCACGGAAAACCCCGACGGCGCTCGCAGCTTCGACCAATTTCTCCTTGAACAGGCAATCAAGCTCGGCGCGCGACACGTCCCGCAGCACGTCTTGGACGTTGACGTGCCCGCCACGCTCGAACGCCGCCCGGCCGTGCGTCTGCCGACCGACGAGCGCATCGAATACGACCTCGTGGTCGGAGCCTTCGGCGTCAACTCACAACTGGCGAACCGCCTGCTCTACGGCTATCTGCCGCCGCCGACGTGGAAGACCTGCGTGATTGAAGCGCGCGTCCCGGAGGAGTTTCAGCGCGAGAAGCTCCACAACATGATTCACTTCTTCGTCCTCAAGCAGCCCGACATACGCTACGTCGCCCTCATCCCCAAAGGCGAACACGTCACCATCACGGCCATCGGTGAAGACGTTGACGTGACGACGACCGAGCGGCTGCTGCGCACTTCCTACATGCGCGACTACCTGCCGCACGACTGGAAACTCGATTGCCATTGCCACCCGCGCGTCGCGCTTGGCGCAGCACGCCTGCCCTACTCTGAGCGCTTCGTCATCGTTGGCGATGCTTCCGATTCGCGTTATCTCAAGAACGGTGTGGAGTCGGCGCTCGTGACCGCGCGCCTCGCCGTTGATTGCGTCATCAACCACGGGGTGACGGCGCGCGATTTTGAAAAGTATTTCTGGCGGCGCTGCAATCGCGTCTTCGGGCGCGACAATATCTATGGCCGGATGCTCTTTGAGATTTACGACCGCATCTTCCCGCACCCTATGCTCGCGCCCGTTTATTTCGCGGTGCTGCGTTCGGAGCGCAAGCTGACAAAGCCAGGAGCATTGCTCTCCAATGCGCTCCTCGCGGCCTTCACGGGCGACCAATCCTACAAGCGAATCTTGCTCTCCGCTCTCAACCCCAGATTGGCCGCGCGCATGATGGCACGCGCCGGAACGCTCGCCGTCGAACGCGCCCGCCACGTCGTCTCGGTCAAAGAGCGCCAGCCCATCAGGGGCTTGCACCTGCGCGACGGCTCGCGCGTCAACATCATCGGCGGCGGCCCCGGCGGCGCGGCCACGGCCATCCGCCTCTTGCGCAACGCCAAACAGCGCGGCATCAATTTGCGCGTCACCATCCACGAGCCGAAGCAGTTTCCGCGCCACCATAATCCCTGCATCGGCGTGCTCGCGCCGCCGACCGCCGAGTTGTTGCGCGAAAAGTTAAAAGTTGAACTTCCCGCCGAGATGATTAAGCGAACCATCAAGGGCTACCTGCTGCACGGCGACCGCGAACAGATAGAACTGCGCGCGCCCGTCACCGAAGACCCCGCCCTTATGGTCTCGCGTTCCGACTTTGACCGCTTTCTCTTAACGCGTGCCGAGGAAGAGGGCGCAAACGTTATCCACGACCGCGTCACCGGCCTTGAGTTTCATCCTGATAACTTGGAACACCCCGTGCGCGTCTATTCCGAGGGGCGCTCGCAATCCGCGGACATGATTGTCGCCGCCTGCGGTCTCGACGATGGGCTGCTCTCCGTGCTCGAACAAGCCAGCCCGCCCAAGCGTCGCTACGAGCGCCCGCCGGAGTATATGCACTCGATTATCATCAAGCTGCCCTGCGACGAGCGCTTCATCGAAAAGCGCCTCGGCGGCGACATACACGCTTTCCTGCTGTCCGATTTGCCGCGCATAGAGTTTGGCGCCATCTCACCGAAGATGGACCACGTGCTCGTCAACATCGCCGGACGCCGCGTGCGCTCGACCGACATGGAGAACTTTCTCCTCCACCGCCGCGTGCGAACCCTGCTGCCACGCTTCAATTTGCAACAACTCGACTACTACGAAGGCCGCGCGCCCGTGCGCCACGCGCGCCACGTCTCTTGGGACCGCTTCGTGGCCGTCGGAGACGCCACGGGCTGGCTCAGGCCCTTCAAAGGCATGGGCATCACCACCGCCATTCAGACGGGCACGACCGCCGCCGACGTGATGATTGAACGCGGCATTGATAGCGTCGCGCTCGAAGCCTACGGGCTGCGCCTGCGCGAATTGACCGAAGACCACTATCACGGGCGCGCCCTGCGCCGTCTCTGCCGCATGGGCATGAGCACCGGCGCGATGGACGGCGTCATCGAACTCGCACGCACCAACGAAGACCTCTACACCATCCTCTACGACACCATCTCCGGCCAGCACTCCTACCGCCGCATCGCCCACGACCTGCTGCGCACCGCGCTGGTCTTCAAAATGAGCGCGCTCACCCTCAAGCGCGTGCTGCGCCCGACCGGATAGAAATTGAGAAACTTTAGATTGTGCAGGCCCGAAGCCTCTTGACTGCGATAGCCGTCTGTAATTACATTGTGGCTATGAAGACCAGAATCGTAAAAATAGGTAATTCGCAGGGCATTCGTATTCCGAAGCTGCTGCTGGAGCGCAGCAATCTCGCGGAAGAGGTTGAACTGGAAGCTCTGGATGACCGGATTATCATTCGCTCGACGCGGCAGCCACGGCAGGATTGGCAGCGTGCGTTTCGCCTGATGGCGGACAGGAGTGACGATCATCTGCTCGATCCGCATTCGCTGCCCACTCAAACAGGGTGGGATGAGGATGAATGGCAATGGTAGTCAAGCGCTTTGATGTTTATCTCATCAATCTTGACCCGACAATCGGCAGCGAAATTAAAAAGACGCGCCCGTGCCTTATCATCTCACCAGACGAGATGAACAAATTTATCAGGACTGTTATTGTTGCGCCGATGACGACCAAAGGCAATGCTTATCCGACACGGGTGGCGTGCAGGTTTCAGGGCAAACAGGGGCAGATTGTGCTCGACCAGATTCGCACTGTTGACAAGGCGCGTCTGGTCAGAAAGCTTGGCAAAATTGATAAGCAAACGCAAATGGAAGTCTTGTCTGTTTTAAATGAGATGTTTGCCCTGTAATCGCTATCGAATAATTCATTGCGGCTAGAGCAGCGCAGAGGCCCGCGCGTTCAAGAGAACATAGATGAGAGAACTCCCCGTTTATCCGGCACCCATTCAGCCTGTTCAGTGGGCCAAGGTCATTGACCACACGCGCTGCATCGGCTGCCACGCCTGCACGACCGCCTGCAAGTCTGAAAACGAAGTGCCGCTTAGCGTGACGCGCACCTACGTCAAGCACGTCGATGTCGGAGAGTTTCCGCAGACCCGTCGCGCGCATCAGGTGACGCGCTGCAACCAGTGTGCTCATGCTCCGTGTGCGACGGCTTGCCCGACCTCCGCGATGTTCAAGCGGCGAGACGGCATCGTTGATTTCGATAAATCGATTTGCATCGGCTGCAAGGCTTGTATGGCCGCCTGCCCGTATGATGCTATTTTCATCAATCCCGAAGACCACTCGGCGGAGAAGTGCAATTTCTGCGCGCATAGGATTGACATAGGCCTGGAGCCTGCCTGCGTTGTGGTCTGCCCGACGGAAGCCATCCTCGTCGGAGATTTGCACGACGCTGGTTCAAAGGTCGCGCGCATCGTCAATCGTGAGCCGGTCAACGTTCGTCGTCCCGAGAAGGAGACGCTGCCGAAACTCTTTTATAAGGGAGCGCACCAGGCGACGCTCGACCCCTTGGCGGCTGAGCGCCCGGCGGGCGGACTCTTCATGTGGAGCGAACAGGCAGAGGGCACAGAGATGGTCGTTTCGGGCCATCCCGTTCACCATAATTCTTCAGCCGCCGCGCTCCTTTCTTACGACGTGCCGCACACGATTCCGTGGGACTGGCGCGTCAGTCTCTACACTTGGACGAAAGGCATCGCCGCTGGCGCTTATCTGGTTCCGCTGCTGCTGGTCGTGCTCAATTTTCTGCTGCCGTCCGCGCCCCTTATCAACGAGAGCGGAGCGTTGTGGCTGTGGGTTGCGCCCGTCGTGGCGGGCATCTTTCTAGCCATCACCGGCGGGCTTCTCATCTGGGACTTGGAGCATCCGGCGCGGTTTTTTTTAATCTTCACGCGCCCGCAATGGCGAAGCTGGCTCGTCAAGGGAGCGTTTATCATCGCGGGCTACTCGCTCGTCCTGGCCTTGCATTTTCTGGCGAGTTTGTTGGGCAACACGACCATGCAACGCCTGCTGGTTGTGCCGGGGCTGCCGCTCGCGGCGCTCGCGGCCATCTATACGGCTTATCTCTTCGCGCAAGCCAAGGCGCGCGACATGTGGCAAAATCCGCTGCTGCCTCCGCACCTGCTCGTGCAGGCTTTACTGGTCGGCTCGGCTGTGCTCGCGCCGCTCGCCTTCTGGCTGGAAGAGAAACTGCTTGAGACGTTGCTCTGGATACAAGGCGCAGCGAGCCTGCTGCACCTGCTCTTCGTGTGGGGCGAAGTCACCTTAACGCATCCGACGGCCCACGCGCGCCTAGCCATCTGGGAAATGATGCGCGGCAGATTCAAATCCTACTTCTGGATTGGCTTGGCGCTCTCGCTGGCAGGAGGGTTCGCTCCGTGGCTGGGAATTGCCGCTGCGCCGCTGGCTTTAACGGGGCTGCTCCTTTATGAACACGCCTACGTGCAAGCCGGGCAATCTGTGCCGCTGGCTTGAAAAACGTGCGAAAAGCTTTGACCGGCAAAGGAGAGA
>CAZEZJ010000007.1:9244-29017 GCA_964516695.1 uncultured Blastocatellaceae bacterium
CGGTTGATTTATCCGCAGGTGCGTTTGATGAGAAGAAGAGTTTTCAAAGTTTCACTCTTGATGCTGCTCGCGTTTTCTCCGGCGAGTTGGGGTGCGGCGCAGCCGGCGATGCGGGTCAGGCCGCAATCGTTTCCGATAACCCACGGCACTCAGGCGGACGGCCTGCCGCAAAGGCTCACGGCGCGAGGCGTTGTGACGCGCGTGCACTACGCTCCGCCCGCTTGCGGCGAGCTAATCTTTCCCGCCACGCTGGAAATAAAGCTCGACGGTAAATTGCGCGGCTACAAGCATCCGTTTCTTTATCTGGTCGTGCCCTGTCTGTATCAAGCGGAAGGAGCGGATAAGTTTCTCAACCAACGCATTTTGATTAACGCCGTGAAGCAAACTGCTCGTCGCCGGCCCTGCTTTTACGACGTGGGAGACAGCAAACTCGATTCTCGCGGTGTGCCGTTCTATTGCGCCGACCGCGAAGAACTCTTGCGGGCCGTGATGCCCGAACCCGTTTCCGCCGAGCCAGAATTGTTTGAGTTCGCGGGCACGCTAGAAGAGGGCCGCATGTATCGAGCGCTCTCCATCTTCGACCAAGAGCAAGAGTGGCGGCCCGTCGCTCCCTTGAAGCTGCCCTTCCACCACGCCGGGCGCATCGAATGGCTCAACCTTAAAGACTTTCCCGCATTAACCGAAACGCCGCCCAGCGCTCGTCTCAAAAATATTGTTTTCCGTGTGGTCGAGAAAAGGATTGCCAAAGTCGCAGGACAGTATCGTTGGAACACAACCTTTTACTGCCGCATCATCAGAATCGAACCGGAGCGAAAGTCTTAAAGTGAGGGCTTAAACGATGGTTGAGCGCATCGCTTGGTTTACACGAAAATTCTCCTTCGACATGCTTCCCGTCTGGATGTATCCGAACGTCGTCGAGCGCTTGCGCGGCACGCCCGCCCGTCTGGAAGATTTACTTCGCGGCCTAGAGCCTGACGTTCTGACCCGCCGCGAGGATGAGCAGTGGTCGCTGCAAGAGCAGGCCGGGCATCTGCTTGACTTGGAACCGCTCGGTATGAATCGCCTCGACGATTACGAGGCTGGTCGCGCCGCGCTTCACGCCGCCGATATGGAGAACCGCAAGACACACGAGGCCAATCACAACGCCACTTCAATCGCCGCTCTGCTGGCGGATTTCCGGCGCGAGAGAATGGCGTTCGTCCGAAGGCTTGACGAGTATGACGAAGCGTTTGTGCAAAAGACGGCTTTGCACCCGCGCCTGCAAATGGAGATTCGCGTGCTCGACCTCTGCTTCTTTATCGCGGAGCACGACGACCATCATCTGGCGCGTATTTCCGAGTTGATTCGTCTATACGCGAAGCGGCAGGATTCCTGGCGTGAGTAGATTGAAGTGCTCGAACGTGCACAGCGTGATAACAAGGAATTTCAAATCCACAGGGTGAAAGAGAACGGATGAACCTCAGCCAGCTTAGAGAGCGTGTGAGCGCGGCGCGCAAGGAAACCGAAAGCCGCGGCGAGACCTTTTATCCAGGCCCGAGTCGTATTCATCTCGCCGCCTTTCCGCCAAAGGAGCGTTGGGATGATTGGGTTGAACTGGATTCGAAGGCTTGGCCCAAGCGCGTCGAGCGTCGCTACATGCTCGTGCCGACGACCTGCTTTAACTGCGAATCGGCGTGCGGCCTGCTCGCTTATGTTGATAAAGAGAGCTTGCGCGTGCAGAAGTTTGAGGGCAACCCCGAGCATCCCGGCTCGCGCGGGCGCAACTGCGCCAAAGGCCCTGCCACGCTGAATCAGATTACAGACCCCGACCGCATTCTGTATCCCTTGAAACGCGTGGGCGCAAGAGGTGAGGGCAAATGGGAGCGCGTTAGTTGGGACGCGGCGCTCGACGACATCAGCCGCCGGATTCGCCAGGCCATCATTGAACGGCGGCACAACGAAATCATGTATCACGTGGGCCGCCCCGGCGAGGACGGCTTCACCGAGCGCATCCTCGCGGCGTGGGGCGTTGACGGCCACAACTCGCACACCAACGTCTGCTCTTCCAACAGCCGCGCCGGTTATCAATACTGGATGGGCCTAGACCGTCCCAGCCCCGACCACGCCAACGCGCGCGTCATCCTCCTCATCAGTTCACACCTTGAAGCCGGGCATTATTTTAACCCGCACGCGCAGCGCGTTATCGAAGCCAAGGCTTCGGGCGCGAAGCTGATAGTCTTCGACACGCGGCTCTCGAACACGGCGACGCACGCCGACTTTTGGGTCGCGCCTTACCCCGGCTCGGAAGCCGCCATCGTGCTTTCGCTGGCGAATTACCTGATACAGAATGAGCTTTACAACCGCGAGTTTGTCCGCCGCTGGTGGAACTGGGAAGAGTATCTCTCGATTGAGCGTCCTGAGATTGAGACCAACTTTGAAAACTTCGAGCAGGTCTTAAAAGAGCTTTATCGAGAATACACTTTTGAGTTTGCTGCACAGGAATCGGGCGTCGAAGCGCACGTCATCGAGGAGATTGCGCGCACGGTTGCGACCGCAGGCACGCGTCTTTCGACGCACAACTGGCGCAGCGCCGGAGCGGGCAACAGCGGCGGCTGGGCTGTGGCGCGCACGCTCTTTATGTTGAACGCCCTCATGGGTGCGGTCGCCACCGAAGGCGGCGTCTTTCCGAACGCGTGGAACAAGTTTGTCCCAAAACCCATCTACACGCCGCCGCATCCTGAGCGCTGGAACGAGTTGACGTGGCCGCGCGAGTATCCGCTGGCGATGAATGAGTTATCGTTTCTGCTGCCGCATTTCCTGCGCGAGGGGCGAGGCCGCGTGGATGTCTATTTCACGCGCGTTTATAACCCCGTCTGGACAAACCCTGACGGCTTCTCTTGGGTCGAAGCCCTCTCGGATGAAAAGCTCGTCGGCTGCTACGTCGCCCTGACGCCGACGTGGAACGAAACCGCCTACTTCGCAGACTACATCCTGCCGATGGGCCACGGCTCGGAACGCCACGACATACATTCTTACGAAACACACGACGCGCAATGGATAGGTTTTCGTCAACCCGTGTTGCGCGCGGCGCGCGAGCGTGCGGGCGCGACCATCAGCGATACGCGCGAGATTAACCCTGGCGAGGTTTGGGAAGAAAACGAATTCTGGTTGGAGTTGTCATGGCGCATCGACCCTGACGGGGAGCTTGGCATTCGTCAATTCGTCGAATCGAAAAAGAATCCGGGTGAGCGCCTCGGCGTTGACGAGTATTACGGCTACATCTTCGAAAACTCCGTGCCGGGCTTGCCCGAAAAAGCGGCGGCTGAAAATCTGACGCCGCTCGCCTACATGCGCCGCTACGGGGCCTTCGAGATACGTAAAAAAACCGGAGCGCTCTATGAACAGCCTGTGCCCGCGGAAGAGCTTGAGGATGTCCGCACGGACCGCTTCAATCGCGTCTACACCAAGACAGCGAAGCCTCCATCTTTCAACATCGTTCCGCTGCCAAGCCCTGACCCTGACGAGGACGGGCGGCGGATGGTCGGCGTTCGCATCGGAGATGAGATACTGCGCGGCTTCCCGACGCCAAGCGGTCGTCTGGAGTTTTACTCGAAGACCTTAGCCGATTGGGGCTGGCCCGAACACGCCCTGCCGACTTATATCAAGAGCCACGTTCATCCCGAAAATCTACAGGAAGACCAGACCGTGCTGATTTCCACCTTTCGTTTGGCCGTGCAGATTCACACGCGCAGCGCCAACGCCAAGTGGCTCGACGAAATCGCACACACCAACCCGCTCTGGATTCATCCCGTTCATGCCGCGCGCCTGGGTGTCACCACGGGCCAACTCGTGCGCGTCGAAACCGAAATCGGCTACTTCGTCGTCCGCGCCTGGGTCACGGAGGGCATCCGCCCGGGGATTGTCGCGTGCAGTCATCACATGGGCCGCTGGAAACTCTCCGATGCGGGACAGCGACAACTGATGGCGACCGTCGCGCTCGAACACGAGGGCGACCGTTGGGGCTTGAAACGCGAGCGCGGCGTCGCGCCTTATGAATCAACTGATGCGGACACGCAGCGCATCTGGTGGACTGATGTCGGCGTCCACCAGAATTTGACCTTCCCCGTGCATCCTGACCCCATCTCCGGCCAACACTGCTGGCATCAAGCCGTGCGCGTCAAGAAAGCCGGGCCTGAAGACGCCTACGGCGACATCTCCGTTGACACCCACGCCGCCCGCCGTGCCTACCGCACCTGGCTCTCCCTGACGCGCCCCGCCAACCTTCATTCGCCCGACGCCACGCGCCGCCCCTACTGGCTCCTGCGCCCCCTCAAGCCCGCCCGAGAGTTTTACCGTCTGCCTGAGCAGGAAGAGTTGGCGGGCGTCGAGTAATGGAACTCTTTCGTGCGCTCGCTGTCATAGCTGAACCTCCAAGTGAGACACTACGGCGTGTGGCCGAGGCGCTTGAGCTTGGGCCTGTGCCGGGTGCTGCCGAGTACACGGAGTTGTTCGTCTTTCAGCTTTACCCGTATGCCTCTGTTTACCTGGGCGCGGAGGGGATGATGGGCGGCGAGGCGCGCGACCGCATCAGTGGGTTCTGGCGTGCGCTGTCAGTGGAGACGCCTCCGGCGGAAGCAGACCATCTGGCGTTGATGCTGGCTCTCTACGCGCGTTTGTGTGAATCGGCGGCGCGGGAAAGCGAGCTTGTACGGCGCGAGAGTTGGGAGCGGGCGCGCAAGGCTTTCTTGTGGGAACATCTGTTGAGTTGGCTGCCCTTTTACCTGCTGAAACTAGACGAACTGGCGACGCCCTTCTATCGCCGTTGGAGCGAGGTCTTGAGACAAGCGTTGCTGGCCGAGGCGGAGACCGCCGGGCTGCCCGCGGCGTTGCCTTTACACTTGCGCGAGGCCCCAGGGCTGATTGACCCGCGAGGCGGCGGCGAGACGAGTGAGTTTTTGCAATCGCTGTTGACGCCCGCGCGCAGCGGAATGATTCTGACGCGTTCGGACTTGAGCCGTGCGGCGCGCGAGTTGGGCCTCGGCACAAGGCTCGGTGAGCGTGCGTTTATCTTGCGCGCCCTGTTCGGACAAAACGCCGCCGCCGTTTTGGAGTGGCTAGCGCATGAGGCAAACGGTTGGACAAAGCGTTATCACTCGTTCGGAGATACGCTTGGCCCAGTCGCCCGTGCTTGGGAAGAGAAGACGAAGGCTGCCGCCCTCTTATTGCTTGAACTTAAACGTGAGGCCGAAGAGTCAATCTCTCATGTGGATGGTCGCCCGGCTTGAAATCGTGCCGCTGCGGCGTTGATGATATTCGACGCCGCTAGAGACGCAGCACGCTGACGCAGCCAGCCCATTCGAGCGCTCACGCTTCGTCCGCCAGATTCGTTTCCGCTTATTTTTGCCTTTCATCTTTCCGAAAACTCTTCCCGAAAACCTCTCGGATGTGTTATAGAGACGCCTTACCATAGCAAACTAAAACGGAAGCCTGGAGAGCGATAGGGAAAACGACACGGGAGGTCTTCATTCCTGATGAGGCTTAGTGCACCCAAAAGAGGCGTCGCCGTCATCGTCTTGATGCTGGCGGCTGTGTTCTGCGTGCTCGTCGCGAGCAGTTGTTTGCCCAAACCGCCCGCGACGAAAACGGGTGGACGCACCATTACGGTCTACGGCTTTTCCGTGATGAAGGAGTCGCTGGAAAAGGCTGTCTTTCCCGGCTTCGCCGCGAAGTGGAAACGCGAACACGACGAGGATGTGCACTTCGTCGCGTCGTTTGCCGGCTCGGAGACCATCACTAACCAGATTCTACAAGGCGTTCCGGCAGACGTGGCGATTCTGTCCATCGAGCGCGACGTTGACCGCTTGCAGCAGGGCGGCTTTGTCACCTCCGATTGGCACTCTCTGCCCCAGCGCGGCATCGTCAACAAAACACCCTTCGTCATTCTCGTGCCGCGCGGCAATCCGCAGGGCGTCCGCGATTTCGCAGACCTAGCGAAGCCAGGCATCAAGCTCATTCATCCTGACCCCGTTAGCTCCGGCGGCGCGATGTGGTCTGTGCTCTCGATTTACGGGTCGGAGTTGATGAAGGCGGAAGCGCAGACTGGCGGGCGCGATGAGGCGCGCGCCATTAAGACTTTGAAAGATATCTGGCGTAACGTTATCGCCACGCCGGGTTCGGCCCGCGAGGCCCGCACGCTCTTTGAGACCGGCCACGGCAACGCGCTCATCACCTATGAACTCGAAGGCTTGTTAATGAAGCAAGCGGGCGCGGCGGTCGAAATCGTCGTCCCCGAAGCGACCATCTTCAGCGAACATCCGGCCGTCATCATCGACCGCAACGTCACGGGCCAAGAACGCCCGCTGATTGAAGCCTTCATCGCTTACCTGTGGAGCGAGGAAGCGCAGCGCATCTTCGTGCAATACCATTTTCGCTCCATCACGGACGAAGCGCTCAACAGCGCCAACAAAGAGTTTGCCACCATCAAAACGCCTTTCACGGTCGAGTACCTCGGCGGCTGGGCCAAAGCCTACCCCGAGGTCATCGAACGCGTCTGGCGAGACCAGGTACAAAAGAGCAAGTGATGAGTGATGAGTAGTAGGATTGAAAGATTCGAGGATTTCGTGGCGTGGCAGAAAGCGCGCGTGTTGGCGGCTGAGATTTACAAGATTACCGAAGAGGGCAAGTTTGCCAAAGATTATGGTCTGAAAGACCAAGTTCGGCGCGCCGCTGTTTCCGTGATGTCGAATATCGCAGAGGGCTTTGAGCGTGGGCGCTCCACCGAATTTCATCAATTCCTTTCAGTCGCTAAAGCATCTTGCGCGGAGCTTCGTTCACAACTTTACGTCGCTCTCGACGCAGGCTACTTGAATCAGGATGCTTTCTCCAGGTTAATGGCGAAAGCCACCGAAGTCGGGCACGTCGTCGGCGGGCTTCGCACCTCAGTTGAACGGAGGCGAGATTCAATATGATATTTTTACTCATCACTCATCACTCATCACTCATCACTGCTTTTTAACTATGAGCACTGCGCTTCCGACAATGCGACACGTGCGCGGCTTCGATGTCGTGCGCCCTTTGAGTATAGCGACGATGGTGGCGATTATGTTGCCGCTCGTGTTGCTGCCGCTGGCTTCAATCTTTATTTTCGGGACGAGCAAGGGCTTGGGCAGCTTTTGGGCGGCGCTGACTGCGCCGGAAGCCATCTTCGCGCTCGAACTCTCAATCGTGACCAGCTTTTGGGCCACCGCCTTCAACGTCGTGTTCGGTCTTTTCGCGGCTTACGTTCTCTCGCGTTACAACTTTCCGGGGCGCACGGCGCTCATCGTCATCATCTCTTTGCCGACGGCGATTCCGACGGCTGTCGCGGGCTTCGCGCTGCTTCTTCTGTGGGGACCATACGGGACGCTGGGCCGCCTGATTGCGCCCCACGGCGTGCAGATGATGTTTACGGCCTACGCGATTATTCTGGCTAACATCTTCGTGACGTTTCCGCTGGCCTTTGGCGTCATCAAGCCTGTCTTCGACACGATGAGCCGCTCGCTCGAAGAAGCTTCCGCGACCATCGGCGCGACCCGCTGGCAGACCTTCTGGTACGTCACGCTGCCGAGCCTCAGAGGCGCGATTGTGACGGGCGCGCTCTTGACGTTTGCGCGCGCGGTCGGAGAGTTTGGCTCGACCATCTTGGTCTCCGGCAACCTCGCTTTGAGAACACAGACCGCGCCGCTCTACATCTTCGCCAAGTTCAACGAGGGACAGGTCGAAGCCGCCAACGCCGTCGCCATCGTGCTCGCGCTGCTCTCTTTCGTCATCTTTAGCATCCTCTTCTTCGCGCGCGATTGGTTGGACACGGAGTAAAGGATGAACGCTGCAACGATGAACGCGAAATGACGGACAAAGAATTTACAGTTCATCGTTCATCATTCATCGTTCCGAGTTCATAATTTGGTTATGCAGTCGGAAGAGTTCACAACAATCTTTGGAGACGAGACGCAGGCGGGCGAGAGCGCGCCGGTTGCGGAAGCGCGCAGCGAGGCGGCGGCCAGCGTGCGCGGCTTGAGCAAGAGTTTCAAGGGAGTGCGCGTGCTCGAAGACATTGATTTCGATGTCGCGCAAGGGGAATCGCTCGTGCTGCTCGGCGCATCGGGGAGCGGAAAGACGACTATTCTACGCATCATCGCGGGGCTTGAAGAGCCTGACACGGGACGCGTCTTTCTGCACGGCAAGGAAGTCACGGAGCTTCCGTCGCGCGAGCGCGGCGTCGGCGTCATCTTTCAGGCTTACGCGCTCTTTCCTCGCATGACGGTCGAGAAAAACATCGGCTACGGCCTGCGCATTCGTCGCCGCCCGCGCAAAGAGATTAAGGAGACGGTCAATCGCTTAATCGAACTCGTCAAGCTCGAAGAGCATCGCCATAAATACCCTTCGCAGCTTTCCGGCGGGCAGCAGCAGCGCGTCGCCATCGCGCGCACGCTCGCCTACAATCCGCGCGTCTTGCTCTTCGATGAGCCGTTTGGCGCGCTCGACGCGCAAACGCGCGTGCGGCTGCGGCGCGAGATTCACGCCTTGCTCCGGCAGGTGCAAGTGCCCGCCATCTTCATCACACACGACCAGGAGGAAGCGCTCGAACTAGGCGACCGCATCGCCGTCATCAACGCCGGACGCATCGAGCAGATAGGCACTCCCGACGAAGTTTATAACAAGCCCGAAACAGAGTATGTCGCGACCTTCCTCGGCGCGGCGAATCTGTTGCTCGGCGTCGCCGCCAGCGGCACGGTCGAGCTTGGCACGGCGGCGATTCCGGCGCGTGAGCAGACCGCCGGATTTCGCGAAGGGCAGGCCGTTAAGCTCGTCTTTCGTCCTGAAGATGTCTTTCTGAGCCGCTCCGGCGTCCTCCCCGAAAATTGTCATCGCCTGACGAACGGCCTCGTCGAGGAGATTCATTTCGTCGGCTCTTACGAACGGCTCACGCTCAGGCTCGACCTCACCGCGCGCCAGAGCGCCGCAGCGGGCGCACCCTCGCTCTACAACGTGACGGTCAACACCGTTGATAAGCGAACCGGCATCCCCATCATCGTCACGCGCCCGAAGCCCGAAGCCACCAGCACGCCCCTCAAAATCGGGGACCGCGTCGCCGTCGGCCTCCTCGCCTTCCGCGTCCTGCCCAACTTCACCCTCTCCGGTGAACGCGGCGGGCGAACAGTCGACGTACATAAAAAGTGATGAGTGATGAGTGATGAGTGATGAGTTAATAACTCTTTCTTTTACTCATCACTCATTACTCATCACTCATCACTGCTTTACTTCTTTACTTGTCCTCCCGTTTTGATTAGCATTCGTGATGTTCCCTTCAACTCTTTCGCATCAAGCTTCGGCAGAGGAGGTCTCTGTTTGGAACCGCTGACCTTCAAGATTCTGATTAGCGTTGCCATCATCGTGATTGCCGCCGTGCACGGCTACGGTGCGGCGTGGCTGGCAATCTGGATGCTGTTTCACCCTTACAAGTCCGTCAAGCTGCTGGGCCTGACCATCTGGCCGCAGGGCATGATTCCGCGACACCGCGCGCGGCTCGCTGAATCAATCGGCAACGCCGTCGGCAACGAACTCGTTTCTCAAGAGACAGTCTTTAACGCGCTCTTCGAGACCGACTTTTTTCAACGCAAGGTCGAGGGGTTCGTTACTTCTTACACCAATGATTTGCTCAGCACGAGCCATCCGTCGTTTGTCGAAGCCCTGCCAGCGGGCGCGCGTGCGCCTGTGCTCGATGCTATCTCGGCGCTGCAATATCGCTTCGCGGAACACATCGCCTCAATTCTCAAGAGCGAAGAGACGAGCGCTGCCGTCAGTGGTTTTATAGACCGTCGCGTGGACGAACTTCTCGCCCGCCGTTTGGGCGAAACAGTGGGCGAGGAGAATTTCAACAAAATCGTCGGCTTCATCGAAGAGCGCTTTCGCGGGCTGATGAAAGAGCCGGCGTTTGAAGCGAAGGTGCGTGATTTCGTCGGAGGCCGCCTTGATGAACTGGCCGCAAGCCGCGCGACGCTGGCCGAAGTCTTCACGCCGGAAACCGTCAGCATCGTCAAGGAACGGATTGACCGTGAGGTTCCGCCCATCGTCGGCCATCTGGCCGAGATTGCGACGAGCCAGAAGACGCGCGCGCAGATTGGCAGCCTCATCAAGCGCGAGGTTGACGATTATTACGCGCAGCTCTCGTTTTTCAAAAAAATCTTCGTCTCGCGCGACCAGATACACAGGGAAGTTGACGAGATGGTGAACAAGACGCTGCCGCGCCGCGTCGAAGAGTTCCTACAGGGCGAAGCCTTCGAGCAGCAGGCCGAAGGCTTTCTTAACGAGACGATTGATAATGTGCTGTCGCGTCCTATCAACGAACTCATCGGGCAGATAGCTCCCGACAAGTTGGAGTTGATTAAAGAACAGGTTGTGTCGCGCGTGCTGGCGCTCTTCCGCAGCCCCGAGCTTTCGGTTTCCGTTTCGGCCTACATGACCGATGCGCTCGCACGCCTGCGGCCACACACCCTGCGCGCGCTCCTGCAACAACTCAACCCAGAGTCTGCGCCCCGCCTCAAAAGTTTTTTGACGAAGGGCCTGCTCTCCGTGCTCTCGCGCGATGAGACGGCGCGCACAATCAATTCCATCCTGAGCGCGCAGATAGAGCGCTTGCTGGTCGCGCCCATCGGGCGGCTGCGCGACCACATGCCGGAGCATTCCGTCGAGCGAGCTTCTGCGGCCTTGACCGAACGCATCACGGCGGCTGCGCGCGAGCGTCTGCCAGCGGCCATCGCGGAGTTTGACGTCGGCGGCATCGTGCGCAAGAAAGTCTCGGAATATCCGGTTGAGAAATTAGAAGAACTGGTGCTCTCGGTCGCCAAGCAGCATTTGAAGACCATCGAATTGTTCGGCGCATTCATAGGGCTGTTTATCGGCATCGGCCAAGCTGTCTATTTCTGGCTGACCTATAATCCAAGCCCATAAAGAGGTGAGAATAATAGTTTTTCGCGGTTGTTAATAAATTCCGGCGGGCGTTCGTTTTAAGATGTGTGGACAAACCCGGCGGGGAAGGTTTATGCGGGCGACCCGGGCGGCGTTTGTTTGCCGTTGAATCCGACAAATTCTAAGGTCAAGGCAACATTCAGCGAAAAATTATCGTAAACGTGGGCGAGTCTCAGAAACTTGCGCCGGAGGATAGAAGCATGAAGAAGATTGTTTTTTTACTCTTATTGGTCTCGTTCGGAGCCGGCTGCCACATCAGCGGGATTGGCAAAGGCGTGCGCGGCTCCGGCAATCGTGTGACGGAGAAGCGGGACGTTTCCGGCTTTCTCGCCATCGAAGTCTCAGGCGCTTACGAGGTCGAGATTACGGCACAGAAAGAGCGCAGCCTTGAGATTACAGGCGACGACAACATCCTGCCGCTCGTCACCACCGAAGTGCGTGGCAACGTCCTGCACATCAGCAGCACCAAGAGCTTTAGCATCGACCGTCCCGTCACGCTCAAGATTACCGTCCCCGACCTGGAAGGGATTTCCACTTCCGGCGCGAGCAAGATTGTCGCCTCCAACATCAAGAATGCGGAGTTGGATATTGACTCCTCGGGCGCTTCGAAAATATCTGTGACGGGCGAGACCAAGCGGCTGAAGATTGGCACGTCGGGCGCGAGCAACATCGAAGCGAAGGATTTGCACGCCGAGAAGGTGAGCGTCCAATCGAGCGGCGCTGGCTACGTCAGCGTCTACGCCGCAGAGCAACTCGACGCTTCGGCCAGCGGCGCGGCGCGCATTGACTACTACGGCAACCCGGCCAACGTCAATCCTGAAGCCAGCGGCGCTGCCTCTGTCAACAAGAGAAGTTAACGCCAAGCGAAAGCTGACCTGATGAGATACTTCGCCTCGCTCATCATCACACTATTCGTCTTCTGTCTATCGAGCGCAACGGTAGCAGCGCAGGCGGGCCGCCGCCGGCCCGAGCGGCCCGCCGCGACCTACCCCGTTCCGCCGCCTGAGGTGCCGCCTCCTGCGCCCGCCGGACAGATAGAGCAAGACGCGCAGGATAAAACCATCTATCAATGCGCCGGCGCGGGACAGGATGCCGGTGCCGCGGGCGTGCAAACTGCCGACGAAGAAATCTTCTCCGCGAAGGATGTCACGACCAAAGCGCAGATACTCGCCAAACCGGAACCCCTCTACACGCGCGAAGCGCGCCGCAACGGAACGACGGGAACGGTCGTCTTAAGAGTCTTGCTCTCATCAACAGCGCGTGTCACTTCCGTCAAAGTCTTAAAGGAATTGCCGGACGGGCTGACGGAAAACGCCGTCAAAGCTGCCTGTCGCATTAGCTTCAAGCCAGCGCTCAAAGATAATCGCGCCGTCGCGCAATACGTCATGGTTAAATACGGCTTCGCAACCGATTTATACATTGGCCCGCGAACACGTCGCCCGCCCTTTCCGCCGCGACCTTAAGGCCACGCCCTATCGAGAACAGCTTTTATCATCAACCTCAACGGCGAGGACTCCAACTCCTCGCCGTTTTTAGTTAACCGCGCTTATTTCATTAACCGCTCTTAGCCGCTTGGGTGTAATCTGTGCGCTGAGAGGATGCTTAAAAAACCATGTACGAGATGATTATCATCGGCGCGGGGCCAGCGGGCATCAGCATGGCGGCGGAAGCACGCGGCGTCGGCATCCCGCCCGAAAAAATCTTGATACTGGAAAAGGGCGACGCGCATTCGTGGGCCATTCGCAAGTTTTACCCCGAGGCGAAGCCCGTGCTCGCCAACTATAAAGGCATCAACGCCGTGTGCACCGGCGTCATGTGCCTGACCGACATGACCAAAGAAGAAACGCTGACCTACATTGACCTCGTCATTGAGCAGTGTCAGCTACAGGTGCATTACAAGGAGGCCGTCACCGCCATCCGCCCGCTCGCAGGCGGCGGCTTCGCGGTCGAGACTTCCAATGGCAGCTATCAAACCGAGCGCTGCATCATCGCCATCGGCATCCTCGATAAACCGAACAAGCCCGCCTACAAGATTCCGGCCACCATCAGCAAGCGAGTCCACTACGACATCACAACCGTGGCCTTGAAGAATGAAGATTGTCTCGTCGTCGGCGGCGGCGACACGGCTTCCGAATACTGCCAATTCCTCGTCCAACAGGGCAACCGCGTCACGCTCTCTTATCGCCGCGCTGAGTTTGCGCGCCTGAACCCCATCAACCACGAGAGTTTGCTGGCGCTCGAAACGAGAGGACAGGTCGCTATCCTGCGCACGAGCAACATCGTGGGCCTTGAAGACGACGGAGGGCGACCGCGCGCCATCTTTCAAGAGGCTGAGCATCCGGCTCAAACCTTCGACCGCGTCATCTACGCGCTCGGCGGAACGACGCCCTTAAACTTCCTGAAAGCTGTCGGCATTAAGTTTGAGGGCGACGTGCCCGTGCTCACGCAAGGCTACGAGACCAGCCTGCCAGGTCTCTACCTGATAGGAGATTTAAGCGCCGGTAAAAAGGGCGGCTCAATCAATCTCGCTTTCAACATGGCCGCCGATGCGATGCGCCACATCTCCACCTGCCCTTTGCCAGCACGATAGTCGCCGCTGCTGTTCTCCGCTTATCTACGATTTCTAGACGGGCCTGAGCGAATGGCTACTTCCGTGCCGCTTCTCAATTCGAGGTCGTCGCGCCCCTGTATGTAGACGGAGCTAGCGCCAGCGCCCGCGCCGATGGCCGCGCCGATGGCTGCGCCTTTGCCGCCTTTAGCGATGGCGCCGATGATGGCGCCGACGGCTGCGCCGATGGCTGTCCGCTGGGCTGTTGTATCGCCGCGGCTATCTCCCTCCTGAATACTGCCGTCGCCTTCCGCGTCAACGCGCACCTGCTCACCATCATTTGTTCGCACGCTTTCAATCGTGCCGCTGAAACCTGCTGTGCGTCCGTCGCGCAGGCGAATCTGCTGAAAGTCGAGCATGATTTCCGAGCGGCCCGAAAAAGGCCCGCTCGCTTCGACGCGCGCCACGGAGCCTTCAATCGTCGCCCCTTCATACTGCGCGGGCGCACGCACGGTCATCGTAAAACTATCACCCTCGCGTGTGCGGTCGGTCGTTAGGTCATTATCGAGCGTGGCGATAAACTGCGTGCCGCTTGGAATGACAAGCACGTAAACGTCAGACGGCTCGGGCGGCCCAGTTTCGATGGGCGCGGGCCTTTGCGGCGGGCGTCTAGTCAGCACAGGAGGCTGTGTGGGCGGCGTCCTGTTGTTGCGATTATTGTTGGCTTGCGGCGGCATCTGGCGCGGGTTATTTCGCGCGGTGGTGTTGCCTGCGGCGCGTGTCGTTTCCGGCTCGCCGTAAATGCTCCAGCGCGCGTTGTTTGAAACCCTGTCATAGGTTGACTGCACAACGACGGGGCGGTCTGTTTGCGCGGTCGTGATGCTGCGGATAACGCGCAGGCGGCGTCCCTCGTCCAACGAGACAAAGGTGACTTTGAACTGGTCGTCGGGGCTGCCGCTGGAACTGACGGTCAACTGGTCACCGATGAGGTCTGCGCGCGTGCGAACGGTGTGGCCATCGTCGGCGCGCTCCGTGCGCTCGCGCCCGTCGGCGTTGAAGGTAATACGCGGGGCACGCGTCGAAGCGATGGAGATGGCTTGCCCGCGCCGTTCGATGCTAAGTTGGTCGGGTGAGGTGAGGCGGGCAGTTAGCTCGTCAACCTCGCGCTGCTCAAGACCGAATGCCTGATTAACGGTCGCGCGTTCGGCGGCGGCGCGCGGGTCGTCGCTGCTCACCACATTGAGACGATAGAGTCCGGTCAATCTTGAATCCGTCGCCGTGGAAGCAACCTTGGTTGGAGGAGCCTTAGTTGGAGAAGTTGGAGAAGCCTTGCGATTAACCGGCGCAGACGGTCGCCGCCGCCGGTTGGTCTGCGCGCCCGTGCTCACGCCCGTGAGCGCCACGACGAGCAGCATGATGATGATGCGTCTCGCTTTTTTCATGGCCGATTCCTCCACCAGTCGAGTCTTTCAATTACCGCTTTGGACTGCGCGCAATTAATTCTGCAACGCCGCGCCGCCAGCGAAATTTTCCACGGGGGAATTATTTGAGGGAGATGGGGAGAAAAAGCTTCCGCGTGTGCCTCACAGGTTAAAACGACGCGTGCGATTATGCAAGCTGAAGCTCTCGTTTCTTTCTTTGCGCCTGCGGCGAGAAAGACTTTTGCGCTTGACCAGCGGCGCTCGGCACAGGCAAGATTCACACGCTATGCTTTACCACCGCTTCGCCGCGCAAGTCTCCTGGCGCGCTTCTGCTCTACAAAGGGAATTTTTCATCGCGCTTTGCCTCGCGCTCCTGCTCGGCTTGGCCCACACGAGCGCGAGCGCGCAGGCGCTCGAACGCGAGTTGAACACGCCCGAGCAGGTTGAAGTCAGCATTAAAAATCGCAGTGGGCGCATCACCGTCAGGGCCGACGAGGAGGGGCGGAAGACCGTGTGGCTGCGGGCCGAATCATCGGGCGCGGGCGTGGGCGAGTCAGACGTTATCTCAAGCGCCGCGGGCGGGCGCGTTCGTGTGGAAACGCGCGAGCGCGGCGAGCCGGACAGGATTGATTTAGTGTTGCGCGTTCCGGCGCGTGCCAAAGTTAAGATTGAAAGCGAGGGCGGAGCGGTCAGCGTGGTCGGCAATCTGGCGTCCGCCGAAGTCGCAACCGACACGGGCACGATTCACGCCGAAGTGCCGCTTGATTCTTTGAGCTTTAACTTTCTCTGGGAAGCGAGCCGCCCGCGCTATTTCAGCGACATGGAATTGCCTGAGATTCAGGAAAAGCGCGGCAGCAGGTTTGTCATTAACGGCAAGTTTGGCGACAAGAAGGCGGAGAAAGAGAAGCGCGTGCGCCTTGATTTCACAACGCAGCGCGGCGTCGTCATCTTCAACGTTGACCCGAGCATGGTGCCGTCAGATTTACGCGAGCGACCGCTGACGGAGGCGGCGCGCGCCATCGTCCGCAGCGGCGACAGCCGCCTCGTCGAAGCCATCCGCAAAGTCAGCCCGAAGCTCTTTGGAGACTACGCGAAAACTCTGCCGCCGCCGAAAGACGCGCCCACGCTCGTCGCGCGCCGCCCGCCAGGGCAACTGACAACCAGAGTCGCACCGCAATTAATACGCCTCAATGCCAGCGTGACAGACCGCCACGGGCGCGCCATCAGTGGTCTTCGGGCCTCGGATTTCACCATTATCGAAAACGGGCAGGAGCGAGCGGTCACAGAGGTTGAGCCTGCCAACGCGCCGTTTAATCTGGTGCTGCTGCTCGACGTTTCCGGCAGCGTCGAAGAGCGAATAGATTTTATTCGCAAGGCGGCGCGCAATTTTCTCAACACCGCCAGCTCTCAAGACCGCATCAGCATCATCAGCTTTCGCGACGACATCCAAGTTATCTCCGACTTTACGACCGACCGCCGCCTGCTCTCGCGCCGCCTGGAAGATATTGACGCGGGCGGCGGAACGGCGCTCTACGACGCGCTGGCCTACACGCTCGTTGAACAGATTAAGCCTCTGCGCGGCGAGCGCACAGCCATCGTCATTATGTCCGATGGCGACGATAACAAATCCTTCGTTCCGTTTGGCGCAATCGTTGAAGCTATTATTGAGTCGGGCGCGCTCGTCTACCCGCTTTATCTTCCCTCCACGTTGATTCCCGAATCGAGCGTGCCCCTGCCGCAAACCACACTCGACCCCTTGCGCTCGCGTTACCTGACGCTGACGACGCGCGCCACCGAAGAAGGGCGCAAGCTGGCGCAAGCGTCGGGCGGCGTCTATTATCCGATTACGCGTCTGGATGAATTGCAGCGCGCGTATGACGACGTGGTGGCCCAACTGCGCATGTCCTACACTATTACTTACGCCTCGGATGCAGACAACGTGAGGGAGCGCCGCCTCCGCGTGCGCGCCAACCGCGAGGGCGCTTCCGTGCGTCTCAGCCCCCCGATTAACGTCGCCACACCTTGAGCCGAGCGAGGCTGAAGAGCTAAAGATGAGGGATGAAACGAATGCCACTGCTCGTTCATTCGCCTGTGCGCGTTTGCCCGAAAATGTGGTTCGTTTGAGAGGCCGAAAGCGATGAGAAAAATAACAACCTCCGGCATTCTTATCAGCACGAGCTTGTTCATCGCCCTTTCGCTGGTTGCTTTGGCGACAGAGGCACAAGAGCAGAAGGGCGGGCCATCTTCCGCCTCCCCGGTCGCGGGCCATTATGAGGGAGTTATCAAAACGAGTTTGCTCGGCAACGTGCCCGTCCAGCTTGACCTCCGCTACGACAATCAAAAACTGACGGGCACGATGAACACTCCGC
The DNA here is from genome assembly GCA_964516695.1 of uncultured Blastocatellaceae bacterium. Lineage (GTDB taxonomy): Bacteria > Acidobacteriota > Blastocatellia > Pyrinomonadales > Pyrinomonadaceae > DASVTR01. The sequence goes on from CAZEZJ010000007.1 coordinate 26,569, forward strand.
TCGGCCTCATCAACGTCAACGGCGGCCACTATGCCGGGAATCGACTCATCATCAAGATGGAGGCCAACGGCGACGAGGCCACCTTCGAGGGCCAACTCGCTGACGGCAAGCTCACGGGCAACTTCAGCGGCTTCGGCCAGACGGGAACGGTCGAACTCAAAAGAACGGGAGACGCGCCGCCACTTGTTGACACGAGCGTTCGTCTCACGCTGAGCAAGGCGGCTTGGCGCGAGGATTTGCAATATCTCGCCAAGGAGATTCCGCGTCGCCACAAGAACGCATTTCACACGGTCACGCGAGAGCAGTTTGAGCGCGCCGTCGCAGAACTCGACGCGCGGATTCCAAACCTTGATGACACGCAGATTGCTCTTAATCTGTCGCGCATCGCCGCGATGATTGGCGACGGCCACACGCGCGTCAACTGGCATTGGTCTTACGCGCGTGTGCCGCTCGGCTTCTTCTGGTTCGGCAATGAGTTGCGCGTGACGCGCGCGGCGGAAGCTTATCGCGGCGCGCTCGGCGCACGCGTCGTCCGCATCGGTCGCGCCAGCATTGCGGAGTTTAACGAGAAGGCACGGCCCTTCGTTCATCAGGGCGAAAACCAGTGGTACGCATGGAGCGAGAGCGCTGGCTTTCTGGAATATCCGGCGTTTCTACACGCCGCCGGCGTCTCAACGGACGCCGTGCGCGCACGCTACACTTTGGAAGACGAGCGAGGCAAACGCATGATTGTCGAGTTGCAACCGCTGGCCCCGGAGGCGCGCATCGTGTGGCTCGACGCCGCCGCAAAGCCGCCGCTCTATCGCCAGCGCTTGAACGAGCCGCTCTGGTACACCTATCTGCCCGAATCCCAGACCGTCTACTTCAATTTCAAAAGCTATCCGAGCCGCACCGCCTTCAAAAATTTCTCGCAAGAGCTATTCGCTTTCATCGACAAGAATCCGTTCAAGCGTCTCGTCGTTGACCTCAGACAAAACGGCGGCGGCGATTTCACGCGCGGGCGCGAATACATCATTAACGAAATAAAGAAGCGCGACGCCATCAACCGTCGCGGTCGCCTCTACGTCGTCATCGGTCGCTGGACGTATTCGGCGGGGATGGCTAACGCGGCGGATTTCAGGAAAGAAACGAACGCCATCCTCGTCGGTGAACCGACGGGCGGGCGGCCCAACGGCTATCAGGAGAACCGCGAGTTTATGCTCCCGAATTCGCACCTCAAGGTGTGGGTCTCCACCGAGTTCTACAAGTTTTCCGAACAGGAGACGCCCGGCCTGATGCCCGACCACAGAATTGACCCCGATTGGCCCAGCTACCGGCAGGGACGCGACCCCGTGATGGAATGGATACTCAAGCAGGGATGAGCGGATTGATTCATTTCATCATTGATTCATATGGTCATTCAATAAATGAACAATGACTAAATGAGCAAATGATTACATGACTACATGAATCAATTCTTCCGTCCCTTGCTTTTCTGCCTGTGCATCCTTCATCCTTGAGTTATGACAAATCCGCTGTTGATGTCATTGTTTGACGAAACGGAACGGCGTCCGCTGTCCGTCTCGGAATTGACGATGCAGGTCAGGGGCGCGCTGGAATCGCGTTTCGCTTCCGTTTGGGTCGAGGGCGAAATCTCCAACTTCAAGCAGGCCGCGTCCGGCCACTGGTATTTCACCGTCAAGGACGAAGGCGCGCAGCTTCGCGCGAGTTGCTTTCGCGGCATCAACGCGCGCATTCGCTTTCGCCCGTCGGACGGACTTCAGGTGCGCGCGCGCGGACGCCTGACCGTCTATGAGCCGCGCGGCGATTACGAGATGGTGGTCGAAGCGCTTGACCCCGTGGGGGCGGGCGCGCTGCGCGTGGCCTTCGAGCAGATGCGCGACCGCTTGGCCGCCGAAGGGTTGTTCGCGGAAGAGTTAAAACGCGAGCTGCCGCTCTTTCCGCGTCGCGTCGGCATCGTCACGTCGCCCACGGGCGCGGCCATCCGCGACATCATGCATGTCATCTCGCGGCGCACGCGCACCGTTGACCTTGTGCTCTCGCCCGCGCGCGTGCAAGGCGAGGGCGCTGGCCTTGAGATTCGGCGCGCCATAGAGTTGTTGAACGAGTTGCACGCGCGGGCCGTAGCGAGCGGGCGCGATGATGAGCGGGTGGATGTTATCATCGTCGGGCGCGGCGGCGGCTCGGCAGAGGATTTGTGGGCCTTCAATGATGAAGGGCTGGCTCGTGCGATTCGCTCGTCAGCGATTCCTGTGATTTCGGCTGTGGGCCACGAGACGGATTTTACGATTGCAGACTTTGCGGCAGACTTGCGTGCGCCCACGCCTTCCGCCGCCGCCGAGATAGTCGCCGCGCGTGAAGACGAGATGGCCGATGCTGTGCACGACCTGACGCGCGACCTCGTGCAGGCCATTCGCTTGCAGATAATGGAGCAGCGGGCGCGCGTGCA
>CAZEZJ010000007.1:29027-31050 GCA_964516695.1 uncultured Blastocatellaceae bacterium
AGAGGCTGCGATGTCGCATGGCTTTGACGATGTGCGCGACCGCTTGAGAGATTCCATTGCCGTCGTTGATGATGTGCGGCACAGGCTGGAAACCTCTATGATGCGAGCGGCGCAGAGAGCGCGACGCAGGGCCGATGCGGTCGGCTATCGTTTGCAACCCGTGAGGCTCGGCGCGCGAATCGCGGCGGGGCGAACGCGCTTTAACGTGGCCTGTGCGGAGCGTGATGCAGCGATTGCCACGCGGCTTGAAGACGCGCGCGCACGCCTTGGCATCATGGCGGCTTCGCTCGATGCGCTGTCGCCGCTCGCGGTGTTGCAACGCGGCTACGCGCTGGCGCAGGATGAAAAGGGTCGCCTGCTGCTCGATGCGAGCGCCATTGAGCCGGGCGAACGTCTCAATTTACGTTTGGCGCGCGGTCGCTTGTTGGCCCGCGTCGAACAGACGGAGAATCTTTGATGTCTCTTCCCGTGGAAAATAATCCGGCTCCGAAGCGCAGCCGCATCGTCGTCCAGTTAGACCGCGCGCGGCAGATGGCCCATGCCCCGCAGAAGGGAAGCCGTGGCGCACGCGTTCTGCTCATCGTGCTGCTGGTGCTGGCCGCTCTATTGGTGGCGGCGGCAATCGGTTTCTTCTTCTGGTGGCGCAGCTACAAGACCGGCCCGGCCTACTCGCTCGCTCTGCTGGTGGACGCGGCGCAGCGGGGTGATACGGCGGGCATTGATGAGATAGTGGACACGAAACGCGTCGTCGAAAACTTTGCGCCGCAGGTGACGGAGCAAGCGGCGGGGCGTTTGGGAACGGCGCTCACGCCCGCTTTGCGTAAGCAGGTGGAAACGTTAGTGCCGAAGTTGTTGCCGCGCGTGCAGCAGATGGTGCATGATGAGGCTATCCAAAAAGTCAAAGAGATTGGCGCACGCGCCGAAGGCAAGCCGTTCTTCCTGATAGCGCTGTCGATTCCCTACATCATAGATATCACTGAGGACGGCGATACGGCTAAAGCCGCGGCGACGCAGAATGAGCGCAACATCGAATTGACGATGCAGCGCAACGGCGAGCGCTGGAAGATTGTCGGACTCAGGGATGAGGCGCTGGCAAAACGCATTGTTGACAACATCGCGCGCGACTTGCCCGCCATCGGAGCGCCCCTGGAGAAGGAGATACGCAAGCAGGTCAAGAAGAATCTGCCGGGCGCTGTAACGGACGTCTTGGGGATGGGCGATGATGACAAGAAGGCTAATCAGAACAGGTGAGCGCATCGAGAGCGTGAAGATTCGTGATGAAAAAGACTGAAGCGCAGGGCAAGAATTTTGAAGCATCGCTGGCGGCGTTGGAAAAAATCGTGCGCGAGTTGGAGCGCGGCGACTTGCCGTTGGAAGAAAGCTTGAAGCTTTTTGAGCAGGGCGTAAAACTTTCGCGCGAGTGCCAGGAGCGGCTGAATCAGGCTGAGCGGCGGGTGGAAGTGTTGCTGCGCGATACGGAGGGACGCCCCGTGTTGAGCGCTTTCGACGACGAAGAGAAAGTCTTGCAACGCCTGTCACCGGAAAGCGAGGCGGAGGAAGATGAAAGCGTCTTCTGAAGTCTCAAACGCAAACACAGCACGCGCGCCGGAGAGCTTCGAGCCTTGGCGTCTCTTTTTGGCTGAGGCTCGCGCGCTGATAGACGAGCGGTTGGACGCGCTTGTTCCGGCAGAAAGCTTTGAGCCTGCGAGCGTGCACGCGGCGATTCGTTGGAGTTTATTTGCGGGTGGCAAACGCTTGCGCCCCGCGCTCGTGCTGGCGACGGGCGCAGCGCTCGGGGCGTCGCGCACGCAACTGCTCGACACGGCCTGCGCCCTCGAAATGGTGCACACCTACTCGCTGATTCACGACGACCTGCCCGCCATGGACAACGACGATGTCCGGCGGGGGCAGCCGTCCACCCACAAGGCCTTCGGCGAGGCGACCGCCATCCTGGCGGGCGACGCTCTGCTGACCCTGGCCTTCGAGTGGCGGTCGGAGGCCGGCGTGCTGGCCCGCACCGCTC
>CAZEZJ010000008.1:0-2735 GCA_964516695.1 uncultured Blastocatellaceae bacterium
CGCGTTTTCAGAACGTCTACGGGCCGGGGGAAATCTTAGGCGCTGGCCGCTGGCGCGGCACGCCCGCGACCGTCTGGCGCAACGTCACGCCCACTTTCGTCTATCGCGGCCTGAAGCAAATGCCGCTGACGGTTGAGAATCAGGGAATCGCGACGCGCGACTTTATCTACGTCGAAGACATCGTGCGCGGGCTGATGCTCTGCGCTACGAAGGGAGTGCCCGGCGAGGTTTATAATCTGGCGAGCGGCGTTGAAACTTCGATTGGCGAACTGGCCGTGCTCGTCAACCGCGAGACCGGGAATCCGACGCCGGTTGAAAATTTGCCGCCGCGCACGTGGGACCATTCCGGCAAGCGCTTCGGCAGCACCGAGAAATCAAAACGAGAGTTGGGCTTCGCGCCCGAAGTGAGCCTGCAAGACGGACTCAGGCAAACGATTGCGTGGACGCGCGAGCATCTGTCATTCATAGATGCCTGCATTGAAAAGCATCGCGCACACCTGACGGCAGGCGGCGCGGCCGCGACGACAACGCCCGCGCAGTCTGAGCAAATTACGCAACAGCGCCAGAGCGCTTGAAGGTCGCTTCTTTGTTGAACCGCTTGAAGACTGAAGCGCCCCCGAGTTAGATGAGTTTCAAAAAGTTCATACCGCAGCCGGTCAAGAGGTCAGTCCGGTCACTGCTTAATAAAATCCCATTGAAGGTCGAAGTCTCCAGGCCGCGACCCGAGTGGCCGGGCGAGCAGCATCGCTTCAATTATCAGGAGCGCTACGTCGAGTTTGACATCCGCCCCGGTGAGCGCGTGCTGGACATCGGCAGCGGCGGCGACCCTTTTCCCCACGCGACCTTTCTCGTTGACCGCTTCGTTGACCCGACGCCTCATCGCTACGGCTCAATTGTGCAGAACGGCAAGCCCCTTGTCTCGGCAGACATTCACGCGCTTCCCTTTCGTGATAAGAGCTTCGATTTCGTCTATTGCGCACACATCCTTGAGCATGTCGATAATCCGATTAAAGCCTGCGCCGAGATTATGAGAATCGGCAAGCGCGGCTATCTTGAGACGCCGACCATCAGCGAAGACATCCTCTTTGCGTGGGCCAAGGAGCGGCATAAGTGGCACGTCGTCTCGATTGGTCGCGCGCTCTGTTTTTTCGAATATTCCGAGCGGCAGTTAGAGGGCATCGGCTCGACCGCTTGGGAGGATGTCATCATGGACAAGCGTTATCACCCGCTGCAACAAGCTTATTTTGAGAACCGCGACATCTTCGATGTGATGTTTCCGTGGGTTGAAAGCTTCACGGTTTATGTTTTTCACTTGGATGGCCGCGTCGAGAGTTTGAACGCGCAAGCCGCCTCGTAAAATTTGCTGCGAAATGTTGAAACGAGCCATCGTCCGAATGTTGGGGCGCGAACGCGCCAATCGCGTCTCCGCCCCCTTTTATGATTGGCAGGCGCGACGGCGCACCGAGCAAAAGCTGGCGGCGCTGCCCGCCAAAGACTTGTGCATTAACTTGGGCTGCGGCCCCGCGGCGCTTGCTGACTGGGTGAACGTTGACATCGCGCGCGGGCCGCGCGTTGACGTGGTCTGGGACTTACGCCAGGGTTTACCCTTCCCTGACGAAAGCTGTTCGGCCATCTTCAGCGAGCACGTCATCGAGCATCTCTCGAAAGAAGACGCGGAGAAGCTTCTGAAAGAATGTCGTCGCGTCTTGCAGACGGGCGGTGTGCTGCGGCTCTCAACGCCGGACGCCGAGCGTTTCTTGCGTTCGTATGCGGGTGATAGGAAGTTTCTCGCGCATCCCGAATTTCCGCGCGAGGTGGAGACGCCGCTCGACCGCATCAACATGATGATGCGCGAAGACGGGCAGCATCTTTGGGTTTACGATAGCTCGTCGCTGCTGTTACTGCTGCGGCGCGCGGGCTTCACGTCGGCAGTCGAGCAGCCGTTCGGCATCTCCCAACACCCGCGTATGCAGAACATTGACACGCCGAGCCGCGCCTTCGAAAGCTTTTACGTCGAGGCCATTAAGTAGTCTCGCTTTCGCTCGGACTGCTGGCAAGAAGCGTCCGGCGTCTGACGTTGATAAGTTTGCCAGCGCGTCCATAATATTAAACAGCAATCATCAAGCGCTTTTTTTTATGCTTTCTACGCCCGTCGCATTCTTTATCTTCAACCGGCCGGAGCCGACGCGCAGAGTCTTTGCCGAGATTGCGCGCGCAAAGCCAAGCCGCCTGCTCTTGGTGGGAGACGGCCCGCGCACCAAGAGCGAAGCGGAGAGATGCGCCGAGACGCGCGCGATTGTGGCTGAAGTCAGTTGGAAGTGTGAAGTGTTGACCAACTTCGCGGAAGAGAACATGGGCTGCAAGCGTCGCGTTTCATCCGGCATCAACTGGGTTTTCGAACAATGCGAAGAGGCGATTATCTTGGAGGACGACTGCGTTCCGCACCCGACGTTTTTTCGCTTCTGCGAAGAGTTGCTGGAAAAATATGCCGGCGATGAGCGCGTCCCGATGATTTGCGGCAGCAGCTTTCACAACCGCAGCCAGCCCATCTCCGAGAGCTATCTTTTTTCGCGCTTCGGCCACATTTGGGGCTGGGCTTCATGGCGCAGGGCCTGGCGGCATTACGATGTCGGGATTGGGTGCTGGCCCGAACTTCGTGAAACCTCATGGCTGCTCGACATTTTAGGCGACGCGGGCGCGGCCAATTACTGGCGCGACGTGTTCGACAAAACGTA
>CAZEZJ010000008.1:2745-30789 GCA_964516695.1 uncultured Blastocatellaceae bacterium
CGCCGGAGAGATTGACACTTGGGACTATCAATGGTTCTTCTCTTGGTGGGCGCAGAACGGGCTGGCGATTATCCCCGCCTCCAATCTGATTTCCAATATCGGCTTTGGAGACGACGCCACGCACACGCGCACCGCCACCAACACGATGGCTCATCGGCCCGTGTCGGAAATGAATTTCCCGCTGCGGCATCCCAAAGTGATGGCGCGTAACCTTGAAACAGACCTCTACGCCTTCACGCAGATTTGCCCGTGGGCGCGCCAGCGCCCGAGCATCAGAGGATGGCTGCGTCGTCATCTTCCGGTTAATCTGCCGGGCTTGGCGCGCAAAGCGACCTGACGGCGCGAAGGGCGAACAGCGAAGGTTGAGAGTTAAGCTCTCTTTGTCAGGATGGAGAAACAGATGGGCACAACTTCGGCAGCAGAGCCGGCACAGGGCGGTCTTTTCAGCAACGGCTTAGGCTATTTTTTGCGCTACGTGAAAAACGGCGCGCTGCTCCGTCTGCATAAAGGTTGGCGCAAGATTGTCTCTCCGTTTCGCCGCCTGCCGAGCGTGGAGTTAGCAGCCATCGTGCCGCGCGCGGTGGAAATCGAGCCGCCGATTATGACGGACATCTGCCTGCCGCCCTATCACAAGTTCGACGACCACGACGACTACACGCCGCTGATGAAGATAGTCAAATCGCTTCAGCCGCGAGTGGTCTTAGAACTCGGCACGGCCCACGGCAACGCCACCGCCAACATCTGTCGTCAATCACCACAGACGAAGATTTACACGGTCAACGCCCCCGTCGAAGAGCAGACCGGAAATCTGACGACCTACGATTTGACGGTTGAAGAGATAGGCCGCGTTTATCGTCAACATGGTTTCGGGGAGCGGGTCGTGCAGATTTTCGCGAACACGCTGCATCTGGACTTGTCGCAGTATTTCACGGAGCCTGTGATAGACTTAGCCATCATTGATGCCTGCCATGACACGGAGTATGTCATCAACGATTTTCACAAGGTCAAGCCCTTCATCAAACCCGGCGGGATGGTCCTGTTCCACGACACTTTTCAAAGCCCGGCCCCGTCTCATCTCGACGGCAGCTACAGAGCTTGCCTGAAGCTGCGGCGCGAGGGCTACGATATTCGCCACCTTGAACATACGTGGTGGGCCATGTGGGTCAACAAAGAGGCCGACCAACCCGTGCGCGGTTGAAGGCCACGCCTTCGAAGGAGAGATTCCGTATGCGAAGATTCATCCTGGCGGCGCTCATGCTGTCGGCTGCGCTCATCGCGCCCTGCGCTGCCAGCCCCGCGAGCGAACAAGCTCTGAGCGAATTGCCGTTCACCTTTGAAAGAGGCCACGTGCTCATACAGGTGATGATTAAAGGCAGTGTGCCGGTCGAGGTGGTTTTGGCGACGGGCGCGGAACACTCGCATATCAATGAGGCGCTGCTGCAAAAACACGACCTGCGTGGTTATTACACCGGAGACGGTATCATCACGGGCGGCCCGACCGACCGCGTTCTATTTTTCGCCTCTGTCCCGGATATTCGCGTCGGCGACATTAAGCTGACCAGCCTGAATATGCGATTAGGGACGCTGCTGGATATTAGCCAGCGTGTGGGGCGGGAAATCTTCGGCATCTTCGGGGCGGACTTTTTCAAAGGGCGCGTCGTGCAGTTTGATTTCGCGAAAAAGGTCGTGCGCTTTCTTCCTAAATCAGCAACCGATGCGATAAAGAAGGATGATAAAACGACTGCCGACGCGACCAACCGCATCGTGCTGCCGATGCGTTCTAACTCCGAGCAGGTGACCTTGCCGTTGGTCGATAATGTGACCTTCAACGGCAGGAAAATCAAGACGCTGCTTGATACGGGAGCCTTGGCCGTCATCTCCATTTCAGCGTCGGCGGCTAAACAAATGGGATTAACCAGCCCGCCGGAAAAAAGCGCGCCGCGTGCCGATAAGGTCGGTTCCCTGCGTCTGGACGAATACGAGTTGACGGACGTGCCCGTGCTGCTCTTCGCTAAGGGCGCGGGCTTTGAGGGAGCGATTGCCGGAGTCGGGCTGTTAAAAGCTTTCGTCTTAACCTTCGACTTCAGCAAAAAGCTCGTCATCCTCGAACCCATCTCAAACTAAACTCTTTCCAGTTTGAAGCGCATGAGCCGTTCAGAGCATCATTGTGATTCCTGCGGCGCTCCCTACAGCGGATTCATCTGCGAGCACTGCGGCAAGCTGGCGACGCATCTTGAGAGCGCCGCTGATGAGAACCGCGCGCTCGACGAGTTTCACAAACAACTGCAAAAGTTGAAGCCCAAAGAGCAAAGCCAATGGTTGCTGGAATCCGGCTTTTTACCGGACAACAAGGAAGTCTTAATCGAGGCGGGCATCTACTGCGTGCCCTTTCTAAAAAACTCGGCCATCTATGACGCCGCCGCCTCCCGCCTCGAAGCCATCAGCCTAAAACTCAAACTAACGGCGGACGACCCCAAAGCCGTGCGCGCTGTCGAGAGTTTTCAGGCCCACATCAAGCAGTACAAGAAGGAGAAGAGAACGGAAGCCGCTTTAGGCATGGGCTGCCTGTTGACTATACTCGCGCTCACAATCGCTGGCGGCTGGTGGTTGATTAAAGCGGCGGGCGTGCTGCTCGGCGTGCCGCTCATCATCGCCGCAATCATCATCGTTATCTATTTGCTGGTCAGAAAGTGATTCTTCGATGGCTCTCGTAAGCCCTTGGGTTTTTAAACTCAGGCGGCTGTTGTAGTAATGTCGGGCTGTTAAGTCCAGCCGTTAGGAGCTTGATGGGTGTAATGATATTGTAGGCAGGAGGACAAGGTATGAAGACTTACACTTACATTGTCGAAAAATGTCCTGACACTGATTTGTATGTCGGCTACGTACCCGGTTTTCCCGGCGCTCACAGCCAGGCCGAGACGCTTGATGAGTTGCAGCATAATATGCACGAAGTAATAGAAATGTTGCTTGAAGATGGCGAGCCGGAGCCGGAGACTGAATTCATCGGCTTGCAGACTATCAAGGTCGCCTGAAAATGGGCAAGCATCCTGTTTTGAAACCCAGAGAGGTGGCAGCTCTTTTGGAGAAGCTTGGCTTTACAGAAGCTCGCCAGCGTGGTTCACATAAACAGTATCGGCATCCCGACGGGCGAAACACCACCGTTCCTTTTCATGGAAGCAGGGATATCTCATCCGTTCTTTTGCGCCAAATCGCTAAAGACATCGGGCTGACAATCGATGAAATGCTGCGATACCGCTAACGACATTCGGCAAATTATTCGAGCCTGCATATTTCAAACGCGGTTACCCCTCGCTTTTCAATTATGCCCGAAGCAAACAGCACAGCAGACATCCTGACCGGCACGGTTAAAGGCCCCGGCGAATTGCCGCATGAATATTTATTTATTACGGCGGACAATCGCCGCGCGCGTATCGGTGAGTTTGTCTATTACGCGGCCCACGACGGCGAGGAGCAGCGGCACATTCTCGGCAACATCACGTCGCGCCGCCTCGTGCGCAATCTGCCCGATGCCTTTCTCTCCGACCCGCAGACGCCGCCCGCCGTTGTCTCCGCCCTCATCGGTCTGAGCACAGACTGCGGCGAGCTTTACGAGATAACGGTCGAGACCATCGGCTACTTCAGCCGCGCGCTCGGGGATTTCGTCAACCCGCGTATTCCGCCAAACCCCGGCGACCCCGTCTTTCTCGCTTCATCGGAAACGCTCGCCGGAGTGTTGAGTCCGCGACGCGAGGGCAACGTCGGCTCGGCGCACATCGGAAGCCTCTTGACGAGAAACGCGGGCGAAGTTCCCGTCGTGCTCTCAATCAAGGATGTCGTCTCCACGCATCTAGCCATCCTCGCTTCGACGGGCGCGGGCAAGTCTTACACGGCGGGTGTTCTCGTCGAAGAATTGATGCGCCCCTACAATCGCGCCTCCGTGCTGATTGTTGACCCGCACGGGGAATACGACACGCTCACCACGATTCAAACCGACAACGTTTTTCATGGCGAAGACAACTATCAGCCCGAAGTTAAAATCTTCACGCACGACCGCATCAAGGTACGCGTTTCGACCTTGACCGAAGCCGACATCAAGTATCTGCTGCCCGAAGGCACGTCCGACAAGATGCTGCATTATCTGTCGCAGGCTTATCGCAAGCTGACGGCGGGCGAGAGAGGCGAACGCGGATTGTGGGGCTATCAAGACCTGCGCGACGCCGTCACTTCTGAAAAATATGGCGAGGAAGACGGGCGTGGTTCGGGCGGCAACGTCGGCTCCATCGACGCGCTGCTCTGGCGTCTCGACAATCGTTTCGACCGTCCAGACTCAATCTTCTCCGATACCGAACACATCCAACTCAATGATTTGTTCAAGCCCGGTCGCTGCACCGTCCTGCAACTTTCCGACATCGAACAGAACGAACAACAGGTCGTCGTCGCCACGCTGTTAAGACGCGTCAACAAGGCGCGCGTCGCCACCGTCCGCGAGGAAGCGGAAGCGACGAGCGACCACTATCTTCCTTATCCTGTCTTCACCTTGCTCGAAGAAGCGCACCGCTTTGCGCCCGCCGGGCAAACCGTTGTCTCCACAAACATCTTGAAGCAGATTCTCTCCGAAGGGCGCAAGTTCGGCGTCGGCATCGGGCTGATAACCCAACGCCCCGGCAAGCTCGACCAAGACGTGCTCTCGCAATGCATGACGCAGATTATTATGCGCATCGTCAATCCGATTGACCAGGACACGGTCGCTAAATCGGTCGAAGGCGCGGGCCGCCAACTCTTAGACGAGCTTCCGGCCCTGACCAAAGGGCAAGCCGTTATCTCCGGCGTCGGCGTCAACACGCCCGTCATGTGTCGCATCCGCCCGCGCATCACGCGCCACGGCGGCGAGACATTTGATGCCCCGGCCGAGTGGGCCAAGTGGCACACCGTAGATGAGCGCGACAAACGCACTCAGGACAACTCGGTGCTCGTTAAGCCCGCGTCAACCAAAAAAATCGAAAAGCTGCGCGGCATTCAGATTTGATTATTCCCTGGTTTGAAATAATCGACAGCCGGAAAAAGTTGATTGCTTTTCCGCAGCGATTACGCGTTAGTAGAAAGGGCGTTGTGCATACATGCCTGCCAAAATTCTAAGACCGGAGCTTTCTATACAATGTCGCATCAATTGCCTGAACCTTCGCCAATCCTTTTCTTCGAGACGGTCAACGCCTACCAGCGTTCGGCAGCCATCAAGGCCGCCATCGAGCTTGACGTTTTCACGCGCATCGCGCAGGGCAAAACATCGCCTAGCGAGTTGGCCGAAAGCAGCGAGGCGAGCGAGCGCGGAATGCGTATCTTGTGCGACTACCTGACGGTCATAGGCTTTCTGACCAAACAGGACAACCGCTATCAGCTAACGCAGGACTCTGCGGTGTTTCTCAATCGCAACTCGCCCGCCTTTGTCGGCGGAGCGATAGAATTTCTGCTCTCGCCCATGTTAATTGAAGGTTTCAACGACCTGACGGCGGCGGTTCGTAAGGGCGGAACGATGCTGCCCGAGGATGGCTCAATCGCGCCGGAGCATCCGGTTTGGGTTCGTTTCGCGCGCGCGATGGCTCCGATGATGCGGATGCCCGCGCAATTGATGGCACAGGTTATCGGCCCCCAAATGCCGCAGCGGAAGCTGAAGGTGTTAGACATCGCGGCGGGCCACGGCGTGTTCGGCATCGCCGTCGCGCAAAGCTTGCCAGATGCAGAGATTACTGCCCTTGATTGGCCCAACGTGCTTGAGGTCGCCAGCGAAAACGCCGCGCGGGCCGGGGTCAGCGAGCGCTACAATCTTCTCCCGGGCAGCGCCTTCGAGGTTGATTTCGGTGATGGCTACGACCTGATTCTGCTCACTAACTTCCTGCACCACTTCAACCCTGAGACCTGCGAACAACTGCTCAAGCGCGTCCACGGCGCGCTGGCTGATAACGGCAAGGCCGTGACGTTGGAATTTGTGCCGAACGAAGACCGCATCTCGCCTCCCGGCTCGGCCATGTTTAGCCTCGTGATGCTCGGCTCCACGCCGCACGGCGATGCTTACACTTTCTCAGAACTCGAACGCATGTTCGCCAACGCGGGCTTCTCGCAAAGCGTGCTTCATCCGCTCCCGCCCAGTTTTCCGCAGCAGGTTGTGATTTCGGATAAATAAGAGACACTCAGCGGAAACCGAAGAGATTAGTGGCCGGATGCCGGAGGCCAGACCGTAAAAGTCTACGGCCTCCGGCCTCTGTAGTTGGCTTCACGAGCGTTCCTCGTTATTCAAAACATTCGGCCCCGTGTATAATCCATCATACCGTCTCTCCCGCTCAGCTTATTTCAAGAGGCCCTACTATGAAATTTTTTGGAATCTTGTTCTTCGTCTTCGCGTTGGCTTCCCTTTCGCTGGCTCAGACAGCGGCGAGCGCGGAGCATCCGTCAGATTTGCAAGTCGTTAAGATGAGTTGGAAATCGGACTCGCGCCTGGCGGATGAGGCTTACCGCGAAGCTGAAGACAGGGCCCGTGTGCAGCCCCCCGAAAGGGCAGCGCAGCGCGTGCGCAGAACGCGCTCCGAGCGGGTCTCCGTTTACGACAGCGCCGAGCGCGCCATCCGTGAGGTTGAAGACATGTGGCCTTCGACGGGGCCGCGCGTCAATGGTTATCTCTATCAAATCACGGTCAGGAATAACGGGCGGAAAAAAATCAAGGCCGTCAACTGGCAGTATATCTTCACGGATTCGCTCGACCAATCAATCGTCACGCGCCATAAGTTTCGCACCCGGGAGAATATCGCTCCGGGCAAGGAGGCGAAGCTGACCAGGTTTTCCGTCATCGCGCCCACACAGGTCATCAATGCCAAAGCGGTTGAGAACAAAACGAAAGAAGCGTATTTAGAGCAAGTGTTGATAATGAGAATCGAGTATACGGACGGCTCTGTCTGGGAGCCTGCAAGCAAGTAGCATCCGGCGCTGTTTGGCAACCTGCGGCCCTCTTCCCTCGTCCGGTTGCTTTTCCCCACGGCGATGCTAAGATAACTATCTAGCTCCACCAATTAAGCCGGCTGTCAAACAGCGGCCCGAAATCGTTCCCCCTTTTTGCTTTAGTTTGAGCGCGCACGCGTGTGCATGAACTAACGAGAGGCCCGGCGCGCGAAGGTTTGTTTGAGGATTGAAGATGGCTGTTGAGAACATACCGCAGCAGGCGGCCCAACACGATACGTCGCTTATCGTCGGCCTGCTCGTCAAAAGACACGACGAAATCATTAATCTTTGGATTAAAGACCGGCTGGAATCGGGCGAGTTTCGCGACGAGTTGATTCCCAAAGCCGAATTGCGGCGGCAATCGCAGCAGATTATTGACCTGCTGGCGCGCTCCGTTAAGGATTCCGAGGGCGCAGACTTTGAATCTCCGGCCTTCGATGAGTTGCGCGTCTTCCTCAATGAGATTTCGCGCAACCGCGCCGTCAAAGGCTACACGCCGCTCGAAAGCGCAACGTACATTCTCTCGCTGCGCAATACGCTCTTGCCCATTCTCGCTGAAGAACTCGAAGGCAAGTCAGACCAACTATTGAGCGAGATGAACTATTTCACGCGCCTGTTGGATAAGCTCGGCCTCGTGATGGTCGAAAACTACATTCGTTCGCGCGAGGAGATTATCCGCCAGCAGCGCGAAGACATGATGGAGCTGTCAACGCCCGTCATCAAAGTCTGGGACAAGATTCTGACGCTGCCCATTATCGGCACGCTCGATTCCCGCCGCGCGCAGTTGATGATGGAAGCGCTCTTGCAGAAGGTGGTCGAAACAGGCTCGACGATTGCCATCCTCGACATCACGGGCGTCAAGATGATGGACACGCTCGTTGCCAACCATTTAATCAAGACGGTGACGGCTGCCAGGCTGATGGGCGCGCGTTGTATTCTGACCGGCGTTTCGCCCGCGATTGCGCAGACCATGGTGCAACTCGGCATAGACCTCTCGCAGATTACCACGCGCGCGCAGATGTCTGACGGCATTAAGCTCGCCCTGGAGATGGTTGGCCGCACCGTCATTCCTGCCAAAGCGCTCGCGCAGCTCTCAAACGGCACAAACCACACGGCCTCCGGCGCCTCCACGCTCGCCGCCCACGGCGCGAGCATTCTCAGCGACAACCAGCGGCGTGAAGAATGCTAAGAGCGTTTTTCAGTTTTAAGTTTTCAAGACAGACGAGTTGCTTGTAGTGCAAGCTGATTTTTGTGGAGCAAAATTTTTATGACAGTAGCGCGCATCCCCATCTTGAAGGTTGGCCGTGTGTTGGTCGTCCCGATTCAGGTGGACATGGACGACCAGACCGTGATGCACTTGCAGGAGCGTATTCTCTCCGAACTGGCGCGCACGGGCGCGCGCGGCGTGCTCATTGACATCTCTTTGCTGGAGATGGTGGATTCTTTTATTGGCCGGATGCTGTCTGACATCGCGGCGATGGCCCGCATTATGGACGCGCGCACGGTCGTCGTCGGAATGCAGCCCGCGGTCGCCATCACGCTGGTCGAGTTGGGGCTGGAATTGAAGGGCGTGGACACCGTCTTGAACGTGGACGAAGGCTTTCGGCTGCTGCGCAGAGAGTTTGATATTTCCGACGACGAAGACGAAGAACTGAGGGAGATAGCGTCTTTTGGAAAGCAGGTCGCTCGCTCTTGACGACGAGCATGACATCGCTGTGGCGCGCAATGAAGTCCGGCAGTTGGCCTCCGCTCTCGGTTTTCGCCTCATTGACCAGACGCGCCTCGCCACCGTCACGTCCGAACTGGCTCGCAACGTCGTCAAGTATGGAGCGGGCGGACGCCTGATAGCGCAGCCGACAGCCGAGGGCGACGGGCGCGACGGCTTGCGCCTCATCTTTGAAGACACAGGCCCCGGCATCGCAGACATCGAAGCCGCCATGCGCGATGGCTTCTCCACAGGGCGCGGCCTCGGCAAAGGCTTGCCCGGCTCAAAGCGGCTCGTCCATGAATTTCAAATCGAATCCGAACCCGGACGCGGCACGCGCGTGACGGTCGTTCGCTGGAAGAACTAAAGGCGGAAGCCTTCGAGGGCAGGAGCAGGAACGGGAAGAACCGCATGAAGTGACAGGGAACGGTTTGCGGCCTTTGATTCCGGCTTCCCGTTCCTGCCTTCTGCTTTTTTAATGCGCGAAATCAACTCCATCGAAATCAAGGATGCGGCGCAAGTGGGCGCGGCGCGACGCGTGATTCACGGATTTGCGGGCCGCATCGGTTTTGACGAGAATCAACTGGCTGAGATTGACATCGTCGTGCAGGAGATTGGCACCAACGCCGTCTCTTATACGGCCAGCGGCGGCTGGCTTCATTTCACCACGCCGCCCGGCGAAGCGCCCGGCATAGAGCTTTTCTACTGGGATACGGGGCCGGGAATTTATAATCTAGACAGGGCCGTTCGCGACGGCGTTTCGACGAGCGGGGGCCTCGGCGCTGGTCTTGGCGCGATACGCCGCTTGATGGACGAGTTTGATGTCTACTCGACCGTCAAGACGACCGAGCGCCTGTCGCTGGCCGCACAGCGTCGCACGACGCACGGGACGGCGCTGCTCGCGCGCAAGTGGCTCTCAAGCGCCGCAGAGCATGAGACGCCGCAAAGAATTCAAGCGCAACGAATCGGTATCTGGAGTCGTCCGCGTCCCTCCGAAACTTTCAACGGCGACGCCTATTTTATCCGCACGCGCGACCGCGCTACGCTCTACGCCGTCATAGACGGTCTCGGCCACGGCAGCGGAGCCAAAGCGGCTTCGGATGTAGCGCTTAACGTGCTGGACGATTGGCGCGGCGAGCCGCTGGACCAAGTCTTTCATGCCGCGCACGATGCTTTGCGGGCTACGCGCGGCGCTGTGATGAGCGCCGTCATTATTGACACTAAGGCGCAGAGCTTTCAGTGTGCCGGAGTCGGCAACGTCATGGTGCGTGTCTTCGCCGCGCCGGAGCGCATCACGCCCATCACAACCAACGGCACGCTCGGCGCGCGCCTCGGACAGGTTCGCGTCTGGACACACTCTTGGAGCGAAGGCGCAACCTGCTTGCTCGCCAGCGACGGACTGAGCGCCGCCTGGGAGATGGACGCCTACCCCGGCCTGCTCAGCCGCAGCCCCCAACTGCTCGCAGGCATTCTCATGCGCGACTACAGCCGAGAATCCGACGATGCGACAGTGATGGTGATTCGATAGGCGGCCGGTGGCGGTAGGCAGTTGAAGAAAGTTGTGTGACAAATGTTAGTTAATAACATGAATCCCAATTATCTTAAATTCGACGCTCGGCAAAATTACGAACTGCCTACTGCTTACTGACTACTGACTATTGCCTACTGCTTCCTCGTTATGAGAGACGTTACTGCGACACGGCTCGGTGATATTTACGTGCGGCGCGAGGGCGACATCATCAAGGTGCGCGACCGCGTGCGGCGGCTGACGCGCGAGATGGGATTCGATTCGACGACGCAGATTAAGATTACGACGGCTGTCTCCGAAGTGACGCGCAATATTTATGAGTATGCCAAGTCGGGAGCGATTTCGCTGTCGCTGGCCGAGAGAGGCTTGGATACTGGGTTGCAGTTGACGGCGCGCGACGATGGCCCCGGCATCAGCGAAGCGACCTTGCGCGCCATCATGCGCGGTAGTTATCAATCAGACTCGGGCCTCGGCGTCGGCCTCTCGGGCACGCGCAAGCTGATGGACGAGTTTGACATTCAAACGACGCCGGGCGAGGGCACGCGCGTCACCTTCATCAAGTGGATGCCGCGCGCAGCCGCCGTGAACATCAAAGACCGCCTCGAAGAGTTGCGCGCTTTCTTCAACCATGACGCGGGCGATTCGGCCATCGAAGAACTGCAACAGCAGAACCGCGACTTCGTTCGTATTCTCTCGGAGTTGGAAGAAAAGCGCGAGGAGTTGGAACTACTCAACCGGCAGCTTAATCAGAGCAACCGCGAGTTAAACGAAGCCAACGCCAAGCTGCGCGAGCTTTCGGAATTAAAAGAGGAGTTTCTTGCGCTGACCACGCACGACCTGCGCTCGCCGCTGACGGTCATCAGCGGCGTCATCAGCTTCTTCACCTCTGGCCGCCTCGGTGAGCTTTCGCCTGAGCAGCAGAACATGGTCGCCATGATGGAGCGCAACACGCAGAGCCTCATCGAATTGGTCAACGATTTGCTCGACGCCTCTAAGCTCGAATCCGGCACGATGCGTCTCGACGTGACTTCGATTGACCTGCGGGGGCTGCTCGACGAATTGCGCGAGGCGATGGAACCGCTGGCGAGAGAGAAAGAGATTCTGTTGCAGGAAAAGCTCGCGCCGGAATTGCCGCCCATTGAAGCCGACCGCACGAAGCTGCGGCGCATTCTCGTCAATCTGCTCTCCAACGCTTTGAAGTTTACGCCGAAGGGTGGCCGCGTCGAAGTGAGCGCCGAATTGGAGGGCGAGCGAGTTCGTTTGACCGTCGCGGATACGGGTGTCGGCATCGCGCCCGAAGATGTCGAGCGTCTTTTCGACAAATACGAACAGGCCCGCAGCCGCGCCACACGCGGCGAAAAGGGCACGGGTCTCGGCCTCTACATCACGCGCCAACTCGTCGAGCTACACGGCAGCGAGATTCAAGTCAAATCCGAACTCGGTCGCGGTTCGGTTTTTTCCTTCACGCTGCCGGTTGGACAAAAATGATATTTCGAGTTTGAGGTCTCGGGGTTAAAGTTAAAATCCTAGGACCTGAAACCTTAAACTTGAAACCTAACACTTAATTTATGCACTATCACTTGGTCGGAATCTGTGGAACGGCGATGGCGAGCCTCGCCGGAATGCTGCAAGCGCGCGGGGCAAAAGTCACCGGCTCGGACGAAAACGTTTACCCGCCGATGTCAACGATGCTGGAAAGCCTCGGCATCGAAGTCAAGCCCGGCTATCGCGCCGAAAATCTACAGCCGTCGCCGGATTGCGTCATCATCGGCAATGCCATCCCGCGCGGCAATGCGGAAGTCGAAGCGACCTTAAACGCCAAGCTGCTCTATCGTTCGCAGGCCGAAGTCGTCAAAGAAGAATTTATTCGCGGCCGCCGCTCGCTCGTCGTCGCCGGAACACACGGCAAGACGACGACCGCCAGCATCGCCGCGTGGGTGATGGACCAGGGCAAACTTAACCCGACCTTCCTCGTCGGCGGTGTGGTCCAGAACTTCAACGCGAGCTTTCGCGTCACCGACAGCCCCTTCTTCGTTATCGAAGGCGACGAATACGACACGGCCTATTTCGACAAAGGCCCGAAGTTTATGCACTACCTGCCGGAGACGGCCATCGTCGGCAATATAGAGTTTGACCACGCGGACATCTACGCCGACCTCGCCGCGGTCAAGACAGCCTTTCGCCGCCTGATGAATCTGGTGCCCGGCAATGGCCGCCTCATCGCCGGATGGGACAGCCCGCACGTCCGCGAAGTTGTCAGCGAGATGGGCGGGCGGCTCTACACGCGGCTCGAAACCTTCGGCACTTGCGAAGACGCGCGCTGGCAAGCACGCGACATAGACTACTCCGGCGAGTTGGCCCGCTTCCGCGTCTTTCGAGAGGGCAGCGAGTGGGGACAGTTTCAAACGCCTCTCATCGGGGACTTCAACATTCGCAACTGCTTGGCTGTCATCGTCGCGGCCGATGCGTGGGGCGTTGAGCGCGCGGCTATCGTTGATGCGCTGGCGAGTTTTAAGAGCGTGCGGCGGCGGATGCAGGTGCGCGGCGTGGAAAGCGGTGTGACGGTGATTGACGACTTCGCTCATCACCCGACGGCCGTGCGCGAAACGCTGCAAGCGCTTCGCACGAAATACAAAAAGGCGCGCCTCGTCGCCGTCTTCGAGCCGCGCTCATGGTCTTCGCGCCTCGCGGTCTTTCAGCAGGACTACGCTCACGCCTTCCAGACGGCTGACTACGTCGTTATCGCCAGCGTCTTCGACAGCACCAAAGCCACCGAGAAAGGGCGCGTGCTAGACACCGAGCAACTCATCTCAGACATCAGAGCGCAGGGCAAGCCAGCGCTTGGCATCGAAGGCGCTGATGAAATCGTTCGTCATCTAACGCCCGAACTTCGCCCCGATGATGTCGTCGCCATTATGTCGAACGGCGGCTTCGGCGGCATCCACGATAAGCTGCTGCAAGCCTTACGCGCCGCCTAAAGCAGGCTTCCGTTGCCTGAAACACAGGGGGCGGCGCAAAAAAAGAGAGAGCGATAACAGCGGTTGCAGGCCGCTTATTCCTGATTCTTCCCTTCCTCCATACTTTCACGAAACATTCGTAACGCTGGCGAAGACTGAGGCGAGTAGTAGATAGCTTGCTTCCCCTGAAGCATTAAGGTATGGCCCAGCGACTGAAAGATTTTTCCATCTACGAGCAAGCTCTGAAGCTTGCCGAGTCCGCCGAACACGAAGATTTAGGGCAGGTCTCTAATATCTCCCGCCGCGATTTTGACGAACGCGCGACCTTCTCTTTTCGTGCGCAGGTTCCGGTGCTCGAATACGTCAGTCTCCTGATTGAGAACGCGCTGCTGCTGCGCATCAACCGGACGGGCCGCATCTACGTCGGCTTTGAAAAGCTGTCTCGCATGGAGGCCGTCATTGACCGCTACCTGCGAATCGCAGACCTTTCGGAACGCGTCTATGTGTTCGGTGAAGCCGACTGGAAACCGCCGCGCCATCCGAACATGAAACTCGTCAACTTACCGCCGGACTACAAGCTGGCGAACGAGTGGTTCGTCATCGCCAACTCTTCAACCCTGCGCGTTGCGCTCGCCGCCGTTGACGAAGATGGATTCGACGCGCCCGTGCTCGAAGAGCGAAACTTTCGCGCCTTCAAATCCAGCGACCCGAAAATCATCAGCGGATTGGCGGCAGTTGCCGAAGAGCTAGTGGATTTATCTCTCGCCTGCTGATTCGAGCGTTCTCTTTTCTTGCTGCACTTCGACCAGCACCGTTTCGGAACGAGCGGCGGCGCTCAACATGCCGCCTTCGGCCTCCGGCGCGACTTCAATCTTCGCTGAGAGGACGCGCCGCACATTACGCGGCAACAGCAGCGGTGCAACGTCGGCCATCGCTGCGGCCAGTTCAACTATGTCTCCGCCGCCGCGCCAGTGTTGGCGAACAACGTCGCGTTCGGTGCGATGGAGCAGGCGCAAGAGCGCGAGCGCTATCAGGTAAGCATCGTCAATCTGCCCGACGAAGGGAATCATGTCGGGAATGAAATCAAGCGGCATGACGGCGTAAACAATGGCCCCTGCGAAGAGTGCCTTCTCCACGCGCGGCACGCGGCTATCGGTCAGCAGACGACCGCACAGGCTAATCATGTTCGGCAGAAACATCAGTAGATTCTTCATCCGTCGCTTCGCTTCAATTCTTCGCATCTCGTCTCCCGCTTCAAAGTTTAGTTAAGCCTTCAGGCTCTCGGCGGTCAGCTTTCAACTTCTTGTTAAATGAGACCGAAAAGCTGTTCGTTGGTAAAGTTAAATTTAGCACGCGGCCGTTGGATGTCGAAAGCTTGTCCTCCATCGCAGAGTTAGCTAGACTCCTTACAGACGTGCCAACAGCATTCGCTTTTTTATTCTGACTTTCGGATTCCGATTTCCGACTCTCTGTCTCTATGTCCATTCTCGAACGCCTACGCCAACGCGCCGCCGCCGACCCACAACATATCGTCTTGCCCGAAGGCGACGATTCGCGCACGGTCATCGCCGCTTCCATCTGCGCGCGCCTGAAGATAGCGCGCATCACCTTGCTCGGCAGCGAGGAGAAGATTCGCGCGGCGGCGAGCGCGGCGAATGCGCCGCTGGGCGGAGTCGAAGTCATAGACCACCGGCGCGCCGCAGACTTTGACAAGATGGCTGCCTTTTATCACGAACTGCGCCGCGCCAAAGGCTTGATGGCCGACGAAGCGCGCGAAGCCGTCAAAGACCCGCTTTATTACGGCGACCTGATGGTGCGCATGAATCGTGCGGACGGCTCCGTTGCGGGCGCGACCAACACGACCTCGCATACGGTGCGCGCCGCGCTCCATTGCATCGGCGTGCGCCCGGGCTTCAAGCTCGTTTCCAGTTTCTTCGTCATGGTGCTCTCTGACCAGAGTTTCGGAGAGCAAGGCGCGATGATTTACTCTGACTGCGGTGTCGTCATCGAGCCGACAGCAACGGAACTGGCCGAGATAGCCATCGCTTCCGCAGACTCGTGCCGCGCGCTCCTTGAAGCGGAGCCGCGCGTCGCCATGCTCTCTTTCTCGACGAAAGGCAGCGCCAAGCATCAACTGATTGACAAGGTAGTCGAAGCGACGAAGACTGTGCGGGCGCGCGCGCCCGAGTTAGAAATAGACGGCGAATTGCAGGCCGATGCCGCGCTGCTTCCAGCGGTCGCGCAATCGAAAGCGCCCGGCTCAAGCGTGGCGGGCCGCGCCAACGTCCTCATCTTTCCTGATTTGCAGGCCGGAAATATCTCTTACAAATTGACGGAGCGGCTGGCCGGAGCAACCGCCATCGGCCCCATCCTGCAAGGCTTGGACAAGCCCGCCAACGACCTCTCGCGCGGGTGCAAGGCGGAAGACATTGTTGACGCCGTAGCGATTACAGCCGTGCAGGCGCAGGCGCGCAAACGTCTCAGTTAAAGCCGAACGACGGAGCAACCCGCAGCCCTCTACGGACTATCAAACATTTCGACTCCGCGAATGCTCGTCCGCTCCAGTGAGGTTTACTCTTGTCAACACGTCGCATCTTCCTGCTCTTAACGGCCTGTGTTCTGGCCCTCGCCGTGACCCTCAATCTCAGGGCGCAAGCGGGCAGGCAGCAGCCCACGCCGCAACCTTCTCCGACCCCGCCCGCACAGGAAGACCAAATTAAGGTCTTTACAGAGGAAGTGCGCCTGCCCATCGTCGCCTTCGATGATTTCGGCCACTTCGACCCGACGCTCGAAATGGACGACCTGCTCGTGCTCGAAGACGGCGTCCCACAGCAAATCAGGAGCATTCAACGCGTTCCGGCCAACATTCTCCTGCTCTTAGACACGGGCAATGAGATTACGCTGGCGAAGAGTTTGGGGACGACGCGCGCCATTGTGATGCGGCTGCTTTCGAGGTTGCGCACCGAACAGCGCGTGGCGGTGATGCAGTTTAACGAGCGCGTCGAGCTTTTGCAGGATTGGACGACCGATAGAGAACAGGTCACCGGCGTGCTCAAGACCAAGCTGCATTCGGGCAAGCGCTCGCGCCTTTCGGAGGGCGTCCAGATGGCGGCGGCGAAATTGAAGGACACGCCGATGGGCAGCCGCCACGTCGTCATCATCACGGACGGCGTGGAGCCGGCGGGCGGCAAAGTTAACTACGCGGACGCCATCAAGCAGCTTGTCTCAACCCAAGCCACCGTCCACATCATCAGCTACACGACGCTCGTGCAACAGGCGATAGCCGAACGCTACAAGAGCGGCATCCTCAAGGGCGGCACGGGCGTCCAGCGCGACGGCACGCCCGGCGGGCAAGACCCGACGCTTCCGCCCGGCATGACGCGCAGCCCTTCTTTCTCTATCGCGACCATTGACACTGACCGCCAGATGCGACGCTGGTACAAAAAATACGCCGACTCGGCAAAGCAGAGCGAAGCGCGGCTGGTCGCCCTGGCGGGAGAGACGGGCGGGCAGATATTGCTGCCGACGACAATGGAAGCGATGTTGGCCCACGGCGAAGAAGTCGCGCGCGACATCGGCGCGCAATACGTCGTCACCTATAGGCCCAAGCGTCCGCTCTCCGAGGCGCGCCCGGGAGAATATCGCCGCATAGAGGTCGCCGCGCGTCGAACGGGCGTCACCTTGCGTGCCCGTCGCGGCTACGTCGTCACACCGCAGCAGTAAAATCTTAGACCGGCGATAAAAGCGATAGCCCACGCTCCTTTAAGGGTCGTGGGCTATCGCTTTTAATTTCTGCTGGCAGAGCGGGACGCTATCTCGCTCAACGTTTTTAACTCGGCATCGCAGATAGTCTGGATTCCAGCATAGTCGCTACGGGATGCGCGACGGAAGAGTCTCGCTCCTGCTTTTTTACAAGCGAGCGGCGGCGCAATTCGTCCCAATCTTCGCGCGGGACGCGATGAAAAGCCGCCACCACCGTCGGGTCAAACTGCCGTCCGGCAAATCTCTCCAATTCCTCGGCAGCCTCCTCGTAAGACCTGCCCGCCCTGTAAACGCGGTCGCTAATCATCGCATCGAAGGCGTCTGCCACGGCGAAGATGCGCGCGTTCAAATCAATCTCTTCGCCGCGCAAGCCCAGCGGGTAACCGGAGCCGTCCCACTTCTCATGGTGTTGGCCGACGACCATCGCCGCGCCTCTCAAGAATTCTATCTCGCGCAGGATGGCCTGGCCGTGCAAGGGGTGCTCGCGCATCCTGACCCATTCTTCGTCGGTCAGCTTCGCGGGCTTACGCAAGATGGCATCCGGCACACCGATTTTTCCGATGTCGTGCAGCAAGGAACCGAATTCGAGCGAGCGCAGTTGCTCCTTATCGAGTCCTAGCTCCTGCCCTAGCCTGAGGCTGAAGGTGACGACGCGCTCCGAATGGCCGTGTGTTTCGGCGTCGCGCGTTTCGAGCGCCGCCGTCAGCGCCTTGAGCGTTGTCCGGTAGGCGTCTTCGAGCGAGTCTAAGGCTTTGTTGAGTTCAACGGTGCGCTGTTCGACGAGTTCTTCCAGATGATTTTCATAACGACGCTTGGCGGCGCGCAGTTCGTAGTGTTCGAGTGCGCGACGGACTGCCGCCTCGACCTGCCGCAAATCAAATGGCTTCATAATGTAGTCGAACGCGCCGACTCTTAAAGCCTCAATCGCGCTCTCGATGGTCTGCATTCCGCTAATCATCACCACGACCGTTTCCGGCGAGGTTTCAAAAACGAGCGGAATCATCTCCAACCCGCTCATCCCGCTCATCGTGATGTCGCTGATGATGAGGTGAAACGCTTCGGCGCGCAGAATCTCCAGCGCTTCCTCAGCCGAACTGGCCGAGGCGCAGTCGCACTCCCGGCTCAGCAGTTCGCAGAGCACGTTGCGGATTTCCGCCTCGTCGTCAACAATTAAGAGACGCGCCCGCTCATCGCTTATTTTGGACATAAAACGAACTCCACCGTAAATTTCAGGGCGACTGAAGCACAGCAGTAGGAGAGCAGCACTTGCCGAAAAACTCGCATTAGTGAGAGAAGAGGAAGCAGCGCACCCCACATCGAGCGCCGCTTGAAAGACCAGAGATATATTACATAGATTCAGACGCCGTGGCAATATTCCTTTTCGTCATCTGGCGGCCGAGGTGTTAAACGGTTGCTCAGTGGTGGCGGGTTGACGCCGCCGCTGGCAGCCCACTATGATGTTTCGACCGCAAGGGCCGGAGTGGCGGAATGGCAGACGCGACGGACTCAAAATCCGTTGTCCGCAAGGGCGTGTGGGTTCAAGTCCCTCCTCCGGTATTAACACTTTGATGTTTCGAGGCCGCTCTCTCAAGCGAGCGGCTTTTTTGCTTTCTCTGAAGTTTTTCCTCAGAGCGCGCACCTAATTTTCCATATGGCAAACGATAGCTTTGGTTAAATCCTGAGACCGGCATGAAGCGCAGACTTACTTTCATCAGAGAAAACGCGCACGCCGCGCTATGTACGATAGCGTGCACTTCTGGTATCATTGATTTCGAAAGTTAGCCTTTTGGCTATCAGGATTGAGTTCCCCTGCTCCTTCCATGTGATGCCTGTTGCCTATCTCTCAGCATTTTCCCCACATAACCGTAGCGAGTTTTTCATCTCAACATTGAGGAACAGGCCCATTGAAGATTCTACTTTATAACCCCGACAACGGCGTGACGCGCAACTTCATGCCGCACCTTTGGATGTTTCTCCTTCAAGCCCTGACGCCCGCAGGCCATGAAGTGTTGTTGATTGACGGCAATGCACGCGCGATGAACGAGCAGGAGTTGGTCGAGTTTGTGCGCGCGGAGGGCATCGAACTGGTCGGCATCGGCGCGATGACGCGCATGATTGCGCGGGCTTATCGCGTGGCAGATGCTTTGCGCGCGGCAGGCATCAAGGTCGTGATGGGCGGGCCGCACGTGACGGAAGTGCCGGACGAGGCTCTGGGCCGTGTTGAAGGCGGCGTGCGTCATGCGGATGCTATTGCGCTTGGCGAAGCGGATGAGACATGGCCCTTGATAGTTGAAGATGCGGCGCGCGGCGAGTTAAAGGAAATCTATCAGCCCGAGCGCGACGCCAAGGGAAACGACCGCAAGCCGAGCCTGCAATTCTATCCTTCGATTCCTTGGGAAACGCTAGACCTTAATCAATTCAATCTCGTGCCGAAAGTTTTGCGCCCCGCGCTGGGCCGGATGGGCGGCGGTTGGGGTTCGTTTCATGTCGTGCCGATTGAAACGGGGCGGGGCTGTCCTTACGGCTGCGAGTTTTGCACCGTCACGGGCTTCTTCGGTGATTCGATTCGCTTTCGCACAAACGAGAGCGTCGTAGACGAACTACTGCGGCTTAAAAAACGTGCGCGCCGCGAAGGCGGGCAGATAGCCGTCTTCTTTATTGACGACAATCTGGCGATTAACACCAAGCGACTCAAAGCGCTCTTAAAAGAGATTATCGCCGCCGGAGCCGAGCTTCCGTGGGTGGCACAAATCAGCGCCAACCTGCTCAAAGATGAAGAACTCGTTGACCTGATAGCTGAGTCCGGCGGCAAGTGGGTCTTTATCGGCATGGAGTCAATTGACCCGGCGAACATGGCCGATGTCAATAAAAATTTCAGCAAGCCGGGCGAGTACGGCGCGGTGCTTGAGCGGCTGGCCGCGCGCAACGTCTATGCCATCACGTCCTTCATCTTCGGCATGGACAACGACACGCCGGGTGTGGCCGAGCGCACGCTCAAAGAGATTCACTCTTGGCCGCCGGGCCTGCCCGTCTTCGGCCAACTGACGCCTTTTCCGGCCACGCCTCTGTATGAACGCTTGGAGAAGGCCGGACGACTCGCACGCCCGAAACACTGGATGGACTTTGCGCCCTTTGAAATGGCGCACGCGCCGCTGAAGATGTCGATTAAGCAAGCACGCGCCGAGGTTGACCGCGCGTGGTCGCAATCTTACAGCCCGGAGCGTAATGAAGCGGCGCTGCGCTCAATTGACGACGCACACGTCAAATATCGCATCATCCATTTCGTCGCGCGCCTCTTCTTCCGCGGCATCTACTTTCCACAGATGAGCAAATGGTCTTGGATGAAGTTGATTGCGCAGAACCGGCAGACGATGTTTGGGCTGTTAAGAGAGGGTGTGAGCGAATGGCGCGGCGCGCGCAGGAAAAAGGCGTCCGTGCTAGCCAGCTCTGTGAACAGCTAAAGGGTTCAAGGTTTATCGCACGTCTCTCTGCGAGTGCGAGTTGTTCGGGATAGCTAAAGGAAAAGTTGTTGTCTGAAGAATACACGTCGCGTCTGGGCCTCGAAAAGCCTCTGCCTCTTCTGCCTCGTCTTAATTGGCCGCATAGTTTTCTGGTTTTGAGCCTGCACGCCTGCGGCCTGCTCTGTTTCTGGTTCTGGCCGCGCCCCGTTGACTTGGCCCTTTTCGTGGGCCTCTACCTTTGCACCACGTTTGCCATCGGCATCGGCTATCACCGGCTGCTCACGCATCGTGGTTTCGTCTGCCACAAATGGATGCGGCGCATACTGGCTTGGACCGGCGCGGCGGCTTTGCAGGGAGGCCCGGCTCGCTGGACGGCCATCCATCGCCGCCACCACCGGATGACGGATAAGCAGGGCGACCCGCACACTCCGCTGATGGGCTTTTTACACGCGCATGTCGGCTGGGTGATGTGTTTGGATGAAGAGGACGGCAGCGATTATCGTGAGATTGTGCCGGACGTTTCGGGTCAAGATTTCTGGATTCGCTTGCTGGACAAGGGACATTTATTCGTGCTGCCGTGGGTGCTGACGGCTCTTTTTTGTTATGCGGTCGCGGGCTGGCGCGGGGTGCTCTGGGGCGCGGTGGCGCGCACCCTCACGCTGTGGCATCTGACTTGGTGCATCAATAGCGTCTGTCACGTCTGGGGGAAGCGCCCCAACAACACTCGCGACGAGAGCGGCAACGTGTGGTGGCTCGGGCTGCTGACCTTAGGCGAAGGCTGGCACAACAATCATCACGCGCGCCCCAAAGCAGCGGTGCACGGGTGGCGCTGGTATGAGGTGGATATTTCAGGATATGCCATCCGGCTGATGGCGCGCCTCGGTCTGGTCTGGAATGTCGTGCGAGAGCCGCGCAGTTGACATTCAAGCATCTTCTTCAAAGGCGGCTGCCGAGCATTCATCAACTGCTGCACAAGCTGCCTGAGACTGTTAATCCGGTCGAATACGCGCACTTTTAGCAAGCGAATGATGGCTCACTGATAAGCATCTTTAATCGCGGATGTCGCCGCCAGCTTGCAACTTAGCACGCTTATAGTGCATCATAGTTGCTGGTTATTCCTTCTCTCTTGCATCAACGGTGATGCGCTACACGCTTTGTAGTCTTACGCGATGGCGTTATTGGATAGTTCGAGAGTAGGCCGTTTTCAACTTTAGAAGCCGCTCTCTCGAAGAGCACTCCGAACCCGAAGCCTTCGCTGCCTACCGTTACACCGAAGCCACTTTAATTCGCAGCTTCTCTCTTTACTCCTGTTTGCAAGGAGAAGGTATACATCTATGTCTATGAAACTTTACGTCGGAAATCTGTCGTTCCAAACATCGAGCGACGATTTGCAGGAATTGTTCGCGCAGGCGGGCACGGTTGAGTCTTCGGCAGTGGTCGAAGACCGCGAAACGGGTCGCTCACGCGGCTTCGGCTTCGTCGAAATGTCCACCAGCGAAGAAGGCCAGGCGGCCATTCAAAAATTCAACGGCACGGAAGTTAACGGTCGCAGTTTGACCGTCAACGAAGCCAAGCCGCGCGAAGATCGCGGTGGCGGCGGACGTGGCGGCGGCGGTGGTCGCGGTGGTTACGGCGGCGGTGGCAATCGCGGCGGCTACGGCGGCGGCGGTTCGCGCTACTAAGCATTGTCCGTCAAACTCAAATGCTCAAACGTTTGAGCAACAGCGCCTCCGGCGAGTGGCAAACACAGACCGGAGGCGCTCAACACATTTTCAAACAAAAGCGGCTGCTCTCGTGATAAACGATTCGAGCGGCGCTCAAAGGATTTCAATGAACTTTTCTCAACTGGGACTCCAGCCTGCGCTCGTGCGCGCCTGCGAGTCTCTCGGATACAACGAACCGACACCAATTCAACAGCAGGCGATTCCTGTCGTTCTCAGCGGCGCTGACCTCATCGGCTGCGCCGAAACGGGAACGGGCAAGACCGCAGCGTTTCTGTTGCCCATTATTCAACGCTTGGGAGCGCGCGAGCGCCCGGGCATTCGCGTGCTGATTCTCGCGCCGACGCGCGAGTTGGCCTCGCAGATTGAAGCCAGCTATCGCTCGCTCGTCCCGAAGAAGGCGGCGCGCATCGTCACGCTAATTGGCGGCGCTGGCATGGCTTCTCAAACGGCGGCGCTCAGACGCGGCGTGCAGTTTGTCATCGCCACGCCGGGCCGCCTGCTCGACCACATGGAGCGCGGCGCGATTGATTTCGCTCAGATTGAAACGCTCGTGCTAGACGAAGCAGACCGGATGCTCGACATGGGCTTCTGGCCCGCGATTCAACGCGTGCTGGCGGCTTTGCCTACGAAGCGGCAAACGCTGCTCTTTTCAGCCACGATGTCTTACGAGATTGAAAAACTCGCGCGCTCAACGATGCGCCAGCCTGAGTTGATTGAAGTCAACCAGCGCGGGCAAGCCGCAGGGATGGTCGAACAGATGGCTTACCCAGTGGCGATGGAATCGAAGACGGCGCTGCTGCTTGACTTGCTTGAGCGCGAACGCTTTGAACGCGTGCTCGTCTTTACACGCACGCGGCGCGGGGCCGAACGCCTCTCGCACATTCTCGAAGCGCGTGAGCATAAAGTGAACCGCATTCACGCCGACCGCACGCAACCGCAACGCGAAGCGGCGCTGCGCGGCTTCAAGGACGGACGCACGCGCGTGCTGGTCGCAACGGACATCGCCGCGCGCGGCATTGACGTTGATTCCATCTCGCACGTGATTAACTACGATGTGCCGCACGCTCCCGAAGACTACGTGCATCGCATCGGTCGCACGGGGCGCGCCGGAAATCGTGGACGCGCTATCACGCTCGTCACGCCCGTCGAAGAATTAAACATGCGGGCCATCGAACGCCTGACCGGACAGCCCGTCGAGCGCGTTGTGCTGCCGGGCTTTGGCGGCGTTCAGCAGGCGGCTCCGAGCGCTGCGAAGACGTTTGCTTCTGTCAGGCATGGCTCCAGCATTGGCCGGCGCTCTTTCCGTCCGCGACGCGGCAGATAATTTCATCGCAGGTGTCTTCAAGCCTGAGCGCGAAAGATTGCGCGAGGCCAAAGACACCTGCTAGTCAGTTCCGCTTTCTGAGTGGCGCTCGAAGTAATGCCGCGCCACTCAGCATCTTTCCCTTCTCTACTCCCACAATCAAGACAATCAAACACGTTACGCTTGAAGCAAATGCTACTGACGCCGCAGTCTGCGCTCTTTACGTTTAAGGCTGTGCAGCACTTGCTTTAACGTTTGCAGCATTTGCTGAAGTGTTCGCTGCATTTGCTTTAACGTTTTCTATATTTGCTGAAGCAAGTGCGGCACTTGCTTTAACGTTTGTTGCACTTATTCAAGTCTGCGCAGCGTTTGCTCAAAGCCACGCCGCAAGCATTTAAGAGTCTGCTGCTCGCGTCTCGATTCCTGCCAAGATGACGCCCTTTGATTAGCCACCGCGCCAAGATTTAAGTTAACATCCACGGTTGAAGCGCAAGCTTAACTCTTGACGCACCGGCGGGAGTCGTGAAGAATTCACGGCTCTCCCGAGTGAGCCAAACCAAACCGACTTTAATTCAGGTGGTGCAATCAATGCAGACAAATTTTTCCAGACGTGTGCTCGCAATCCTGCTTCTCTTTTCTCTCTTCTCTGCTCCGTGGCTGGCCGCGCGTGCCGACGAAGGCATGTGGACGTTTAGCAATCCGCCGCTCAAGCAATTGAAGGAGAAATATAATTTCGAGCCGACGAAAGAATGGCTCGACCACGTGCGGCTCTCTTCGGTGAGGGTCGGCGGCGGCACGGGCGCGTTCGTTTCCGCTGACGGGCTGGTGCTGACTAATCATCACATCATCCGTTCGTCGCTCGCGAAACTCTCGACCGCCGAGCGCAATCTCATCAAGACAGGCTTCTACGCGCCGACGCGCGCCGAAGAGTTGAAAGCCTCAGACCTGACAGTTGAAGTGCTGGTGACGATGGAAGACGTGACCGAGCGCGTGCAGGCTGCGGGCAGAAGCGCCCCTGACAGCCGCGAGGCCGACACGCGCCGCCGCTCTGAGATAGCTGCGATTGAGAAAGACTCCAGAGAGAAGTCGCCCGCCTTGCGCCCGACCGTCATCTCGCTCTACGAGGGCGGTCAATATTTGCTCTACGCCTACAAGAAATATACTGATGTGCGCATGGTCTTCGCGCCCGAAGCGCAGGCCGCGGAGTTTGGCGGCGACTACGACAACTTCACCTTTCCGCGCTACGCGCTCGACGCTTCCTTTGTCCGCGTCTATGAAGACGACAAGCCAGCGCGCGTCTCGAATCACCTGCGCTGGAACTCAAAGGGAGCGACGGAAAACGAGTTAATCTTCGTCGTCGGCAATCCCGGCTCGACCGACCGCCTGCGCACCCTTTCGCAGATTGAATACCAGCGCGACATGCAGAACAAAATGCAACTGCGCTCTTTCACGCGTCGCCGCGACGCGCTGCTTCGCTTCTCCGCTCTCGGAGACGAACAAGCGCGCCGCGCTTCGGACACCATTTCCAGTTTCAACAACACCTTGAAGCGCCTGCAAGGACAACAGGAAGGCTTGCTCACAGATAAGTTGATGAAGCAGAAACAGGCGGAAGAACGCGAGCTGCGCGAGCGCCTGGCACAGCAGCCCGAATTGATGAAGCAGTATGGCACGGCCTGGGACGAGATGGCGGAAGTCTTCAAGAAGCTCTCCCCCATGAGCAAGCGCCTCTTCTATTCGAGCCTCGCGGGTTCAACCCTCGGCAGCTTCGCTCTCGCCTTCGCGCAATATGCCGCGGAGCTTAAGAAGCCAAACGCCGAACGTCTGCCCGCGTATCGCGACGCCAACCTCGAATCCCTAAAATCTCAACTGCTCGCCACCGCGCCCGTCTACATGGACTATGAAGAGTTTGTGCTGGCCGAAAGGCTCAAGGAAGTTCAGGAAGAACTGGGCGCGGACGACCCCTTCGTTAAAGCCGTTTTGGGCACACGCTCTGCGGCGGAAGTCGCCAGTGAGTTGATAAAGGGAACGAAGCTCAACGACGTTGCTTTCCGTAAGTCGCTCTTTGATGGCGGCGCGGCGACGATTGACGCCTCAAATGATGCGATGATTGTGTTAGCCCGCAAGATTGACCCCATCGCGCGCGAGCTTGACCGCTGGAACAGGGAGAACATAGAAGGCGCACGCACCGCTGCCGGCGAGAAGGTAGCCAAAGCGCGCTTCGCCGTCTATGGCCGTTCAATCGCGCCCGACGCTAATTTCACGCTGCGCTTTTCCTACGGCGTCGTCAAAGGCTACGAACTCGGCACCACGCTCATCCCTTACAAGACGACTTACGCGGGCCTCTATGACCGTGGCGCGAGCTTCGATTACAAGCCGCCCTTCAACATCGCCCCGCAGATGCTCGCACGCAAACAGAGCGTGGAGTTGACCACACCCTTCGATTTCGTTTATACGGCTGACACCATCGGCGGCAATTCCGGCAGCCCCGTCATCAACCGCCAGGGCGAAATCGTCGGCGTCAACTTCGACAGCAACATACACCGCTTCGTCTCGCGCTACGTCTACACCGAAGAGACGGGCCGCGCCATGGGCGTTCACACCGGAGGCATCGTCGAAGCGCTCCGCAAGGTCTACAACGCCACGGCGCTCGCAGACGAACTCGAAAAGCGAGGATAAAATCCTTCGCAGATGAAAGCCTGGCTCTTTCACGTGAAAGAGTCAGGCTTTCATCCTTCTCGCGTGCTCTCTTTCCCCTGCTCGAAAATATCATTGACTTTCCCGACCGCTCAGATTAAGTTGCCTGCGTTCTATTTCAGACCGGCGAAAGTTCGAAGCTTCGCTAATCTCGTGTGCTCCCACTTCCAACCCCAACGTCGCTTTGATTGAACTGCTCCGAAGCGACAAGCCCGTTTCACCCTTTGGCTCAAAGAGGAGAACTAAAAACGCGATGGCCGTTGATTGGTTGACCAAAATCGGAAAGTTCAATGTCGAGAAGAAGGAAATCAGGCGTCCCGGCGGCAAGCCCTACTATCTTTCGTCGAGCACACTCATCGGCGTGCTGCATACGACCGAAGGCAACAGCGTCAACAGCGATTGGGCAACGCTCAGCAAAAATTTCAGCGCCCCACATTTCATTACGGGCGAGAACCGCATCGTGCAATGTCGCCCGCTGACCGCGCAGGGCGGCGCGCTCAAGACTAATCCGCCGTTTTTCCCGAACGCACAGGCGCAGGTGCAAATCGAGATGTCTTGCAAGACGAAGATGAACGGACAAGTGCCCGCGCTCTGGCTGCCGCCGCCAACCGTGCTCGACCCGACGCTGGCCGTGATGGCTTGGTGCTTCAAGAACCTCGGCATCCCGCTTCAGAAGCCGACCAACTGGCCCGACGACGGCATTGATTTGAAAGGCACAATCTGGGCCGCCAACAATAAGCGACGCAAGCAGGCGGCAGCCGGACTCTGGCCGAAAGGCAAAGGCTGGTGGATGCACTTGGAAGTCCCCGCGCAACAGAAATCATGGCACTTCGACTGCGGCGCGCTCCGCCGCACGGAGATGTTTCGCCTCGCTGAAGAGATGCTCGATAAGATTTAAGCATTGGCTTCCCAAACTCCCACCCGCCCGCGCCGAGGATGAGATGGGCAGCGCCGCGAATCGGTCGCGGCGCTGCCCTTTGCCTTTAATTGTGCTAGCTTATCGAGAACGCTTCGCCTGAGAAACAGAAAGCTTTTAGAGGAAACTCGTACAGACATGAAATTGACCGCCTGCTCTCTACTGCTCTTCGTCTTATTAAGCCCCTCTTCAACGCTTGAAGGCACGCCCGCATTACAGGCGCAAACAATAACACCGACGCGCGCATCTACCGTCGCTTTTAGTTTGATTAATCCGGCGCTGGAAACAGGCGCGAGCCAAGAAGAGATAACTAAAGCAAACTGGCAGCAGCATCCGAAGATTAAAGCTGTGCGCGCGGTCGTCCAGACGGTGAAGGCGGGCTTGAGCCGCAAGTCTTTCAAAGTCAGGACGCGCGAGTTTGAATACTGCGAGCCATACGAAGACGCATTGCGCACCCTCGCCATTGATGCGAACGGGCGCGTGCGCTACTACGAAAAGCAAGCTGGCTCGGATGATTCCGCGCTGAAGTGGGAACACTACTACGATGACGCGGGCCGCCTGCGCTTTGTCCTCATCACGGGTGGAGCGGCTAACGGCTCGGCCCTAGAGCATCGAATCTATTTTGACGAAGTTGGCAAGCGCATCTGGGAAGAACAGAAGTACACGAAAGGCCCCGGCTACACTTTCCCCGAAGTCTGGCCCGACGACCAAATCCAGCGCGCCAACGTCAACGCAGCCTTCGTCGCCAAATCACCCTGCCCGGAAAAGAGAAGTAAAAAGGTAAAAGGCAAAAGGTAAAAGGTAAAAGTAAGAGAGATACCAAAAGCAAAGGGAAGACAAAGGGCAAAGCTCCTTGTCTTCCCTTTTACCTTTTACCTTTTTACTTTTACCTTATTTCACCCGCAGGCTGCTTAAGATTGCCTCAAACGCGGGTTGATAAGCTTGCCATTCATCTTCCGGTGCCATCGTAATGACGTAGAAGAGTTGGCCGTCCGAGGTGGCGGTCG
>CAZEZJ010000009.1:0-1907 GCA_964516695.1 uncultured Blastocatellaceae bacterium
ATCGCCATCGTGATTTTGATGGGCATCGCCTACATCGTCAGCATGTTTGGCCTCGGCGCGCTGATGACCGCGCCGGCGGTCTTCGCCTTCGGCCTCGTCGCCTTCGGCTTCCTCGGCATGGGGCCGGTGACGATTGCCGTTGACTCTTATGGCCCGGTCACGGACAACGCGCAGTCGGTTTACGAGTTATCGCTCATCGAGCAAGTGCCGAACATCGAAGCGGAAGTCCAGCGCGACTTCAACGTCACGGCCAACTTCGACCGCGCCAAGCATCTCCTTGAAGAGAACGACGGCGCGGGCAACACCTTCAAGGCGACGGCCAAGCCCGTGCTCATCGGCACGGCGGTCGTCGGCGCGACGACGATGATTTTCTCCATCATTCAAATCTTGCGCGGCAGCGCCATTTCCGAAGCGGCCTTCTTTGAGAGCCTTTCGCTCTTGAACCCGCTCTTCCTGCTTGGGCTGATAACGGGCGGCGCCATCATCTACTGGTTCACGGGCGCTTCGATTCAAGCCGTGACGACCGGAGCCTATCGCGCCGTGGAGTTTATCAAGGCCAACATCCGTCTCGACGACACGGTTGAGAAAGCATCGGTTGAAGACAGCAAGAAGGTGGTCGCCATCTGCACGCAGTATGCGCAGAAGGGGATGTTCAATATCTTCCTGACAGTCTTCTTCGCCAGCCTTGCCTTTGCCTTCGTTGACCCCTACTTCTTCATTGGCTATCTCATTTCCATCGCGCTCTTTGGTCTCTACCAAGCCATCTTCATGGCGAACGCGGGCGGCGCATGGGATAACGCGAAGAAGATTGTCGAGGTCGAGTTGAAACAAAAAGGCACGGCGCTCCACGACGCAACGGTCGTCGGCGACACGGTGGGCGACCCGTTCAAGGATACCTCGTCGGTGGCGATGAATCCGGTTATCAAGTTTACGACGCTCTTTGGTCTGCTCGCCGTCGAATTGGCCCTGAGCGTCTCGCGCAGCCGTGGCGACTCGACGCTTAACTATACGCTGGCCGCCGTCTTCTTCCTCATCTCGATGGTCTTCGTTTGGCGCTCGTTCTACGGAATGAGAATCATCGTCGAGAAGGCTAAACCCGACCAACTACAATCGGGAGAGGTGGAGTTAACCTAAGGAAGATTTAACGATTAAGTCATTGATTCATTTGCTCACGGGAGCGATGAATCAATGACTCAATGAACCAATGGAAAAACCATGAACACATCTTTTGCTAAAGCCGAAACATTGACGAGCGCCGTGCTGGCTCCGCTGGATTGGGCGCGTGGGCTGGCGCTGGTTGTTGCTTTCAGTTTGCTGACGGCGCTGGCGGCGCAGGTCGCGATTCCGCTGCCGTGGACGCCTGTGCCGATAACGGGCCAAACCTTCGCCGTGCTCTTGACGGGCGCACTGTTGGGTTCGCGTCTGGGCGCGCTGGCGATGATTGCTTATCTCATTGAGGGCGCGAGCGGGCTGCCGTTTTTTGCTGCCGGTGGAAGCGGCGTCGGGCGTCTTCTGTTTAGCCCGACGAGCGGTTATCTGCTCGCTTATCCGGCGGCGGCGTTTGTCGTTGGTTTGCTTGCGGAGCGCGGATGGGACAGGCGCTTTATCACGGCGGCGGCGATGATGGCCCTTGGCTCAATCGTCATTCTGCTCGGCGGTTGGGCATGGCTCACACGCTTTTTTGCTCCGGCGACGGCTTGGGGAATGGGCGTCGCGCCGTTTCTCATTGGCGACCTCATCAAGATTGCGCTCGCGGCGGCTGTGCTTCCTTCAGGCTGGGCACTACTCGCGCGCCCGCGCTCCAAGAAATAGTTAGGGAGGACTATCGAGACCTCAATATTTTTCGTGAAACCGGCTTACAGTCTTGGGTCAAAGGGAGGGCACCTTTTTAAAGGCGCGCCCAGTTT